>NZ_JACVPE010000001.1:0-171007 GCF_018882005.1 Polynucleobacter sp. es-GGE-1
CCTACCCGCTTAAGACCGCCAAACTTTAGAAACTCTTTAACCACCTTTAGCTTGAACTGCTTGCTGTACTTGCTCATAAAACAAAACCCCCTTGGTTGGACATAGCGTCCAACTTTTGGGGGTCAGTTCAGAGGGTGGCTTTAGTGTTTCTTAGCGGCTCCAAGCAGAATCGATCGAAGCCTTGAATGCTCTACCTTACTTAATTAGACCGCAGGCAATTCTGGGGCCTGAGTTACCCGCTGGCTGTGATTTGTAATCATCAGGGTCGCGATGAACAACAACTGATCTTCCCAATATTCCAGTAGGACCACTATTAACTGCAAACCCACTTAACTTTGCCGAATACACTGCATTGCCATTGGCGTCCGATTTAATATTTGGCATATCTCCAGCATGATTTGAGCCGCTTCCAGGCATACCATGTGACTTTGTGTCTGGATTAAAGTGTCCGCCTGCACTGGTTGCATCAGGAGCAGAGCAATCTCCTTTTTCATGAACATGAAATCCTTGCTCAGCATTTGGCTTTAATCCGGAAAAGTTCCCGGTTACCAAAACATCATGTCCTTGCCAAACAAAGTTAACCGTACCTTTTGTATTTGATCCAGAACGTGAATCCAGGGTGGCCGATGCTTTTTGGCCGGTTCCATGCTCCATGGATTGGCAAGCCACCAAAGACATAACAGCAAGCGCGCCCATTGTTAAAGAAATCCCTTTAATCATTACCTGTCTCCTTTTGTTTATATTGCTGCAAGCTAGATCTTGCCTGATTCTCACAAAAATACCATTAAATCAAAAAAGACCTCTTTCAAAGTAGTCTTATTAATTCATTTATTTAAGGGTGGACGGTATCAAACTCTGTCCTCAGGGCTTGGGACTGGGATAAATCGCATGGGAAAGATGTTCTCCGTTTTTATTCACCTTCACCAAAACCATATCACCCACCCCAACTACTTTGCCAGTGAAGGCCTGAATATTGACATGGTGTGTTACCAGAATGAGTGGCGCCTTAGATTGCCTAGACAGCTCGCTTTTAATGAGCTCCTCCAATTCTTTGGTTTGCTTCTTTTCTAGGCTCATATTGTCAAAAAATGAGCCGAGTGATGGTTCAATTTTTATTGGACCTTTATTAAGAAGGGTTGCTGTATCCAAACATCTGCACCATGGACTGCTAAACACGTCTGCCTTTTGAATACCTTGGCTAGCTAACCACACCCCTATTGCCTTAGCTTGTCTTTTACCGTAATCATCTAAGTTACGCTGAGTGGAACACTGGCCAATGACATACCCAGTAGGATCTCCATAGCCAGGAGCATCGGCGTGCCTCATTAACAGCACATGCTGACCATCCTGCAAATCATTTGCCAGAGCAGCCATTACTTGCTGAGCAATACAAAGACTGCTCAGTAAAATAATGCATGTAGTAATGGTTCGATTAATACGATTCATAAAAATTTTGTCATTTTGCAAGTCAGCCATACCATCCTAATCGATGACCATCAATCCTGCCAGACCAAAAGATAATGCCCCGCATAAAGCGGGGCATTATTGAGTTCTTGGTAACCCGGATCGGAATCAGCGAGAGCCAAGGATCTCTAATCCAGCTTAACCACTCTTTAGAGCTTTTTCTAGACAGGCAGATAAATGCTCATAATGCTTAATCGCTTTTGTCGTAGGAATCACAAATTTTTTGCGCCCATCAGTCTTATCTTCATTGAGCTTTACATAACCCATGGCGACTAAATTCTTAATACGTCCGTGGAGCGTCGCTTGTGAGCCTAGCTCACTTAAGGAAATTAAATCGCCCACCAAAAGCTCCTTGCCTTGAGTGGCAGCCAAGGTAATCTTGTTCAGAAGTTGCTCTTCGGTTGCATCTAGTTTCTTGCCTGGATTCATATGATCAAGGCCATCTAAGCAATTTAAAAAACGAATATAGGCTGAAGGGTTAATAGCTATCATAATCTCAATTCTACCCCCCCCGAAGGGTAAACACCACTATGCTATGCACTAATTAAATTCATAATCATTTAATGTCTATTTTCAAGGCTTCTAGCCAATTTCTCTTCGAAATCATCCTTAGCGCCGCTCTGTATATGGCATTCTTTTATTTCAATCAAGCCATCACGGCACCACTTGAAGATGCCAGGGGGGTTAATTGGATTTTTCTCCCTGCAGGCATTCGTATTTTTATCACTCTAATATTAGATTACTCTGGCGCTATTGGCCTAGCCATTGCTTCACTCTTAATTAACTACATTGGTTTTTATGAATACGGTATAACTTCTACAGTTGGTATTGCGATTATTTGCGGAGTAGCGCCTCTACTAGGTAGGCACTTTGTCATTCGCAACCTCAAAGTTCAGCCCGATCTTAGTAACATTTCATTAGGACAGCTCTTGGTGATAATCGTTGCATATTCATTCCTGAGTTCAGGCCTACATCAACTTTGGTTTGTGATAATGGGTCTAGATTCTGGCAGTTGGAATCATTTCATTGCCATGTTCTGCGGAGATATTGCAGGCTCAATATTGTTTGTGGCCGTTATTAAATATGGGATTGACTTAGTTAAGGGAAGGCTAGGCAGAGATAACTTGATTGAGTAGCACCCTTTTAAAGAACGCTTCATGCTGGAGATAATCTAAGATTTCTGACTAAGTCTTATTTGGCAGGGGCCGAAGTTGGCTTACCTTTTTCCAAGATCACGGTTGCCAATAATTTGGTGATTCCTTTAGCCGTATTCTTTGCAGCATGCACTTTACCGCCTTCAATAATAAAACCATCGCCTTCTTTCAAAGAGGCCATCGGTTTTCCTTCAACCATTAAATCTACAGAACCCTCTAATATATAGCCCACTAATTCGCCAGGATGGGTATGAGGAACTTCAGCGGCGCCAGCTGGAAACTCAACAATCTGCAAAGTGGCCTCTCTTCCGGTGCTACCCACATCCGATTTTTGAAGTACCGTACGTTTTGGTCGCAACTCGTCAGTCTGCGTCTGCGCGAACGCAAAGTGGGCCATAAAAAAACTGATCGACAAACCCAGCCCAAGCCATTTTGCTAGTTTCATTTTCGGTCCCTATTAAATTGATGTAAATATCGTATCGTAAACCGATTCTATGTGAGGATATATGAGACTACTAGGCCCTAGAATAGCTAATCTTTGGGGGCGTATTGCATCTCACCATTACCAAATGACCAGTTTTCTTTATTCACCTCAATCAAATTGATGACAATGTCTTGAGGTCTAACTTTAAGTCTTTCAACCAAGCCTTCACATATGGCTTTGTAGAACTTTTTTTTCAGCTCAGTAGTTCTACCCTCATTTAAAGTCACCTGAATAAAAATAATGTCTTCAGAATACTCAATGCCTAGATAACTTTTAGGTGCGATTAGCTCTTGACTTTCGTGCTTAGTAATAACTTGAAACTTATCATCTTTAGGCACATTAATATGCGCCGTCATCACTTGATAAACAATTTCGCCTACTTGTTGGGCAAAACCTTCTGGATGTTTTTTACTTAAATCGATTCTGACAAATGGCATCTAAATATCTCCTTGATTTTTATTTCTTGAGCCGCTCATTACTTGGAAAAAGATTCTTTCTGGACTCTTCATCAACTTCTGTCTTGAAAGTAAATTTAGTCTTAATAGCTTCAACAGCCTGAGCGCTTGGCTTGGCGTTAATTTCATCTAACAATCGCTTCACACTAGGCAACTTTTCCCAAGCACCTTCGCCCAATACAAAAGGAATTACCCTAGCCCAGCCCCAAACAGACATATCCACAATACTGTATTCACTGAGCATATAAGGCTGTTTAGATAGGCGCTCTTCAATTAATAACCAGTGACGCCATGCTTCAAAGTCATAGCGATTGACCGCATATTCTTTTGGCTCTGGAGCAAAGTGTTTGAAGTGAACAGCTTGCCCACAATACGGTCCAATGCCGGTAGCAACAAACATAAGCCATGAATACAGCTCAGCATGTGCTTGTGGGGTATTTGCTGGCATGAACTTGCCGATCTTTTCGCCTAAGTACAGCATGATGGCATTGCTATCAAACACCTTAATATCGCCATCAACTAAAGCAGGCGTCTTTCCATTGGGATTGATTGCTCTAAACTCTGGTTTGTGTTGATCGCCCTTGCGGGTATCGGTCACAATAATTTCGTAAGGCGTATTGGTCTCTTCTAAATACAGAGCTACTTTCGCTGGATTGGGTGATGGGTGATAGTAGAGCTTAAGCATTTTTTATTCCTAGAAGTCAGTCTCTTTTAATAATACCCACAAATGAAAAACCACCCGAAGGTGGTCTTTGTGTTTCTTGGTGGCTTGAGGTGGAATCGATCGGGGCTGAGGATATCTAATCTAGTAAAAGCCTATAGGGCGTCATCTTGGATTTCACAAAACCTTTCTTTTGATAAAAAGACTGGGCTTTAGTATTTTCAATATCAGTTAATAGAGTAATTCGCTTACAGCACTCTTTTTTGGCTTCGCTAATCGCATAGTCGATTAATTGAGAACCAATGCTCTCGCCTCTGGATGTAGATTGAACAACCATATCTTCAAGAATTCCTACTTTGGAGCCTAGAGCAGTTGATTCTGTAAACAGTAGGTTAATCATTCCTAATATTTTTTCATCATCTGTAGCAACCAAAACAATGCCAATCTTTGGATCCAGAATGATTTTACTAAGGGCTTTTCTTTGAGCTTCTGAATTAGGCTCGAACTCTGCCTCTTGCTCAAACAGGGTCTTTAACAACTCAACGAGTTCGGGAACATCAGAGTGGATAGCCTTAGTTAATTTCATTGGTCAATTTTAATGGGCTTGTGATCCTAACTAACGGAACCTCATCCGCCAGACCAAATAAAAATAGCTCAACAAGTGGGCTATTCAGTTTCTTGGTGGCTCGGGGCCGAATCGACCAAGACCTCAGGAGATTCTCATACTACATCTAGACTACTTCCAGCTAAGGTTCAATTTCTTATGCGAAGCGGCGCAATCTCTCAAATAAAGATTAATGAGGCTTTGGTAAGGAATGCCCACCTCTTCTGATACAGATTTGAAGTAGCTCACTGAATCCTCATCCAATCTAATAGTTATGGGCTTCTTGAGCATGGAAGCATATGGATTTTTACGGGCTTTTGAGAAATCATATTCTTTACGCATCTTCATCACCTTTAATAAGCTTTTGACTCTTTAGGGGTTGCCTTACGAGGCCCCAATTCAAATCTTAGTGAAGTCATATGTACAAGAACAAATAATAATTTAATGTAGCAAGTCCCCCCGACCAAAAGAAAATGCCCCGCACGAAGCAGGGCATTATTTAAATCTTGGTAGCCCGGGGCGGAATCGACCAGGGCTGAGGATGTTTGATCCTACTTAATAAGTGAGCCTAGCAACATACGCGTAAAGTGGAATTCCCAAGATGATATTGAAGGGGAAGGTAATGCCCAATGACATCCCCATATATAAAGCAGGATTTACTTCGGGAAGTGCATGCCTTAATACAGCTGGAACAGCAATATAAGAGGCGCTCGCGGCAAGCACCATTAACAAAACGGTATCGCCCAGTGGCAAGCCCAGCAATTTACATAGCCCCAATGCGATAGAGGCGTGAACCAAAGGCGCTCCAATTGCGTAAAACAAAGTAATGGGCGGCTTGTCTTTTAACCCCTCAAAGTTCTTAGCAGCCATCAAGCCCATATCAAGCAGGAAGAAGGCGAGCATTCCTTTGAATAAATCGATTGAAAATGGCGCCATTATTTTTTGACCAGCATCACCACTCACCAAACCAACGATCATCGAACCCAACAAAAGAAGCTGTGCGCCATCTGTAAACGATTCGTGAAGAATCTTGGACATACCTACAGACTGCTTTGAGTTTATAGCTGATGCCCTCGCTTTGTTTGCCAATAAGATTGCCAGAATAATTGCTGGGGATTCCATCAAAGCCATGGCGGCGGCCATATGTCCACCAAAGGCAATGCCATATTGATCAAGCGCTTGGGTTGCAGTAATAAAAGTAACCGCGCTCACCGAACCATAAGTAGCAGCAATAGCGGCAGCATCGTAGTTATTGAGCTTAGTTCTGAGAACTAAATAGCCCATCAACGGAATGATGATTGCTAGAAATATTGCTAAGCCAAGGGCCAAGCCAATCTCAAGCGTAAAGCCTGATTTATGAAGTGCAAAACCGCCCTTTAAACCTAAAGCCATTAAAAGATATAACGATAAAAATCTAGCAATGGGCTGAGGAATTTCTAGATTGGATTTCACAGCACCAGCAAAAGCACCAAAGACAAAGAAGAGAATTGCTGGGTCTAAAAAATCACTCATATCAACATATTAGGTAATTTTGGAACTTCTTGTATTAGCCCCATATAGTCTGAGGACTAAATGAAAAAACCACCCAAAGGTGGTTTTGGTGTTTCTTGGTGGCCAGGGGCGGAATCGACCAGGGCCCAGGACGCCTCACTCTGCCTTAGACTAATGCCTACTTTATTCATAGTGAGTCCACATTCTTAAGATTCGAACCGTCTTCTCCTTGCGCAAAATTTCATAAACTAAGCGATGTTGAATATTAATTCTGCGTGAGTAAGCCCCTTTTAAAACACCAACTAACTTCTCATAAGGCGGCGGATTTTGGAGAGGGTCTACTTCTAAAATATCCAGTAAAGCCTGGGCTTTATCTTTAAGGCCTGCGGCAGATAGTTTTTTAGCATCCTTAATGGCATATTTGGAATAAGTTAAATTCCAAGTTACCACTTCAATGCCCTTTTACTTTTAGTAATAGGCTCAGCCATAGCGTCTTTAATTGACTCACGCATTCCAGGAATCGCCAATAGATAAAGCGTCTCCTGAATAGCGCTCCAATCTTCTTCAGAAACTAAAACAGCATTTGCTCGCTTACCAGAAATGACTACTGGCTTGTGTGACTCTGCCGCTTGATCAATTAAACGGTAGAGACCTGCGCGAGCTTCACTTGCGGTTAATGTGGTCATGATTTCACTCCTTTTCATTATAGTACGCAAAAGCGTACGCTTTGTCAAGTGACCATCTCATCCACTCGACCAAAAGAAAATGCCCCGCACGGAGCAGGGCATTATTTGAGTTTGGTGGCCCGGGGCGGAATCAACCAGGGCTGAGGATGTCTAGTCCTAGAATCTCCAGCCCAAAGAGATGCCGTAAGCATTGATATTGACCTTATCGCTAGAGCCATCACTCCAGTAAACAGTCTTGTAGTTTTGTTGAGACACCTCAACCCTTGTAAATAGGTTTTTGGTCAACAAATACTCGGCGCCGATGCCGTAACTAGGCCCATTAATCCATTGATAGTAGCCAGGAGATGAATACTTAGACCAGGAGTAGCCAAGCTTGACATAGGCCATTAATTTTTCTGTAAATGCGTAACCCACTTTTCCGCCAGCTTCAATTGGATGCTGGGCATCTGGATCTGTGCCAGAAGTATCTGTGGTGCCTAAATCGTATGAACCATATGCTCCAATCAACCATTGATCATTGATTGCCCTATAAGCATCAGCGGTAATGCTAGGAACGCCGCTTCTACTGGTAGCTGAATCGCCCGGTGTAGATTTGTCTGTAATGGAATTTAATGAGTAATCAATTGACAAACCAAAACCTTCAAAGTTTTGTGATTGAGCAAAGGCCGCTGGACTTAATAGCATCCATAGCAAGATTGCCACCTTTTTCATTGCTTCCCTTTATTTTAGTATTTGCTAGATTCTATCAACGGGGAAATGAAAAAACCACCCGAAGGTGGTTTTGGTGTTTCTTGGTGGCCCGGGGCGGAATCGACCAGGGCCTAGGATGTTTAATTCCGTCTCTAGACTGTTGCTTTAAAAGACAATTTACTCTTGCTCAATGTTAACAAATTTGTTAACATACACGGATGAGCTATTCCATCTTTTATTACAGCGAGCAGGTTCAAGAAGACATTATGAATCTTCCCGACACGCTTCAAGCTCGCTATATTGGATTGACCACTCGAATGATTGAGCATGGGCCGAATTTAGGCTTGCCTCATACGGATTCATTTGGAGGCGGCTTATTTGAATTAAGACTGAAAGGGGCTGAAGGTATCGCCCGAGTTTTCTTTTGTACGATGGTGGAGAAAGAAATAATGATGCTCCATAGC
Source organism: Polynucleobacter sp. es-GGE-1 (assembly GCF_018882005.1). Taxonomy (NCBI): domain Bacteria; kingdom Pseudomonadati; phylum Pseudomonadota; class Betaproteobacteria; order Burkholderiales; family Burkholderiaceae; genus Polynucleobacter; species Polynucleobacter sp. es-GGE-1. Next base: position 8,154 of record NZ_JACVPE010000001.1, read on the forward strand.
TTTATTAAGAAGACTCAAAAGACGCCTGAGAAAGAATTAAAGATTGCGAAAGCACGTATGAAGGAGTGGAAAAAATGACAACACAGAAGAAAACAAAAATGCTTACCCATAAACAAATGATAAGCAAAATGCTTAAAAAGCCCGCTGTAAAAGCCGCAGTCAAAGAACTTGATCGCACTGAATTTGCTATTCTTGATGAGATTCTTACGGCAAGGAAAGAGGCTGGATTAACGCAAGCTCAAGTGGCAAAAAAGATGGGAACGCAAACCCCAGCTATTGCTAGATTAGAAAGCTCTCTGGCTACCGGCAAACATTCCCCAAGCCTAACTACCCTAAGAAAGTACGCGGCGGCCTTGGGCAAGAGAGTTGAGCTTCATTTAGTCTGAGGACGTCTATATCCACTGTAATCATTTCACCCATAATTCATAATGGCTATGTTTGAAATAAAATTGATTGATCAGTTTTACTTTCTGGGATAACTAATCAGATATGGCATTTAGCATTGAACAGCTAGGGGATATTGACTATTTGGTCGGGCAGTGGTGTCTGCTTCTGGCTCCACTTGAAATCAAAAAAGATCTTGATTACGATTACGAAATCGATGGCCAGGCTGTAAGTGTTTTTGAAGTTCGCCCTTTGTGGCGTGGAAAACCAGGAGAGTTAACTCGACGACCGTTTGTAAAATTTCGGTATATACAGTCTGAGGCTCTGTGGCATATTTATTGGATGCGAGCCAGCGGAAAATGGCAAGCCTATGAGCCAAATCCAATCTCAAAAGATCTCAATGCGGCACTACAAGTTATTGATACCGATCAATATGGCTGCTTCTTTGGATAACAAGCTTAGGTTAGTCACCCTAGTTGCATGGCCTTGACTATTAGCTACTCTAGAATAAAAAACAAGATTTATAGTGTCGATGCTAACTTTCAAATGAAAAAAGAGAGCCAGAAGCTCTCTTTTTGAATCTTGGTGGCCCGGGGCTGAATCGAACTACCAACACAAGGATTTTCAAATATCCTCCGATAGACCGCTTTTGCTTTGATTTCAAGGGCTTGAGTCACCAGTCTCGACTTGTCAAAAAATTATGCGTCCTTGTGTCGGTCAAATTTGGCAATGAAATCAGAATCTTGCGAGGGGCAATTTTTCTGTGCGTATAGATTGTGTTGCCATCACTGCACCAGTCAATCACCATAGTGTCTACTAATGTCGTTTTAAACGACATAGAATCCCAATCTCTCCAATTGAGATTCATTCTCAATTATATGCTAAGATGAGAACGATTCTCATTAAGCATGTTTGGCATTTAAGATGTTTTTCTCATTTAGCACCAACCACACAGCCTTTTTCAGCCTAGTTAGCTCCCTTTGCTTGGTTGGGCTATCTTTGCCTGTCTATGCCGAGTCCCCCGTAAGCGATACCCCAATCGTTTTAGCTGAGTCACCCGTCAGTAGCGCTCCCACCATCGACAGTCCAGTCGCTCTCGAAAGTGCATCAGAGCAATGGAGTGTTCATGGGCAAGCAACCTACATCAATCAATTTAAAAATAACTTCAATTCTCCCTATTACGGATCTAAGAGTCTTTTAAATAAATCTGATGGCGATATCTCTAAAAGCTATACCTTCTCGGCCACAGCATTTTTAGGAACGAGGCTATGGGAGGGTGCTGAAGCCTATATCAACCCTGAGATGTTTGAAGGCATTCCCTTTTCTGGTCTCAGCGGATTGGGTGGGTTTAGTAATGGTGAGCTACAAAAAGGAACGGCAATTCCACCAATCTATTACATGGCAAGAATGTTTTTACGCCAGACCTTTGGCTTTGGTGGCGGACAAGAGCATATCGAAGGTGTTGCTAATCAGTTAGCAGGTAATGTAGATAAACGTCGCCTTGTAGTGTCATACGGAACATTCTCGGCATTAGATTTCTTTGATGCCAATGCCTATAGCCATGATCCTCGCACACAGTTTTTAAACTGGTCGCTCATGGCCAGCGGTGCTTATGACTATGCCGCCAACTCTCGTGGCTACACCTATGGCTTTGTAGGCGAGTATTACCATGATGAAGAATGGGTGATGCGCCTAGCTCGATTGGCTATGCCCAAGTCACCAAATTCATTAGCCCTAGACTATGACCTCACACAGCAGTACGGCAATACAGCCGAGATAACTCACCTTCATACGATTAATGGACAAGCTGGTAAGGCTCGAGTTCTAGTCTTTCAAAATCGCGGAATCATGTCTACCTATAACAATGCGATGAATTTTGGCCAACAGAGCAATACCACTCCAGACATCTTAAGCACACGATATGGGTATCAAACTAAATGGGGCTACGCATTAAATGGCGAGCAAGCAATTACAGAAAATATTGGCGCCTTTGGAAGGTGGAGTTGGAATAATGGCCAAACTGAAACGCAAGCATTTACAGATATCAGCAATTCATTATCTGGCGGCCTATCCATTAAAGGTGCTGGCTGGGGAAGACCACAAGACACTATTGGAATTGGTGCGGCACTCAATGGAATCTCATCACAACAAATTAGCTACCTACAAAAAGGTGGTGTAACGATGTTCATTGGCGATGGCAGACTCAACTATAAGAAAGAACAAATCTTTGAAACTTTCTACAGCTGGAATGTTTATAAGAGTCTGTCGCTATCTGCCGACTATCAGCGTATCGCAAATCCTGGATACAACGCAGATCGTGGGCCAGTCAATTTCTATGGATTAAGAGCCCATATTGAAATGTAATCGCATTGATCCTTTATAGTGCCGACATGTCTCTTTTGCGATATTCACTTAAGCCCCTCAAGTTAGCGCCTTATTTGCTTTGCTTGAGTAGCATTGTATTTGCGGCACCTTTTGAGATTAAGGTTCACGACGAGCTCATTGCAGAATATCAAGAATCTGCTTTTGAAGTAGAAACAAACTTATTTCAAGCTCCGGCGTCCCAAGGCCTAAAGTCAAATGTCTTTCAAACTAGGCTTGAGTATGGCTATGGTATTACTGAAAAAAGTGAGATTGGTGCCAACATCTACTTGAGCAACTACAACGGCGTGAGCTATGTTAACGGTGGCAAGATAAGTCATATGTATATTCCAACTCATGATGAGGAGGGCTTATGGCACTACGGGGTGAAGAATGAGATTAATTACATCAAAGATGTAGGCGGGACAGAAACTACCTTTTATGAATTAACTCCTATCTTGGCACTTCAACTTCAAGACTGGAGATTTACCATCAACCCAAGCGTTGATGTGACATTAAATAAAAATAGCTCAGCTACATTTTCGCCGTCAGCTAAAGTGGCTTATGAGCTAACGCATGCCGTTGATGTTGGTATGGAGTACTACGGAGATAACCTGCCTAATAAAAGTTTATACAACATCTCTCAACAGCCCCATACTGCCTATCTGGTCATGGATGCCAAGCATGGCAAGTCATCGTTTAACTTTGGTATTGGTAAAGGTGTCACGGCTAATAGTGACAATTGGGTGATTAAACTCATAGCCTCACTGAGCTTTAATTAGTGATGTCGTTTTAAACGACATTACCGATACAGGGATGAAAATTCGATTTGTCCTTTAAAAGGACAGTTCATGATGGGGATATCTGAGACTAAGGGGTCCAACCCAAAAGAAAATAGCCCAACAAGTGGGCTATAGAGATTCTTGGTGGCCCGGGGCGGAATCGAACCACCGACACAAGGATTTTCAAATATCCTCCGATAGACCGCTTTCGCTAGGATTTCAAGTGGTTACGCCCCCAGAGACAAATCGTGCGCAAAAAAACCTGAGCGTAATCAAAAAGTTACGATAGCGTGTTGAAACTGTGCGCAAACAGTAAAGCCAAAATGCGTCAGTCATCCACCATAGTTACTCGCAATGTCGTTTTAAACGACAAAAACATAACCGTCATTTGAAAAATGGATTAAGTGAAAATCTTAAAAGGGCGTCCTTCTAGCTTCGAAATCAATGTTTAAAAAAATATTTGAACTTATACTTATAAAAATTTAAACGGATTAGAGATCATGAAAATTTTAGCTCATCTTGCTTTTGCCCTATTTGCTATTAGCTCTTCTAATGCATTTGCTCAATACCAATTAGTTGAAAAAGATGGTGATAGAAGCGCTCTTTATTTCAATACAAAACTAGATAATGTTCAAGGAGTTATCTACACATCTTTGCTTGAGAACTATGCCTCACCGCAAAAAATAAGGCCTTCAGATCTTCCAATCAAAGATAAAAGCGATCTTTATTCTTCTGAGTCAGTAGTCATGAGATTACGCTGTACCGATAAATTTGTTTCTGTGGTGGATGGTCAGAAGTTTCTAAATCAGAATATGCAAGGCGGCATAGTTTCGTATGAGAAACCTCTATCTGAAAAAGAGGTCAAATGGGTATCGCTTGAAAAAAAATACTTTGATCAAGAACCCTACAAATCTATGCTGAAGGTTTGTAAATGATTTCTTATTTATGGGAACGTAATTTTAAAAACTTAAACTTGATTTTTAATCTATGTTTTGCCTTCCTATTGGTCTCTGTGGCAAACGCACAGTCACCACTTCAGCCCGGCTATAAAGTCTTCAGTTATCCCGCCTATCCAGCGCTTGGTTTCAAGCCCAATAACTGCCAAGAAAGAATTAATCCTAATTTTAAACAGTTTGGGATTCAATGTCTTTGCGATACTTATGGTGGCGATGCTGAGCATGAGGGGTATGCTGATCCACCGTATCCACAGAAATCTAACGAAGCTGGTGTTAGCAGAAGATGTTTGGATCCATCGAAGTGGGTTGAAAAAAAGCGTCAAGAAGAGATAGCTAAGCAAGAGAAGGAAGCAAAGGCAGCTAAAGAACAACAAGCCAAGCAAAATGAATTGAATCGGGAAAAAACAGCTCGTATCGAGCATCTAAAAAGGGTTTGTAAAGGTCGCCCAAAGGCAACAGTACAGGCGCTAGAAGGACTAAGTCGTGATCTTCAGGTCAACCCAAGAACGATAGAGATTGTTCGAACTGAGATTGTTGGCTCCTATGTTATGGGATCGGCTTGTTTTGTTACCCTCTACACCCCAAAGGGAAGCATTGATTATCTAGCATGGGAATTTGATAGTAACGGGACTATTACTATGTTTTTTCCGGCAAATGGGTTTATGTAGCACTCTTATAAAATATATAAATTGATAATGTCTTGTTTAAAATTCAGATTCATATCGCCAAGCAACTACTACCGTAAAGAACTATCTCTTTTGCTCGCATTGAGTATCCATTATTCCAGGATTAGCGCGAGAAGGATTTGCATATTTATAAACTTTGTATAGCACTTTTGTATTTGTATTAAGCTCTACAATTACGTTCATTGTGGTGCCGTCTCCCCAATCATATTGGGAGTAACTAAAACTGATGCTACCTTTTCCTTTTATTTTATAGTTACCCAGAGAATTTAGATTATCTGCATTTCCCACAAATACAAACCCATCTACAAAAGTAAGTAGGCCGATGTAGGGGCAGTCAAATTGCATGCCTTGAGTTTTTGCTTTTGCTTTTACTTGCGCCTCAAAAGTCTGAGCATCCCGATTTCTTTTATACGAAGACTCAAGATCTTGACTAAAAACATTTGTTACTGAAAGCGCAATTACCAAATATGTGAATTGAAGAATGCACTTCATAAATCAAGCTCCTAAATTATTGAATCTTTAAAAATTTTATGGACGTTATTAATATCATAATATATTTTTTATGGAAATAAAATGCTATTCTAATTCCATCATTTTCTTCAACATTTATGATTATTAATTTAGCATCTGATTGAATATATCTACCTTTCAGGGCTATCAATGAGCGTCGATTTAATCGACACTTACAATCATGCGGTGCTTAGCCGTCTGACAGCATCCATTTAAACTATGTCTGTCTAGTAAATCAAAACCCTTAATTAAATAGCCAATAGATCACTCAGGAAACCACGGTTTTGATTCGTTATCGCGGTTTTGAAGTTCATAGTCTTTTCTAACCAGATCCAGCTTTTTGTTTAACTCAGGATCACCCCCGCCAATGGGGCTAATAATATTCCTCGTTAATGGCTGTAGGGACCTGGGCAACTTCACATTATCCCTATCAAATGTCTTTTTGACGGTCTGAGCAAAGTCATGTTGATGTTTGTGCTGTTGGTGTTTTATTTGCGTTGGCGTTTTTGGTATTGGTTTTGCTTTAGGCAACGGTTTAGGTGGAGGTGCCATTGGCGCTCGTTTTAGTGCTCGAGGCTTTATTTTTGTGGTAATTGGTTTTGCTATAGACTTAGGTACAGGCCTTGGTGATTGAGGTAATTCATTAGCCAGCTGATTAAATGTATTATTAAATATCAGCCTGGCTAGTTTCATCTTCTCATCAGCAGTGATGATTTCATCAAGTTTCATTGTTATCTACTTTTCATATATTTAGCGAGAAGTATTCAAACCCTCAAAGTTAATCATGTCGCATTCGGCTCTCGGCCATGTGGCTCGCCTCTGCGAAGTGGGCTTCAGCACCCAACTCATTTCTAATCCCGCCAGCAGGCGAGAAATTTCATTGACGCCGTTACACCAAAAACGCCCTAGCTAGGGCTGGTGTAGACGTCTTGTGCTTCGCTAGATCGTCGGAGCTAGCTCGCCCCGACTATAGGGTGCCAAGCATGGCACCCCTAGTTTTATCGTCTAAAGCCAGCACGTACTGCGCCACTGGCTGCTTCAATCTGGGCATCTAATTCCCCAGCTTCTACGGCGACCTTAATAATCTCTAATGCTTTAATTAGCTCGTCTGCTGAATTCACTTCAACAGCAGTTTTGCCCTTAGCAAATTCAATGATCTTGGCACCATAGCGAACGTTTAAGCAAACCTTGCCATCCGCGGCAATGAACCACCACTGACGAATACGCTTTTCATGTTCAATGTTTTTACGTGCGCCATCGCTGTCCTTAACTGTCTTAAATTTCTTAACAGTAAAAGTTCCGCCATCTTTATTGGCTTTAGCTAGCTGGAGCTGTTCCCATACTTTGTTTGCTAATTTATTACGGCGGTGCAGTACTGGTGGAATACTTGTTGGTTTTTTTGAATTAACCATTTTCAAACTGTTTAATGTGCTCATCTTTTTCTCCTATAAGTTAATGGGCACACTTAATTTATTGTCAGAAGTTTTGATTGGACAACCTCTTTTTGCCAAAAGCCACAGAGATCTAATAAATTTCAGCCAGATCTAGTCTTCTTTTATTAGATTTCGCTAAATAACTTTATAAATTACTACTGAAACAAGAGCAGTGACACTCAGTCGTTATGTCACCCTAAAGCTGGACTTAGAGTCGCAGTCATGGAAATTCTGGGCAGTAGCAGAGACTTAGTATCACTATCCTTTACAGGACGCCATTAGAGTTGCTTACTAATTGATACAAGAAATATTTCAGCTCAAAGATTAAAAGATCACGAGCAAGCCCTGCTTACACAGCAACTTGCGAACACGACATCGGTAGCCACTTAATGCTTATGTCATTGTTGCGTTTTACAGCCGCACTTAAAAGGAGATAGCGAAACCGCCCTTACCAATTTGGTTGTGCCCTAAGTGGAGTAGTAAAGAACTCGGAGAAAGTCCTTTCCTATTACTGAGCCTGTTGCTTAAGGCTCAGTGTAGGTTGAATCTGGAGAAAGCCAATACAAACAATTTAAGAAGAAAGAAATGTGATGAGCGAAAAGCGAAATCACAAGCGAGTGTTAGCTCGCTTACTACTAAGGGGGTATAGGTAGAAAATCACCACCCGAAAAGTTTCAGCTATCCATTAATTTTTCGTAGCGTAGAAATTTAATAGCTGTAAACCCATTCAGCATAAATCCGTCGTATAAGCGGTGATTAGGAGCTATCGCTTACTTGGGTGGCTGAGTCCAAAATCAAATAGCTTGTAGGGCTTATAAATACTTCATGAAATATCGTTGCGAAAATGCCACGAAAACATAATCTAATGTGTAAAAGATTATGAAATTAGCTAAGTCTTTGAATTGTGGAAGGTTCTTTCTTAGCCATTTTCGGTTGCTCTCACCAAACATAAGAAAACATACTGTAGCTCTGTATTTAATATATTTTGAGGAGAACGTATGTCACAAGCAAGAGTTTTAAATCCACAAGAACTACGCCGAGTTTTAGACCATGTTGCTACACGTAGGCACAGCGCTCGTAATCGCGCTATGTTGCTACTTACGCACTACGCGGGTATGCGAGTAGGTGAAGTTGCCGCCCTACGCATAAACGACGTTTTAAACAGCGACAACACAATTAAGGATGAAGTGCGCTTAATGCCCGAGCAAACCAAAGGAAAGCATGCCCGTACTGTTTACCTAAATGAACGTATGCGTAAGGAGATAAGCCAGTACTTGCGTGTACTTCGCATTAGGGATGCCAGCAAGCCTTTGTTCTATACCCAAAAACAAGCTGGGTTCTCTGCTAATTCATTAGCTCAGTACTTCTTCTATCTATATCGTGCTTGTTCACTAGATGGCGCAAGTAGCCATAGTGGCAGAAGAAGCTTTCTAACTGGACTAGCGAATAAGGGAACTGCTATACATATTCTCAAATCCCTCGCGGGGCATAGGAACATCAGCACTACCGCCAGTTATCTTTACTCAAGCCCAACCCAATTAAAAGCCGCAGTGGAATTGGTTTAGTCGTTTTAAACGACTTTTGTTGATACAGGGAACTTACCCTGTGCGACATTTTCAATCATCTTCTCGGCACTTCTTACATAACGTAATACAGAAGCCGCCATTGTGTTTTTTCTATCGTAATTTTCATTTGGAGTTAATTTTGGTGAAGTCATAGCCTTTGGCACAAGAGTTAGATTCTCACCAATCTTCCAATATGGCACTTTAGGTATTTGTCCTTTGTGCTTTAAATATTCGTCATACACCGCCAATGTGGTTTCAAGATTCCTAATGGTGTAATTCTTAGCAAGCGGATACTTAGCCGAACTTTCCGCGAATGTTTTGTACTGACGCCCTCTTTTAATTGTGTGCCTCTTGTTTAGCAAAGCATTAAATCGACTTTGTAAATATCTTTTGCTAGATGTCAGCGGTAACGCAATAACAAGTACCTTGTCGTCTGTCCATGACTCATTCCATTGAGATTTATCTGCTAACTCCATTAGTACCATATCACCCCCTTCTGACACATGCTTTTCAGAAAACAGTTCGACTCCTTTTTCCTTCCACCATTTCTTGAAGTTTTCTTCTCGCACATCTCCAAAATCTTTATACAGTTTGGCGAGCTTTCCCTTGCCGCCTTTTTCACAGCACTTTAAGTAGTCCTCATTACGACGCAAATATACCCACCACCAGTAGTAAGGGCTTCTAGTTTGTAGTGATATTTTTGCGGGCTTGTTCTTTGTTCCGAAGTTTGGCGCATCAGCGAGAAATCTTACTTTCATTTTCTTAACTTTTAAATAACTAGATGTCTTTTAGTGTATCAGAAAAAGTGTCATACGGCCTTAGTATCTAACTTATGGCAAGCGGTTAAATTTCTTAACAAGCAACCATAAATTGAAAGGTAATAAATCATGCAAACAACTAACGAAGTAACCGTAGCAAAGAAAGAAAGCATCATCATTAAGGCAACCGTAGCCCCAACCACAGAATCAGTAATTAAACGTGCTGATGCGCTGGTTAAGGAACGCGAGCAGTATGAAACAGTAACGTTAGCTAGAAGTAATAAAGAGCTTTATGGGATCTTGGGTAAAGTGCACGGCCTATATCTTGAGGCTAGCAAAGACATAGATTGCTTAAAGCAAACCTTAAGCCAAATGAAGGCGGCATTAGCTGTACGCAGCATTAAGGTACAAGTTAATTCTCCTGCGATTACTGTATTTGTTCGCTATGTTTTTAACAGTGACCGTAAGCGTGCCTACAACTACACCCGTACGTTAATGGCGGCCATCAAAGCAAACGTCAAACCAGATGCATTGGCAGACTTTGTTGAGGGCAAAGGCGGAGTTGAAGAGTGCAAGAAAGACTTTAGCAAGAGTCTAGAAACTATTGCTAAAGAGCAAGCCTTAGCCAGTGCAATTGATGCTATCAAAGCTGAACTGGAGACAATGGATCCGACAGAAGAAGTACAAATGCCTGATTCAAGCGTCCATTTAAGCGACGATTGCAACTATGCGTTTGTCATTGCACGTATTGGCTCTGGTAAGAAGCTTGAGCTACTGCGTACAGTTCCCACTACGACTAAAGCACTTGAAAGCTCTGCAATTAAAGAGCTTGCTAAGGCTTTACTTGAAGATGAGAACAGTGCCGAGGAAGATAGCAAAGTAGACAAAAAGGACATGGCATCAAGCAAAGCCTTATCTACGATGACCTTAAAGCAAGTTAATGCTGTTATCGCCTAATTAGGAGTAACGCTATGTTTACGAGTAATTACGGTCGTTTTTTAAATAGTGAGCTTAAGTACTCCCCTAAGTATTTGGGTGACATCATTTTTCCTAATGACTATGTGAAAAAGGTTGTTACTGCATACGCAAGTGGAGAGGTCACACGTCCGTTAATTCTTTGCGGCAGAAATGGGACTGGCAAGTCATTGCTTGCAAGACTCATTCCTCAAGCAATAGAACAAATGGATCGAGTGGTTGTGACTTACATTAAGTCTTACGCACTTAATAGTGACAACGAAGTCGATAGATTGTTAACGAAGAATAAGCAATTTGATCTTTTGTTCACAACCAATGGGCAGCGGTATAACTATTACATCGTTGAAGAAATGAATGCCCTCATAAAAGGGCGCAATGCATTTCGGGTTGCACTAGACAAGTTTCAAGGCACTGACTTAACAATTATCACAACAAATGAGGTTGCCAGAATTGATAAAGGCATCAGAAGTCGTTGTGAAATCTTGGAAGTGCCAGCTTGCAAGCCAGAAGTTTTCTTTACTCACGCAAAGAGAATCATGGCCAAAGAAGGTGCAAATATAGATGATGATGCATTACTTGAAGCTCTTGAAGCTACGTATGAGCAAAGTCCTGATAACCGATCTTATTACCAACTACTAGATCGGCTATTTAGAGAATGTTACTTACGACAACAAGAGACCAAAGAAGTAATCATGATGTAACTAAAAGACCCACAAGGCCAGTGGGTCTTTTTTTTACGCCAATCTATCTGCAGCCATTGTTGCCGTCAACTTGCTGTAATGACGATCAATCATGGCGGCACTATTACCCATCTGCTTGGATAGAGTGTGAATATCAGTCTTGTTCTCAAGTAGCTCTAAGGTAGCGTAGGTATGTCTAAGTGAATAGAGTGTTCGCATTTGCCCATCGTGACTAAGCCCCAAACCACTATCACGCATCAATCGTTTGAATGCCCCATCAATCCGCATAGGCTGATGACCATTGGCAAAAACAAAGATGCGCTCTGGTGCTCTTGTCTCAAATAGACGATCAAAGGGAATATCCCATACGGCTCGTTGCCTACTGTGTAATCGCTTGAGAACATCTACTGCCTTATGTTTGGCAATGAGCCAACGCCCTCCTGTCTTGCCATTCACCCAAATACGTAGGTATTTCTTATCTCCCTGCGTGTGCCACTCAATATTGTTCCAGCAGATATTGAGTGCCTCAGTACCATGACGCATGCCTGTATATAAAAGCATTTCAATATAGTCACGTAATAAAGGTCGAGTCTCATGCTCAATCTCTAGTCTGCCTTGCTTGATCCATGGCTCCATAAACTCCAATAAGCGATCAATCTCTTCTCTTGTGAATGCTGGGCGGGTTTTACCTTTTTGCCCTCTAGCTGTGAGTTTGGGAATAGCCACTCGCTCACTGATCCAGCCTTTGCTAATAGCTACAAGCTGTAACTTGGTCCATGCACTGGCAAAGTTCATTAGGGTGCTGGCTCTGGGTACTTTATTCATTTGCCTATTTCGCCAAACTTCAAACTCATGCACATCTGTATAAGTTATTTCTTCTAGTCTTTTATCCTGAAAGTAAGGCAGAAAATATTTCTCAATACAGGTGATATAGCTACCGTACACACTCTTGCCTATACCCACATCCAAGTCTTGCCGCATTGAGTAGAGAGTGGCGTGCGCAATTTCTGCAAACGTGGGCGACTTTTGTGCAAGCCCCAGTCTTTGGCGAAATCTGGTTTCATCGTAAAGATCGCAAGCCATTCGTACAGCGTGTTCAATACTGGCTTGGCGGGTGGTCTGACGATGCCATGAGCCATCTTGCAATCTAAAACGGCAATGCCATAAGGGGCTTCCGGGTCTGCGGTGGATCACTACCTCACCATCACGCAGATAAAGCTCTGTGGGCTCGGCGTATTTGAGCTGGCTTAGGGCTGTGGGCTGGGATTCTTGGAGTGGTGAGGAGATTACTTCTAGATGACTTTCAGGTACCTTGATTACCTTAGTCACTTTGTAGGCGGCATGCTGTTGTCATATAGCTATTTTATTTTCAGACTTTTGTTTGGACAACCGATGAGCGTCGATTAAATCGACACTTAAACTGTAGTAGCATTACCTTATGTCTGAAATCTCCGAATTAACTCAAAAACTTATTGCTTTTAGAGATGCTCGTGATTGGAAGCAATTTCATAATCCGAAAGATCTTGCTGTTGCACTCTCTATTGAATCAGCAGAACTACTTGAAGCATTTCTTTGGAAATCTTCTGAAGAAGCCTCTAAAGATAAAATTAAAGAGGAATTGGCTGATGTTCTAGCCTATGCCTTCCTACTTGCTAATGAATGTGGGCTAGATGTTGCTGAAATAGTCTCTGCCAAGATTGAAGCTAATAGTCTCAAATATCCAGTTGATAAAGCTAAAGGTAGCGCAAAGAAATACAACGAGATTTAATTCTTAGCTCTTAGCCTATCTTGAAAATATGCCTGGGTTTCAGGATCAGTACAAAAGACATAGCATCCCTTCATTCCACGAGTCATCAAAGTCCTATAGGTATTTCTAATAATTCCATCAGCCTTCTTATTTGCCAAGTCTGGATTCGTCTTCAATAGTTTCTTAAATCCACTAATGGATTTATCAGTCTTAGCTCTTGCGTTGGGATTCGTAATTACTTCACCGTTACGCACAATCAGATCGTCACCAATGATCACACCAACATAATCTACCTCTAAACCTTGGCAGGTATGAATACAGCCCACTTCTGATACTGAGTTAGGGGCTTGTATCCATAAAGATCCATCTGTATCTAGATTCCACTGCATTCCAAAGTCGAAATTTGGAAGACTAATATCGAATGCCGATTTATCAGCCCTACTAATCCAATTCCAACAATAGCCCGCAACAATTCTTGCTTTATTGTTAATCTTATTTTTATTAAAGATCAATTCTTTTAGATCATTAGGATTGGATAAAACTTGAAAATCATACTCAAGCCCATCTAATGTCTTGTTTGCCGTCTCCCTAATATCCAAAACATCATCTAGCCAAGCTAGATAACCATCAGAACCATTACATCTAAACTGTGACTCTAATGCCATATTGTGGACTGTAGCATTTTCTAAATTGGCCCACTTTTCAATTTCTTCTTTGCTGCCAATATCACTAAATGTTACTTGCTGATCTTCATCAATAAAGAAGATGGCCAACTTACTAGATTTAATAATTTCTTTAACTTGGTTTTCGCCGATATTTTTAAACATTCCGGACTTTTCATTCAGTCGATGCGCTTCATCAACAACTAGAACATCAAATGCATTGGGCTCCAATGAATGAAATGATCCTGAGCCAGTAAATAGGTTTGAAATAGCAGACTTCCTCATTGACCCAGTCAACTTCGCTTCATATACAGCTCTTGGCGCCGCATTTTTAGTAATGTATTGAGCAACTAATCTCAGCTGTTGAATAATGTTTACTAACAGATTAACTGCCACGACTGACTTTCCCGTTCCAGGCCCACCCTGAACAATCAGAACATTTTTATTGGTAGGAGAAGATTCTTTCGCTAACTTAATAGCAGTTTCATAAACTAACTTTTGCTCATCGAGCATGATGAATTCAGGATTGCCTGCAATCATCCTTGCAAGACTATCGGCTAGGGTCTTAGATGGCTTAATTTTCCCATTCTCTATACGGAACATTAAATTAGACTTATCACCATACTTCACAAAACTTTTGATAAATGTCTTTAACTTTTCTTTTTCATCTTTACCTTTAAGAAATACTGGTGCTCTCTCAATATAGGGTTGATAAAAAATGTTTTTGATTACATCATCTTCAATATAGTTATGAAGGTAGGCGCAAGGTGCAAGATGAATATTGTCTGTATAGACTGTTTCATTCAATTGATTTAGCAATTCACTGTACGACCATGCCTGATAGGAAGGATGGCTTGTCTCAGCCAATCCATGCTGGAATCTTGTTTTAACAATAGCGTCTTTATCTGTTAGTTCAGCAGACTCCCATTGTTTTAATTCAATAATTACAACTTGATCATTATTTGCCTGATCTTGACCAGTTAGTATGAAGTCAATTCTTTTGGATGTTTGCGGGATTGAATACTCAATACTTACGCCAGCATCACTTGGGATTTCTTCATCTTCCATAACTGCGCCCATAAATCGCATGGACTCTTGCCAAGACCTTAACTCGTTTTTAGCAACCCTATGTCCTGTCTTGAGCTTATAAGTTGCCTCAATGATCTCGTGTATTTCATTTGAGATTAGATCTTTTATAAATCGTTCTTTATTGGATTGGTAGATGATCATTTTTTAAATTTCACCTATCCCACAAATCTTTAAAAAATCATAAGTTTGATCGTAAAAAGTCTTTTTTCTTGTTGGATCAGCATCATTACCATCTGGAACAAAGATAACTATCCCTTGTCTACCGCGAGTTAGTAATACGCGATAAGAGTTTGCGATGTACTTTTGTTTTTCAAGATCATGAACTGACTGCCATTTTGAGCCAGAGAAGTTATAGGTGATCCATTTGCCATCTTCAACTCTAAAGTTCGCATCCCAACATACACCAACCCAATCAATCTCTAATCCCTGCACATCAAATTCTGTAGCAACATCTTCTAAATAATGCGAAGAACGAATATCAGATTTACCTTTCAAAAACCATAGTGTTGGATCTATTTCGCCTTTAACAAAGATGCCAGATGGCTTTAATCGAATTGCGTTAGATGAAGCAACCAATCCAATACGCTCGCTTCCTCGAGCCCACTGCCTCAATTGATCTTTTGCCTTCTCTAAATCACGAGTTAGATAAATTGGATAGTTAGTTAGATGCTCTTTAATTTCTCTTGCCCTAATCGCATCGCCTGAAATGACTGCACTTATAAATGCGGATAGTTTCTCGGCTCTAAACGAACGCAATGAAACAGAGAGGTTAAGATCAGGCTCAATGTGCAGTTTGAGTGGCCCTTGGTCTTCCAGCCATTCTCTACTTAATGCGTAATCCGATTTAAAGATTTCATCGGAAAAATGTATTTCCCAATCCTGATAGTTTTCTTTTAGGGCTGTAATCCACTCTGTAATACCGGCCTCCCCAGTATTAATCTCCTGCCCGCCACCAATCAAACACACAACTACACACCAGTCTTTGTGGCGATTCATTACGGATAGCAGGAAGTCAGGTTCAGACATGGAAAAGTTATCTTGCCCACGCTTACGTTTCATAAAAGAAGATGTCTGCTCTTTATTCCACGCTCTTTGTGCTTCGTCAAAAATTACCACTTTTTCAACCGGCGCCTCATTCGAAGCTAAATTATCATCACGAAAATGATGAATATTTTGAATAAATGCTGATGCCTTTTGCTCAGCCGGCTTTCTCTTTATTCTTACGTCTTTTGGTAACAAATCATTCTCAGCCAATTGATCTTGCACTAAAGCCTCTCGTAGTACAGCTACCAATGGTCCATTGCCGGATAAGAAAACAGCATGTTCATTTTCTAGATAGCGCATACGCTCTGTGGCAATATTCAAACCAGCCAAACTTTTTCCAGCACCAGCTGTACCCGTAATTAGGCAAATTACCTTTTTATTGCTAACTTTAGCGTCATCAATGACTCTTGATACATGGCTACAGGTGTTTGTAAGATTTACTGCACCAGCATCAGATCTAGATATTTCTTCTACCTTATGGCCTTTATACAAAGCCTGAGCGGCTTCTACAATCGTTGGTGTTGGATGGTAGGTAGAGTTTATCCATGCATCTGCATCTAATCCTACTTTTGGAAGAGCAGTAGAAAGAAGATTTAGAACGGTTAATAGATTGTCAGAATTAGCCAATAAGGGGCTTGCTATCCCATCAACGCCAATCTCTAAATTAGGGCTTTTGCTTGGTGCATCTGTAGCAATCAGAACCGGAACAATAGTTAAATGATGGCTGGCTTTATGAAAGTTCTTTAGGTCTAGGGCGTAGTCGTAGGCTTGATCTATTGAAGTTGCATCATAAGTTTTCGCACCTACTTTATATTCCAAAACCAAGATTGGACCATTCAATATCAGAATTGCATCTACACGTTTTCCAATTCTAGGTATCTCAAACTCAAGCAATAAGGTTGCATCTGGAAATCTTGCCAAAGTCTGCTTTAACTCTCTAATTTGGCGGCGCCAAGCGTTAATTTGCTGTTGCTCTAGTTGTCTGAATTTATGCTGATTTGTTAACTGGCCCAATATCTCATCTTCTTGACTAACAAGAAATTGATTTACTTTTGCTTTGTATGCAAATCTATTAGATAAGTTCATTTATACATTTTGGCATGTTTGATATATCCTTTTGAAGGATATATCAATCTAACGGGCTCCAACTATGAAAAATGACCGTTTTGGCTTTTTCATAAAAATCATTCAAATATGCCCTTCGGTCGCTTATTGATAAACCGGTTTGTTGAATTAAAGTTTCCCTTAGCGGATGATGACTGCCAATTAAGTACTCATTTCTTTCAAACAACCAACTTAGATACCTAATCTTGGGCAACTTATCAAACTTACCTTTATCGCCTCGATTGCATGCCTTACAAGCCAAAACCAAATTCCAAACTCCATCAACTTGAAATAATCCAGCCTGCTTGAGCTTGTGTGGGAAAAAATGATCAACATCTACGTCATCTGCTGTGTCTACCCTAATATTTACTCGGCAATAAAAACATTTACCCTTTTGATAACCATTAAGTGCACTTCTTGAGCTGGTCACAGCCTTTCTCTTTTTCAACTTATCTATTGCAAACAACTCATTGTCATCAATACTATGTTGGATTGTTAGAAGGCTTTTTGAGATGCCCAATTCCCATGCTGTCTCTACTAGGCGCCACCTAGACTCCACCTCAGATAAAAGGTTTACTGACTGATAGCCTTCAAGTAACTTTGAGAATTCATCAGTAATGCGAATACCTTGATTTGTAGATCGCTCATCTATATAAAACCTCTTTGGTACCTCGCCCGAGCCAACGATATGAAAAGCATCTATTACATTATTAAATCCAAGCCTTACTGTCTGATCCACTAATTTTTCTTTATCGTTAGAATCGATAGCGTAGGATTTGCAAGCATCTAGAAACTTGCTACTGGCTGAAGTTGCTTGTTTAGGTGAGTGCCTGAGGTGTTCTGCTATATGTCCCGCAAAATGGGGCGCAAGATCTGTTAATTTAATCAACTGACCAGACTCAGCCTTAATATCTAATAATGACTTTGCTAGAGCAAACTTGTAACTGGCTACATTCCGACCAAATAGAATAATTCCACGCCAATAATCTTCTAAGTTTGGTTCTTTGCTAATGAAGCTATCTGAGACCACTTAGTAAAACCCTTTGCCTGGAATTGTGTGCCTTACTCCACCGCGAGGGTTCTCAACATCACCAGTTCTTCGGGGAATTAAATGGGTATGGCAATGAAACACCGTTTGGCCTGCTGAAGGTCCTGCATTCATACCAATATTGAATCCATCAACAGAGGCATCTTCTGCTTGTATATCTTGTTTGATTTTCTTCAATAGCTCGTCACAAGCTAGAAGTTCTTCTTTGGTTAAATCAAAGTAATCCACAGCATGGCGCTTGGGAATTATTAGGGTATGTAGGGGCGTTACTGGAAAGCCATCTCTTATGGCGTAAGCCAAGTCATTGCGATCAATTATCCGATCTTCAGTCATCTCACAAAAAAGACAAGCCATAGCCATTTCCAATTTATTAATTTCATTAAGTATTGGAACTATTTTGACACTTTTTAGTGAAATTTCTGCATTTAACGACATGAGCGTCGATTTAATCGACGCTTACTAACAATTAAGTAAATGTCCTTTTAAAGGACAGTTTCTGCGAGGGGTACCCCGAGCACGACCACTTGAATAGCAGAAACGGTAGGATAGGATTTGGCATCCTGAACCTAGAGTTAGCGCTCTTAGAAAGATAGCCACGCTGGGCTAAGGTAGTCGCACCATCTACTACTTTGGTGCCACTATAGAATCTTGGTGGCCCGGGGCGGAATCGAACCACCGACACAAGGATTTTCAATCCTCTGCTCTACCGACTGAGCTACCAGGCCATTTAAGAGTGTTTATTATACGCAAACTGTTAAACCAGAGCCTAATTTGCGGGCTGTAGACTAATTCTGTCTGTCATTGTGCTTAAAACTACCTAACTACCATACCAAAATCTGCCTAAAAGTAGCTTGCGTACACGTAGCACACCGCACGTTGTTAAAAACGCCGTAAAACGTTTGGTTTACGTAGGTGACGTTTCAAAACGACTCTTTATGCGGGGAATTTGCCCTCTGCTGTAGCAGCAATGATTTGTTTGGCTTGCTTAACGTAACGGCTGACAGACGCAGCCAATATATTGCGCCTCTCAATTTCCGTACGTCCTTCTTCTCCATATTTGGACTTTTCTGCTGATTTAACTACCCGCAACTTATCGCCCAACTGCCACACAGTTAACTTCTCCGCTTTTGGTAACTGGCTATTAGCAACGTACGCTTCATACACAGTAAACGTTGTGCGTAAGTTATCTATTGTGTGGTTGCGGTTAATGGGGTATTTGGCTGTGCTTTTAGCCCACTGCTCTGCCGTACGCCCTCTTTCTGCTGTGTGGTGCTTTTTAACTAAGTCCATAAACTTACTGTAGATATAGCGTTTACTCATACTCATTGGCACAGCTACAACCATTACGCTGTCACCCCACGTATCGTCCCACTCTATTTTGTTAGTTAGCTTTGTGAGGCTTTGTGGCAATGGCTTTTCCGCAAACAGCGAAACGCCTCTCTCTTTCCACCAGTCCTTAAAACTGTCACCCCTAACGTCGCCAAAGTCTTTATATAACTCTGCCAACTTGCCCTTACCGCCTAATTCACAACACTTAATGTAGTCCTCATTTAAGCGTAAAAAAGCCCACCACCAATAGTACGGACTGCGCTGTTGGTATGTGGGTGACTTTGGCTTGTGCTTAGTACCAAAAGTGGGGTGCTGCGCTGAAAAATGTACCTTCATTTATTAACATCCAAATAGTTATTAATTGGTTTGCCATCTACAAAATACGTCTACTTCTGTATGATATTACATATGGTTAGTAAGGAATTTTTATTAACACTAATCATAAATCTAACTTAAATTGAAAGGCATTAAAAATGACACAAACTACTGTAACTACTGCTGTAAACACTATTGCTAACAACGCTGTTGTAACCGCTAACGCAGAGTCGTTTACAAACGACAACGCTAAAGCAATGTTAACAACTGATTCGCTGTCTTTTATTGAATTGCTTAAAAACGAGCAAGAAGTATGGGCAGACAATGCGTTTAAGAACAGTAATGACTTGCTGTACGCAATTTTGGCTAAATGCTACGCTAAGTATGAAGAAATGTGCGAAGCAACTGAGAACGCTAAAACGCTGCGTACGCAATTGGACGACTATATGACGCTACACAACGTAGCAGTGAATAAAAAGTCACACACACTACACAAAATTGTTAAATGCGTGTTTGGCGCAGACAGACGACGTGTAAGTGCGTACAGCATTGTTTTGCGTACTGCTAACGTTAAACAAGTTAAAAGCGCAGATATTGCTGACTTTATTAGAAATAACGGCGGCGTAGAAGAAATACGCTTAGCTAAAAACGGCAATGCGCTGTCCGCAATGCAAAAAGCTGAAGTGGCTAAAACTACTGTAGCAAGTGCTGTATTAGCTGAAGTTAGCAGCGAAGCTATTGCTAAGCAAGTGGACGCTGCGTGTATTGGACAGCAAGTAGTGTTTGTAGCTACACAGCAAGCTAACGGCAAGTTTGCTATTAACGCTGTAACTAATAGCACTACGGCTGTAAATGCTGCTTTAGCTGCTTACTACAGCGCAAACAAAGACGGCATTAAAAAACAAGTGGCAGAGCGTAGCGTGGCAAGTAATGACGCACAGCTAAATGACGCTATTGCTAACGTAGCAGCTTAATTAACGAAAACTATGGGGCAACGTGTAACAGCGTTGCCCTTTTTTATTACAAATAAGGAGAAGTGTATGTTTAATGATTTTGAAGAAAAGTACAGCCCAAAAACGCTTAATGACATTGTGTTTCACAGCGTTAACGCAAAACAGACTGTAGAAGACATTGTTAGTGGCTTAATGGGCTTTCCAACTGGCGGCATTAACGGCATATTGCTATACGGTGTTAATGGGACTGGCAAAACTGCTTTAGCAAAGATATTGCCAGACTTAATAGAAGCAGCACGTGGCGGTAGCAGTCCGTATGTTACCTATTACAAAATAGCACAGGGTGGGGACAACGGCGCAAGCGTAATTGAAAGCATTAAGTCACAAGCGCAACTTATTCCATTAATGGGCACGTACCACTACTTTATTTTGGACGAAGTGGATAACTTACGTGCTGAGTCAATGTCGTCCTTAAAAGTAGCAATGAATACAAATACAAATCAGTGCGTGTATATCTTTACTACTAATAGACTTGCGCTTATTGAAAATGGCGTACAGGATAGGTGTGAGCGTGTGGAGTTTAATGCTGCTGCTGATATTGAGTGGCTGCCTGTAGTTAAGCGCATATTGGCTGACTACAACGTCACTGGTGTGACAGACGGCGACATACTAGAAATTATTAGCTACTGTAACGGCAGCGCAAGACGCATACTCAATGCGGCACGTAAGTTAGTTGTACAGCAATATAGGGCTAATAAATGGGACTTAAAGTTAGCAGCGTAGTGCCGTTGTATACGCAGTCGTTTTAACACGACAAGAAAAAGCCCGCCGTAGTTAGCGGGCTTTTTTATATTGACATTCCTTAAGCTATATTTGTAACCTATTAGTCAATCTTACCAATAACATTTTGATTTGTTAAGGCGCGAATAATAGGGTCACACGCATCACCCTTATAAGTATCTATTCTTGCTGGGCCTGATATTGGATTAAATTCTGACAAGCAAATTACTTCGCTTGCTTTCACAGTAACTGGCGCTGATGCTTCTCCGCCACCCATTACACGCTTATTTCCATATACGTTATAAACACCTGGCACTACCTTTACTACAGAGTATGTCCCCTTAGGCTGCGTAAATGCTGTATTGTTAATTTTGAAATCCGTATCGCCAGAACCTAAATATGAAACTGTTTCTGTCCCAACGGGAATTAAGTAGGTTCCGCCATCCTTTGGAATAAGTTGTTTACCAGCATTTGCTGTCCTTGCGGCTTCCATTCTATTGCCTGTAGCCACTGTAGATATAACACTACAGCCGGATAATTGAAGTGCGCCTATTACAAACATTACTAATGTAATTATTTTTTTCATCATTTATTTCCGTTAATTAAAAAAGCCACTAATGAAAGTGGCTTTGTATGGAGATTTATTAACAAACTTAAAACTTATAGCCAACGCTAATAGAGGGCGCCTGAACAGTAATATTGTTTTTGTTGTAGTAGCTCATATAGTCAACTTGTCCATATACGTCTTTTGTGAAGTTGAATTGTGCGCCAGCGCCATAAGAAAAATCTGAACCAGTAGACCAAGCACTTGCGTAACGTCCGCCATTAGTTGCTGTAGCACTAACAGTGGCACTTGTAACACCAGCTCTTACAAATAGTGAGAAATCATCATTTACAGGAAGAGAAAACTTAGCGTAGCCACCATAAGCGCTACTTACTTTTGCGTTAATACTGGTGCTTCCACTGTTAAAGTTTGCTGAGTTTAAGTTACCAGCAGCCATTACTTCAGCAGCGATATATTTATTAATGTTGTAGCCAGCTTTAATCTCGCCCATTGCGTTATTAAAATTAGCATTACTTTCTTTGTAATAGGCTTGTGCCAAACCTAATTCAGCATAAAAACCTGTTTCTTTGTTAGCTTGAGCTTGCGCCATTGCGCCAGTTGCCGCCACAGATAAAAGTGATGCTACTAATAAATTCTTTTTCATTTAATTGCCCTCTATGTTTAATAACAACTTTGGCATTTATAGAGTTTTAGTTATAAACGGGCAATTACCTTTAGATAGCTAAAACAACGTTATATTTCAACATTGTTTTTCAATGTTGTTTTAAGTTGTTTTTAATTTCTATAAAACATACAGTTATAGAAATAAGAAATAAAAATAGCTTACTAAGGGTGTTGTTTTATGGAACAAGAAATTAACGTTATTAAATATTTGGTAGCGTTACGCAACTGTAGCAAACAGAGTTTGCCAATGAGTGACAGCTTAGTCGCCTACGACTTAATATTGTTAATAGCAATTCAATGTGGGGAGCGTCAGCCACTTTCCGTTAAGCAGTTATTTTCTTCATTGCCTCATTCCTATTCAGCTGTAAGAGAGCACTACAACCGCTTATTAAATGACGGCTACGTTGTACACAAGCAAGACGAAAAAGATAAGCGCATTAAGTATATTGAGCCAACAGAAAAATTTATTGGCTCTGTAGTTAACTATGCTAATAACGCAAAAGCGATTTTAAATACCCCCCCCCTCAGCATTTCAGCACGTCTTTAGCTTAGCCACTTTTTCATACAGTCGTGTCAAAACGACTAATTACATTCATTAAGCCAGCTTTTCTGCTGCCATAGTTGCCGTTAGCTTGCTGTAGTGCTTTTCTAACATCCCTACGCTTGTACCCATTTGCCTCGCTAATGTATGTATATCTATTGCGTCGTCCATTAACGCTAACGTAGCGTATGCGTGACGCAGGCTATATAAGGTTCTTTGCTGCTTTGTTTTAGTGTCATACGTTAAGTGAGCAAAGTGAAGTAACCACCTGAACGTTGTATGTAGACTTTTGGGCTGTGTGCCGTCACTAAGTCTAAATACCCTAATTGTTGTTCTACGCTTAATTGCTTCATTTAAGTTTTTAGCAATTAAGTCTTTCTGTCTAATAGCCAAACGCTCAAAAGCGGCAATGCCAAAGTTTCTAACTATTAACTGTCTGCCGCCTGTTTTGCCATTCACATACAAGCATAAGTATCTTTTGCCAGTAGCTGCTTCGTCATACCAGTCCACGTGCTTCCACTGTAAATTCATACTCTCTTTGCCGCAGCGCATACCCGTTGCTATCAATATCTCTACATAGTCACGCAGCAGCTTACGCATATCACGTGCCAATTCCGTGTGTCCGCCGTTAGAAAATTCAGGCAAGTACTCCAATAGCTTGTGTACCTCTTCACGTGTAAAGCCCGCACGTGGTGTGCTGGCTCTACCTCTTCTATTCAAAAACGCAATAGGACTATTAGCACTTACCCAGCCACGCTGTATGGCTGACTTAATTACTCTGCTGTACGCACTGGCGTGTGTCATTAGTGTGCTGGCTTTTGGCGTAATGCCCATTTCATTGTTACGCCACTGCTCATACTCACTTACTACTTGCTCGCTAATGTTATCAACCATATAACTACCAAAAAATGGAATAAGATATTTGTTAATGACACGCTTGTAGTCTTTATTAGTGTGCGCCTTAATGCCCGCTTGTATTTCTCTGTCAATGTCTTGTAAGCAGCGATTAGCCACAGTATCAAAACGACGGCTAACTACGGGCACACCAATTCGCTCCTTAAATCGCGCCTCGTCATACATTTCACAAGCGACTTGCCGGGCAAACTGTAGGTTGTAGTGTTTAGTTGAGTGCCTGTGCCACTGCCTGTCAAATAACTTAAAGCGCACCTGCCATACATTGCTACGTGCGTGTTTATATAAAACCACTTCCCCGTCACGCAAATAAATGATGTTGGTATTTTCTTTACTGTTTAACTTGGTGACAAACTCCCAATTGACTATTGGCTTTGCTGGTATGGGAAATAGTAGCTGCGTCTGTTTACGGCGTGTACGCATTACAGCCCCATATGCGTAGTCGTGTCAAAACGACTATTAAGTACACTCATTACGCCAACTCCACTGCTTTACGCATTAATTCTGCGTTAACGTCTATATATGACTGTGTGGTGCTCATTGACTGGTGTCCTGCCAAACTCATTAATACCCGCACTCCCACACCCTTATTTGCTAATGACGTAATAAACGTACGTCTGCCACTGTGACTGCTTGCGCCGTCTATGCCAGCACCTCTGTACATTGTTAGAAAGTGCTGCGCTGCTGTATTAGGCGTAAAGCCACGCTCTCTATTCTTTTGCGTACCAAATAATGGCTGCTGTGGACTGCGAACAGTAAGCGTAGCAACGTAAGTGGCCAACTCTTTACGTAAACGCTCGTTAATAAACACAGTACGTGCGTGTTGGTGTTTAGTGCGCTCTTTATCTAAATGTACTTCTGTCTTAATGGTGCCGTCTGCCCCAACAACATCCTCTACCCGTAGCTGTGCCAGTTCGCCTACACGTACGCCACATAAAAATGTTGTCAAAATCATTGCCCTATTGCGTAGTGCGTGTTTACGGGTAGCAACGTAATCCAAAACACGGCGCACTTCTTGCTGGCTAAGTGTCTTTGCTTGTTTCATACACAGTCTCCTTAATCAATAAATAACTGTGTATAAGCGTAATTTCTGTTGTTTAGAAAGAGCAACCGCTTGTTGTAAGTGGTGCTCTTTCAGCTTTTTCAATGACTTACATAAAAAACCAAATACATTCACTGTTCTATTTGGTTTTCTTTTTTACTTCTTTTCACTTGCTTTGTGGCTTTTAGACTACGGCTTGCTGTTATCTGTCTGTTAACATCGCAGCAAGCGCTACAAGCTATTTAAGCGGTTCTCTGCTGTGCTGCTATGTACTCCACCAAATTGACAGCGTATACGGGGGATTTGAGGTGAGTAAGCTGCGAAATGGGTACGCAGCACTTAAATTTCTGCGCTGCGGATTTTTTAACTTCTGTTTTTTATCAACCCCACCACTTTTTTACTCACCCCCCATTGCTTACTACGCTAAGCAGCTAAGTCGTAATTGCTGGCAAATAAGTTAGGACTGCGCTGCCCACTACTTGCGTCCCTACAACTTTTCACTGTTAGGCGCTCTTGTAGCTTTACGTCTTTCTCCTCGTCCAATACCAATAACTTAAAGTCACCAGTATTCAAATTCATTAAAGCAAAGCCAATAACACGAGGCTTCAATAAATTATTGTCAAATCGTTTAATCCAACTACACGCTAAGTCTTTGCGCTGCGCCTCTGTTTTAATGCCCACTTGCTCATAGCACTCTTCTGCGTAAGCCAATAACTCCATATCGTTATCTGTCTTAATGCTTGCTTCCCAATTGGCGTGTGGCACTAAGTCAATTAGGTACTTAATGCTTTGTTTATGTAAGTCCACTGTGCCATTCATTATTGCGTTGTGATATTGCCCTTTGCCATATGTCGTACCAAACTTTGGGTTGTTGTATAGGCGTACTGCTATTTCTGTTGTTGTCATTTCATTTTCCTTTTTCTGTTGTTGCGCTGTTGCTTCTTAGTTACAGAAGTGGCGATGCCAAAAGAAGAAGTTACTTGTCTCTGTTGCCGTCACTAAGTCACATTACGAGTAACAGCAGTTACTTGTAACAAGTAACTTGTTTCTTTGTGTCACTACGTAACTGGCAACCAATAGCAACTCCAAAGCAACTCGCACTTTTATTTATCTAAACCAAATAAAACAGTAATAAATCTGGCTTAGAAATACGTGGTTATTAGGTATTTTGGTGAAATAGGTTGTCCATTTGTGATGAGTGAAATTAACTTACAAACACTCATTAACAAAAGGAGAAAGATATGAGCGCAATTGGTAACTTAAAACTTAGCAGCACTAAACGTCCAACAGCAATGCCTGCCGTACAACTACGCCGTAATAAGCTGGCTAAAAAAGTATGGGAGCAAATTCAGTTAGCTAAAGCACAACAAAGCGGCACTACGTTTAGCGTTGTACGTCATAAAACTTTACGCAATGAAGACGGCACAAGTAGAAACGTGGAATTACATAAGCGTGTACGGCAATGGTGGTTTGTAGCGGCTAACGGCAAGCTGTGCTTAAACGTACGTTATGGCGCAAAGCTAATTGAAATTACAAAAGGCAAAAGCACAGTAGAAGTTGGCACAACAACAGAGCTTGTGCCTACATTAGAAATTATTAAGGGGGCTGTAGAAGCGGGTGAATTGGACACGCAGTTAGAGCAAGTTAGTGGCGCTGTAGCTGCTGCGTTTAAGCATTAAGCGGGTAAGGGTGCTGCCGTATGCGTAGCACCCACTTGCTGTCGTTTCAACACGACTACGTAAGCATTTCCAATAAATACATAAAAGGAAAAGTGCTATGCGTATGAATGAATTTATGAAGGACGAGGATAAGAATGAATTGCTACAACTGCTAAACCAATTCTTTGCCAGTAAGTTTGCTGCGCCACAAGCCCAACCCAACCAACCCTCCCAACCTAAACCCATACCCCCGCCTAATAAAGCGATACCCTCACCAGCCTCTGCCCAACCCCCACAACAAAAAGCACCACCCCCACAAGCTAAGCCACCAACCCTTCCGCAAAAACTCCACAACGTACAGCAGCGCAAAATGAATGCGCTTGCTAATCGCTATACCCAGTCCGCCTTAAAGCAGCAAGCCCAACCAACTGAAACAGATAAAGTGCTGGCGTTGCGTAACGTAGCGCAGCAAAAGTTTGACAACAAGTAAGTGTCGTTTCAACACGTCACTTCGCTGAAGTGCGTTTATGCGCCAAAAGACGGAGTATTAGTGGTGAATATGGCTGTATAAAAAAATATTGGTGACACTGACGACAGGCATAGCAAAAATGGTTAAGCGTTGGCAACGTCACACGTTTTGAAATACGTAATTACGTTTTGCTACGCTACTTTTTATGTGAAGAAATTTTTAACGACTGTAAAAATATTCTGTGATTTTGTTTAGCAAACTTTGTAACTTACCAAACTCTAATCGCCCGCAAAGCCTTATTATATATGGCTCTGCCGTCTTACAGGATGCTTTTCAATCCTCTGCTCTACCGACTGAGCTACCAGGCCAAGACTGGAATTATAAATGAAAGTGTGTTTTAGCCTGAAAAAATGGGCTTGCTGGACTTAACTAGCTGTAGTTAAAGCCTTGGAGCGGGCAGCATGTAATTTCCTATAGCTGTCGATCAAGCGGTGGTGCCGGTCAAGTCCCTCGAGTTTTGCACTGGTTGGGGTCAGGCCGTAAAAACGCAGTGTGCCATCTACAGAACCCATTACCGCGTCCATCAGCTCATTGCCAAACATACGGCGGAAGTTGACTTCGTAGTCATCAAGCTGCAAATCATCATCTAGCAGAATCTCTAGAACTGCATTTAAGGCCTGATAGAACAATTTGCGCTCAACTGTGTTGTCGTTGTATTGAAGGAAGGCGCCCACCAGATCATGCGCTTCATCAAATTGCTTTAATGCAAGATGAATTAACAACTTCAACTCCAGAACTGTTAACTGGCCCCAAGTTGTATTTTCATCAAACTCAATGCCAATTAATGTTGCAATGTCGCCATACTCATCTAGCTCGTTATTTTCTAGACGCTCAAGTAATGCACCCAGTCTAGCGTTATCTAATGTGTGTAGATTCAAAATATCAGCGCGAAATAACAAGGCCTTGTTCGTGTTATCCCAAACCAGATCTTCAATTGGATAAACCTCCGAATAACCTGGGACCAATATTCTGCAGGCTATCGCGCCTAGTTCGTCGTATACCGCAACGTAAGCCTCTTTATTCATATCCTTGAGGATGCCAAACAAGGCCGCAGCCTCCTCAGCATTAGAGCTCTCACCCCGCCCCGAGAAATCCCATTCAACAAATTCGTAATCTGACTTTGCGCTAAAAAAACGCCATGACACTATGCCGCTGGAATCAATAAAGTGTTCAACAAAGTTATTAGGTTCAGTCACCGCTTCGCTTGAAAAAGTGGGTGGGGGCAAATCATTGAGACCCTCTAAGCTTCGACCCTGGAGCAATTCCGTTAAGCTTCGCTCCAATGCGATCTCTAAACGCGGGTGCGCTCCGAAGGAAGCAAATACGCCCCCTGTTCGCGGATTCATTAAGGTCACGCACATCACTGGATAAACTCCGCCAAGTGAGGCATCCTTTATCAACACTGGAAAGCCCTGCTCTTCTAATCCTCGAATCCCTTCCAAAATACCGGGATACTTAGCCAGCACTTCCTGCGGCACATCGGGTAGAGCAATTTCACCTTCTAGAATTTCACGTTTAACTGCACGCTCGAAAATCTCTGATAGGCACTGTACTTGGGCCTCAGCGAGGGTGTTGCCAGCACTCATGCCATTGCTGACATAAAGATTTTCAATCAGGTTCGATGGAAAATAAATAGTCTTGCCATCAGATTGACGTACATAAGGTAACGAACAAATACCGCGCTCTGCATTACCTGAATTCGTATCCATTAAATGTGAACCACGCAACTCACCGTCAGGATTAAAAATTTCTAGGCAATATTCATCCAAAATTTCTGTTGGTAATGCATCATCGCCACCCGGTTGAAACCAGCGCTCATTTGGATAATGCACAAATGCTCTATTGGCGATATCCTCTCCCCAGTATGCGCCAGCATAAAAATGGTTGTTGCTTAATCGCTCGAGGTATTCTCCTAAAGCAGAAGCCAAAGCGCTTTCTTTTGTTGATCCCTTCCCGTTGGTAAAACACATCGGCGAATGTGCATCGCGTATATGTAAGGACCAGACGTTTGGAATAATGTTGCGCCATGAAGCAATTTCAATCTTGATTCCAAGGTTTGCTAACACACCAGACATATTGGCAATGGTTTGCTCTAGCGGTAGATCCTTGCCAGCAATAAAAGTTTTTGCATCGGCAGCTGGCTTTAATGTCAACAAGGTCTGCGCATCGGCATCCAAGTTTTTAACTTCTTCTATGACAAACTCTGGACCGGCTTGCACCACTCTTTTAACAGTACATCTCTCAATGGAGCGCAAAATACCTTGGCGGTCATTGGCAGAAATATCTTCTGGTAACTCAACCTGGATCCTGAAAATCTGCTGATAGCGATTTTCAGGATCGACAATATTATTTTGTGAGAGACGAATATTTTCGGTAGAGATCTTTCGGGTGTCGCAGTACAGCTTCACAAAATAAGCAGCGCATAGGGCCGATGAAGCCAGAAAATAATCGAATGGTCCAGGAGCTGAACCATCACCCTTATACCTTATCGATTGATCGGCAATCACGGTGAAGTCATCGAACTTAGCTTCAAGGCGAAACTTGTCGAGAAAGTTGACTTTAATTTCCATAGGAATGATTCCGAATAAGATATATCACTGACTGGGGTGAGCACGGCCTTAGCTTTAAACAAACGTACATGCAAAAATAATTACCAAGTGCTTACGGCAAATATTGTCAGACTTATTGCTCGCCCTTATTGCGTGATGTATCAATTCCTAAAGCTTTGAGCTTACGATATAAATGCGTTCTCTCTAGTCCAGTGTATTCAGAGATCTTCGTCATGCTGCCACCCATAATTTGCATTTGATGCTCAAAATAGGCCTTTTCAAAAAGATCTCTGGCTTCTCGTAGGGGTAGATCAAAATACGTTTTGGCGATTCCACTGATGAACTCGCCTTCGGCAGGCGCTGGAGCAGGCTCAGTAGCAAGCGACTTTGGGGAAGCGCCTGCAGCTAGGCTGGACTGAACTACTCTCTCTTCTGCTGGCTCTATATATTTTGGTGAATTCTCTAGGGCTTTGCTGACGGTCTTCAGAAGTTTTTGTAAAGCAATCGGCTTTTCTAAAAAGTTCAGTGCGCCAATGCGTGTGGCCTCAACGGCTGTATCAATCGTGGCATGACCAGACATCATGACTACTGGCATGGTTAGCTGCCCAGTCTTTGACCACTCTTTTAATAAAGTAATACCGTCAGTATCTGGCATCCAAATGTCTAGCAGCACCAGATCAGGACGCATTTGTTCACGAATAGTGCGCGCCTGAATAGCGCTCTCTGCAGCATAAACAGTATGACCTTCATCTGTCAGAATCTCATTGAGAAGCTCACGAATGCCCATCTCATCATCCACGACCAAAATGCTCGCCATGCTTAGGCCGCCTCTTTTGCTAAGTTCATAAACAAAATAGATACTTGTGCACCGACCACTTCTTCTCCTCGCATACGATTTCGTATTTCTATTTTGGCACCGTGGTCGTCAATAATTTTTTTAACGACCGCCAAGCCTAATCCCGTGCCTTTACTCTTAGTTGTTACGTAAGGCTCAAATGCTCTTGCCAATATCTTAGCTGGAAATCCAACTCCACAATCACTTATTGTAAATCGCACTGCATTTTGAGTGACCCCATCTTGCTCACCATAAGCCACCAACTCTGTTTTTACCTCGACTGGTTCAGCCTGATGACTGCCCTCCAGCGTAGCGTCTTGAGCGTTTTGGAGCAGATTATGAATAACTTGTCTCAGCTGAGTTGAGTCTCCCAAGATATTTGGGCAGCGTGGATCGAGCTGGGTTCGCAAGGGACTGCCCTCGTATAAACCGAGTATTTCCGTGGTGAGCGTATTAATGGAGACGGGCTTTAGTTGTGGTGTGGGGGTCTTTGCGAAATCCCTAAAGTCATTCACCATTTCTTTCATGGCTTGGACCTGTCCAATGATGGTCTCGGTGCTGCGATTGATCATGTCCTCTTGCTCGGGACTGAGCTTACCCGCAAGTTTGTGTTGCAAGCGCTCAGCAGAGAGCTGAATTGGGGTCAGTGGATTTTTAATTTCGTGGGCAAGGCGTCTTGCAACTTCACTCCAAGCAATCGATCTTTGTGCACTAATGACATCAGTAATGTCATCAAAGACCACCATGCGCAGATCTGTCGTCAGCTGTGTGCCACGTACAAATAAGGTTACACCTAACTCATTATCAAATTCATTAGCAGTATGAAGCTGAACTTGTTTTTGCCATATAGGCGCCGCCTGTTGGGCTGATTCGGCTGCAGAATCAGACACATCATTAGAAACGGCAAGCTTCAAGCTTGCGAAGCCTTCTTTAATAGCTTCTTCAAACTCCAAAAGCGCAGGATTACTACTCAGGGGTTTGCCGTCCAAAAGGGTTAAATCTTGTGCAAAGATGCGGTCTGCGCCAGCGTTGCTAGACACTACCTTATAGCTTTTATCAAAGATACACACCCCTGCAGTGAGGCTTCCCAAAACCTTTTCTAAAAAGGCCTTGGATTCTTGCAAAGATGTGCGCGTGTCGGCCAACTGCCTGGTCATCACATTAAATTGCCGTGTCAGCATGCCAAGCTCATCGCCCGTATCGAGCTCTGGCTTGGGCGACAAATCGCCTTGGGCAACTGCCTGAGTTCCTTTGAGCAACATCAGCAATGGTTTGGCAAGTTGACGGCCTAATAGTAAGGCCAAAATCACCGCGACAAATAATGCAAAAAAGAGTGTCAGTGTGAGAGTGCCAACAAACATCTTACGCAAACCGGTGCGGCCCAAAGACTTCTCTTGATAATCAGTATAGGCAGATTCAACCGCATCAATATTCTTAGATAGTGGGCCGGGAATGAAGCGTACCAGCTGAAGAAAGTATTTATCGTCTAGCTCTTTGTTGGGATCGGGTTTTCCTTGGATAGATTTCTTGCGCACAATTGGCACAATCGCTCTTACTCTATACCCACGCTGCCCAGCATCTATTTCAGTTTGATCTACGAAGGTCAGGCCCTTCTTTTTAAATGCTTCTGCAATGACCTCTTCACCAGGGGGAGGAAAATACTTTTTAGGCTTTACCTCACTAGTAAAGATCAAAGTACGTTGGACGCTAAACAGACTAAGTTCTTGAATACCAAATTGATTACGAATCTTCATTGCCATGCTCGCAACCTGCTCCGTGCTTGAGCCAGCAGGAGCCAGCACAATTTGTTCGGCAATGAAATTACCTTCGGCCAAGATTTCTTCTTGGGCAACCCTTAAAGTAACGCGCCCCAACTCAAGGCCCGAGTTGAGAGCAGATTCGACTTGGACGTCAAACCAAGTTTCAATACTTCGGGAAACGAACTGGAGAGAAACTCCGTACAAAATTAATCCTGGCACCACCCCCACTAGCGCAAAAATCATTGCCAATTTGGCGATCAAACGTGTACCGAAGTGACCGCGACGCCAACGCACGGCAATCACGATAGCTAAAGTCAAAATGACGAGCGTTAAGCAAACGCCAATGACCAGGTTTGCTGCATAAAGCCAAATAAAGTAACGGTCAAAGAATTCGGTGTTGGAGGAAGCAATCGATAACAAAGCCAATAGCAGTAATGCTAATGCTCCAATCAAGCCTATTGCAGCTGGAAGTATTTTTTTTCTCCAGACCTTGGATTCAAAGAAGCTGGGCTTAGCCGATGTTATAGCTTGTCTCATCGCTTAATTAGATTTGATCCGCCGGTAGAGAAAGGCATGCGGAACCAATCACTAGAGACATTCCACTCTCTAGTGTTCAGGGCATTTACCTGAAATGGTTTGGGTAGCTTGCTTAAATCCAAGGCAATGTGCAAGCTTGCGGTGTATGCTTTACTGGGGTCAAGCTGGCTGTTATCAATCACGCGCCAACCACCAATACTGCCAACCGCTTGCAAGGCTTCAGAAATCGTTTTGGCAGAAAAACTAAAGCCTTCGGAGGCAATACGATATTGCTGAGTCAAGGGCTGATAAGACAAGCGCGCTTGTCTTTGGGCAGAGATTGGTTTTTCATCAAACCAATACCAGCGCGAGCGCGTCAACTCAAAGTCTGTCTGAAAATAAAGCACAACGCCTTTTTGTACAGCATCTTCCAAGCCTGGCGACAACTCAATTTGGAAGGTGGCATTTAGCAGCCAATCGTTATCGACCTTCTCTAGCTCAAAGGATTTGATTTTGATGCCCTCGGCATTAACGGCCGTTGAAAAAATACTCAAGGCCATCAAACCCAAAAAGATGAATTGTTTAATTCTTCGGCTCATGGCCCATTTTTCTTAAACAAAGCATAGTAAAAACCATCGTTCGCTTCGGTTGGCAAAAGCTGTCCTGGAGCATCTAATCGTACCGCATTGCCATGCTGCTGCGCAAACCAAGCTGCCTGCTCTTCACCCTCCTCCGGAAACACCGAACAAGTAACGTATAAAAGCAGTCCTGCGGGCTTGAGCATCTTCCATGCCTGGGTCAAGATTTCACGTTGCTTTTTCTGCAAGGACTTGATGTCTGCCTCACGCCGTAAAAATGGAATATCTGGATGTCGAGAAACAATGCCTGAGGCCGAGCAAGGGGCATCTAACAAAATTTTGTCAAAGAGAGTGTCATCCCACCAAGCAGCTTTTGATGCGTCACCGCGAATTACCTTTACTTTTTCAGAGTGCAAGCGCAATCGATCTAAGTTGCCGCCAATTTTTCCAAGGCGAGAGCCGTCTAACTCTAGCGCAACCATCTGACAGTCTACTAGCTCTAATAGATGGGCTGTCTTTCCTCCTGGCGCTGCGCAAGCGTCTAGTATTAAATCACCAGGTTGGGGGTTCAATAGAATTGCTGCTAATTGAGCGCCAGCATCTTGTACTGATGCAGCACCACTATAAAAACCCGGCAACTCAGAAACAGGCACAGGATTTGTGATCAACAGCGCACTGGGTAAAGTAATGCCTGCTACCGACTCAATGGGAAAAGATGCAATACCAGCATCATTTAATAAAGCTTGATATTGCTCCCGCGTATATTGTTTTTGATTCACTCGCAAA
The DNA here is from genome assembly GCF_018882005.1 of Polynucleobacter sp. es-GGE-1. Classification (NCBI taxonomy): domain Bacteria; kingdom Pseudomonadati; phylum Pseudomonadota; class Betaproteobacteria; order Burkholderiales; family Burkholderiaceae; genus Polynucleobacter; species Polynucleobacter sp. es-GGE-1. The sequence continues at coordinate 42,249 of NZ_JACVPE010000001.1, forward strand.
ATGAAGGGTGCGCGCTTCGCTTGAGCAAACAAAATGGTTTGCCATAGCTTCGAGTAATTTCGCTTGAGGTTTGCGCGCCACCACGCGGGAACATACATCGAGATAGGGTCTGGCGGGTAACTAGGTTTGCCCTCGGGGGGCTGCAAAATCAAACTCACTTTGCGAAGCACAGCATTTACTAAGCCCTTGGCATACATGGTTTGGTCGTACTCGCCACACGCTCTGACTGCCTGATCAACAATCGTATGGGTTGCATAGCCTTTGCCCTCGGTACCATCGCGCATAAACAACGCAATTGCAACACTCAATAAGTGATCAACTTCAGGTGGCGGAGTTTTGGGTACAAATTGTTTTATCAATTCATGAGAGCGAACCCATTTACGCAGCGCATCAAAACTCAAGCTTTGAACTATGGGTCTCTCGTGGGCATCTAGTTGGTCCAACACTTCGGTAAGAGACCTGCCACTCATAACCTCACCAATAGCTTGTGCGGCAATAGTGATTGCCTCTGAAAGTGGTAGGCTTTGGGCTGTTTTTTGATCTAGCAATGGGTTTTACTCGACGTCAAGATTGCTCGACCTTTGTTTTAAAACAAAATGGTTTTTCAGCAACATCAAATGTTTGCAAACAAAGTTTTGCGTTCATTCTTTTTCCGCCGGGCTTTTGCATTTCTATAACCTCAAGCACACCAGAGCCGCACTGCACATAAATACTCTCCTCGCCAAACCCCAGAACTTCGCCAGGCAAACCCGACTTACTAGGAGCCTCTTTTGGCATGCATGAATTCCAAAATTTAATCCCATGCCCAGTAAAACTACTGCTGGCACCAGGGAAAGGATTAAGCGCCCGAATACGAGCATCAATTTGCTTTGCGCTCAGGCTCCAGTCAATCTCAGCCTCTGCTTTTAATATTTTCTCTGCATAGGTAATGCCTATATTTGATTGCGGTATGCGAGCCAAAGATTTAACACCCCCCAACTGAGCAAGCGTGTTCACAATTAACTTTGCGCCCAAAGCAGCTAATCTATCGTGCAAGGTCACGCTTGTTTCATTGGGAGCAATTTCAAGCTCCTCAAGCAAAACCGTGTCGCCCGTATCAAGGCCCGCATCCATCTGCATAATGCATACGCCCGTCTTATGATCGCCTGACTCTATAGCGCGCTGAATGGGAGCAGCGCCGCGCCAACGAGGCAATAAGGATGCATGAATATTAAAACTTCCATGCCTATCTGGACGTTCGCTAATATCCAAAATCTCTTGGGGCAATATCAAGCCATAAGCAACTACCACCATCGCATCAAAATCAAGCTGGGATAAGCGTTGATATGCTTCTTCTGCCTGTAGCTTTTTTTGCGCATCAGGATGATTGCGTTTGAGCGTTTCTGGCTGCATCACTAGTATCTGCTTCTCTAATGCAAACTCTTTGACAGGACTGGCTTGCAAATGCATTCCCCTACCAGCGCGGCGGTCAGGCTGAGTGAGCGCGAGCACGATTTCATGGCCAGCCTCAGCAATTGCGCGCATCGCTTGCGCTGCAAACTCAGGGGTGCCGGCAAAGACAATCTTCATGCAGGGCGACTAGCGCTGACCTACCAATTCTTTGGCGCGCTTTTTCATTTTTTGTGAGATACGAGTTCGCTTGAGCAAGGATAGGTACTCAACAAATACTTTGCCTTGCAGATGATCTAATTCGTGTTGCAAACAAACGGCTAATAGTCCATCAGCCTCAATCTCAAACTCCTTGCCATCAAGATCTAAAGCCTTCAAGCGTATTTGGGCTGGGCGTTCAACTTCATCATAAAACTCAGGCACTGAAAGACAGCCTTCGCGCCAAGATTTTGTTTCAGCACTCGCCCAAATAATTTCTGGATTAATAAAAACCATCAACTCATTTTGCTCATCAGAAACATCAATCACAACAATGCGCTCATGAATATCGACCTGTGTTGCAGCTAACCCAACTCCAGGCGCCTCATACATAGTGTCAGCCATATCAGCCACAATTTTTTTAACACGAGCGTCTACCTGCGCCACAGATTTAGCAACTTTATGCAAGCGTGGGTCGGGGTAACAAAGGACAGTTAACAAAGCCATGTAGGAATTATCTAACAGAGCAATCCGTCTGTCCTGATTGTTCATAATCCCCCGCAGATCAAAATGTTTGCTACCTATGTCATCAATACCAAGAACCATCCGCAAAATTGTGCGCGGGGATCAACATTACCCAGCTCGGCTCAATGATCTTTTCGACCCTCCAAGTTGCCTATATATAAAAGGGAATATTGGGCTGCTGCTGATGCCCATGGTCGCCATTGTGGGCTCGCGCAACGCCAGTGCCAAAGGACTCAAAAATGCCAGCCACTTTGCCCAAAGCCTGTCTAAGGCTGGTGGCACCATTATTTCCGGGCTAGCCAAGGGAGTTGACGGGGCAGCACACCGCGCCACACTTGGTCTTGGGGCAAACCATCACACGCTAGCCGTATGCGGGACTGGGCTAGACATTGCCTATCCTCCGGAGCACCAAGGACTGATGACGACGATTGGGCATCATGGTTTATTGGTTTCAGAGTTTCCACCGGGGGTTGGTCCAAAAGCTTTTCACTTTCCCAGGCGCAATCGCATCATTGCAGCCCTGTCACTAGGTGTAGTAGTAATCGAAGCTGCTGAAAAATCAGGCTCCTTAATCACTGCCCGTCTTGCCTGTGAGCTGGGAAGAGAGGTTTTTGCTTTACCCGGCTCCATTGATGACCCTCTTTTTGCAGGCTGCCATCAACTCATACAACAGGGGGCCAAGTTGGTTCGAAGCCCCCAAGATGTGCTGGAAGAGCTCATTTTTCTCAAAAACCCCATTTAAAAGGATTTTAAGAGGGTTTTATCCAACAAAAAGTCGCCTAATAGGAATCTCAAATGCTTTAAAAAGGGCTTTTTTGGACTTTTCAGGATTTATCGGTTAATAATAAAAAAGGGATCTGCAATAGGCTAAATCGTAATTTGGTTTAAATTGATCATCCTTTTTCCCTATTAAAAACATTTATTCAGGCTCAAATTTAGGCAAACGCGTGGCTAAAGCATCTACCAAAAGCAGTTCCAAGACCTCATCCGTGGATAACCCAAAGGCGCTGATCATTGCCGAAAAACCCTCGGTTGCCAATGACATCGCTAAAGCCCTGGGCGGCTTTACCAAGCATGAGGACTATTTTGAAAGCGATGACTTTCTAGTCTCGTCTGCTGTTGGCCATCTTTTAGAAATTGCTGCGCCAGAAGAATATGACGTCAAACGTGGCAAGTGGTCTTTTGCCAACCTGCCAGTGGTGCCCCCTTATTTTGATTTGCGCCCGATTGCTAAAACAGAGTCGCGCTTAAAAGTGTTACAAAAATTGATCAAGCGTAAAGACGTTACTTCATTGATTAATGCCTGTGACGCAGGGCGCGAAGGTGAGCTTATCTTCAGACTGATTGCCCAGCATGCAAAAGCATCGCAATCGATTAAACGCCTATGGCTTCAGTCGATGACGCCAGCATCCATTCGTGATGGCTTTATTAACCTGCGTAGCGATGAAGATATGCAGCCGCTTGCTGATGCAGCACGCTGCCGCTCTGAGGCTGATTGGCTCGTGGGTATTAATGGCACCCGCGCCATGACTGCTTTCAATAGCAAGAGTGGTGGCTTCTTCTTAACTACTGTGGGTCGCGTACAAACACCAACTCTCTCTATTGTTGTAGAGCGTGAAGAACTCATCCGCAAATTTATTTCAAAAGATTATTGGGAAGTAAAGGCGGAGTTTATTGCTGCAGCTGGAGTATATGAAGGTCGTTGGTTTGATCCTAAGTTTAAGAAAGATGTTGCCGAGCCTGATGCTCGTGAGAATCGTCTTTGGAGCGAAGCTGCAGCGCAAAGTATTGTGGCGGCTTGTCGCGGAAAAAAAGCAACCGTCAGTGAAGAAGCAAAACCAGCGACCCAGCTTGCACCACAACTTTTTGATTTGACTAGCTTGCAGCGCGAAGCTAATGCACGTTTTGGTTTCTCTGCAAAAAACACACTAGGCCTTGCGCAAGCTTTGTATGAACGCCATAAAGTATTGACTTATCCCCGTACTGACGCAAAAGCGCTGCCGGAAGATTATTTGGATACCGTGAAGCAAACCATGGAGAACCTTGCAGATCACTCGCAAGAATATCGTTCGTTTGCTAAACAAATTTTGCAGGGCGATCCCAAGGACCCCAAAGCAAAAGCGGGTTACGGTTGGATCAAACCTAATAAGCGAATCTTTGATAACTCCAAGATTTCTGATCACTTTGCGATCATCCCAACCCTTGAGTCGCCGAAGAGTTTGAGCGAGCCAGAAGCAAAGCTTTATGACTTGGTAGTGCGTCGCTTCTTGGCTGTCTTCTATCCTGCTGCTGAATTCCGGGTCACGACTCGGATTACCGAAGCATCTGGGCATCACTTCAAAACAGAGGGTCGTGTCCTTGTAAATCCGGGTTGGCTAACTGTTTATGGCAAATCGAATCAGGCAGATGATGAGTTGGTGCCAGTGCAAGAAGGTGAAACGGTTCAAACGGAATCTGTGATTTCTGTGCCCTTGAAAACCAAGCCCCCAGCCCGCTATACAGAAGCAACCTTGCTCTCTGCAATGGAAGGTGCAGGCAAATGGGTTGATGATGATGAAATGCGGGAAGCCATGGCCGAAAAAGGTCTTGGGACTCCAGCAACGCGAGCAGCCATCATCGAAGGCTTGCTGGCCGAAAGATACATTGTGCGCGAAGCGCGTGAACTAATTCCTACCGCGAAAGCATTCCAGCTAATGACTTTGCTGCGCGGCTTAGATGTAGAAGAATTAACTCGCCCTGATTTAACGGGCAGCTGGGAAAATAAGTTATCGCTCATCGAGCAAGGGAAGATGAATCGCGACACCTTCATGCAAGAAATTGCACAGATGACTCAACGCATTGTGAAGCGCGCAAAAGAATATGACAGCGACACTATCCCAGGCGACTACGCGACAATGACTACGCCCTGCCCACACTGCAAAGGGCCGGTGAAAGAAAACTATCGTCGCTTTGCTTGTGAAAAATGTGGCTTTACGATTAGCAAAACTCCCGGTGGGCGCGCATTTGAATACCCTGAAGTAGAAGAGTTGTTACGTGAAAAAACGATTGGGCCTTTACAAGGATTTCGCAGCAAAATAGGTCGCCCGTTTGCCGCCATCATCAAGCTAACTGAAATTCCAGAAGATGATGCTGACTATCCAAATGCAGGCTTTAAATTAGAGTTTGATTTTGGCAACACGCAAGATGACGAAACAGAAGCGATAGATTTCACCGGTCGCCAAGCTTTAGGCGTATGTCCAAAATGTTCTGGTGCCGTTTATGAAGATGGTATGCGCTATGTTTGCGAAAACAATACTGGCCCTAGTAAATCTTGCGACTTCAAAACAGGTAAAGTTGTCCTTCAGCAAGAAGTGTCGGCTGAACAAATTCAAAAATTGCTCAAAGAAGGTAAGACGGATCTGCTTACCAACTTCAAATCTAACCGCACTGGGCGAGGCTTTAAGGCCTACTTAGCACTTGGCTCTGATGGAAAAATTGGTTTTGAATTTGAGGCTAAAGCACCTGGTGCAGCCAAAGCGCCCGCTAAGAAACGTGCGGGTGCCAGCGCTGCAACTAAGTCCGCAGCAAAACCTAAGCGCGTAAGCAAGGCAAAGTCGTCCTCTAGTAGCTGAGCTGTAACTAGCTTAGCCGCTAAGGCTGACCACAAAATCCCCCTTGACCCCAAGGCAGTAGCCAAGAAAATTCCCGGGCGCTGACGAAGCGCTCCAATGATTGGAAGACGATCGCCAGCAACACAGCGCACGCCAACAAACTCATCGTTTTTAATAAGGCTGCTGGAATCCCCCTCTGGATAGTCAAGCAAGCCTTTTGCCTGTGCGCGATTAAATTCATCGCTCGCCTCTCTTGGAGACAAGTCATCCTCGCCTTCATCAAAACTAGAGCCAACGATCCAGCGATAGCTGCCGTCTTCTAGCTGCTCTGCTGGCAAACAATAGCCATCCCCTGAAATGCCTACCTTGGGCAACTTTGACACCCAAGGGTCATCGGGCCCAATTGAAAAAATACTGAGTTGCCCGCGCACTGGTTTTAGGGGGAGACGCACCCCGAGGCTATTAATTAAATCTTTGCTATCGATTGCTGTAGCAATCACGATCTTCTTCGCACTGATGAGCACATTGTTTGAGCAATCAAATAAGTGCCATATTCCATTGCACTCTTCCAGCTTTGTAATACGAGTACTCCAAAGGCATGTTAGGCGCTCATGCTCCTTCAGTAGTTGCTTGCTTGCCTCCAATAAATTTAAGCAAGCCCCGCGAGAAATCCAAACACCGCTTTGTGAGATGCCACACATTGTTCTGGCTTCTTCAACATCGAGAGCAATCGCAATGTCTTCTTTTAAATCTAGAGAATGAAGGTGGGCCGAGACTTCTGCGCGATTAAACTCTCTATCTTTTTTTGTCGGCTGAAAAATACCATGTGCTCTCCAAGTCTCTCCCCACCGAGCTTCGGCCAACAAAAATGCCAGGCGCGTTAAGCGTAATAAACGAGGGGAGCCTTTTCCAATATGCGGGTGCGCTATCGCAAAGGCATGACTGGAACAAGCGGTAGCAGGGGAGTGAGAGGCATCAATAACGCAGACGGACTTGCCGCGTTCGAGTAACTCATTTGTGATGGTTGCGCCACAAATGCCTGCCCCAATCACCACGATTTCATGGTGTTGGGGTTCGGTCATTAATTTAATCTAGGGGTAGCGTAAAAATTACTAATAGCTTTGCAGCTTACACGTTCAAGCGCTGTTCGATCTTGGCACGAGTCTCTTGCAACTCTTTAGGCAAACGCTCGCCAAGGTGATCAAACAATTCTGTGTGCAGCTTCAGCTCATTTTTCCAGTCATCAACGGCTACATGGATCGCTTTAGCAAACTTCTCAGCAGAGTAGTCCAGGCCGCCCCAATGCATATCGGTGTGTTCTGGGCAAATACCAAATGGGGTTTCTTTACCGCTTGCTTTACCTTCAGCACGATTCAAGATCCATGAAAGAACCCGCATGTTCTCGCCAAAGCCTGGCCATATAAACTTGCCATTTTCGTCTTTACGGAACCAGTTCACACAGTAGATCTTCGGCAATACGGCGCCGTCCGCCTCAAGCTTCTTACCAATGTTGAGCCAATGCTGAAAGTAGTCGCTCATGTTGTAACCAGCAAACGCAATCATTGCAAATGGGTCTCGACGTACGACGCCAATTTGACCAGTAATCGCAGCGGTGGTTTCTGAGCCCAAAGTAGCAGCCATGTAAACACCCTCTACCCAATCGCGCGCTTCACTTACCAATGGCACGGTATTAGAACGGCGGCCACCGAATAAGAACGCATCAATTGGAACGCCTTCTGAGTCATCCCACTTTGGATCTACTGCAGGGTTATTGGTCGCGGCTACTGTGAAGCGTGAGTTTGGATGCGCAGCTTTGCGGCCTGCAGCGCCATCTGCTGGAGTCCAGTCTTTCCCCTGCCAATCAATCAAATGTGCTGGTGGAGTTTCTGTCAAACCCTCCCACCAAACATCACCATCATCAGTTAAGCCAACGTTCGTAAAGATCACATCTTGGTTTAAGGAATCGATACAGTTTTGGTTGGTTTGACGGTTTGTGCCAGGGGCAACACCAAAGTAACCAGACTCTGGGTTGATCGCGAACAAACGTGTTTTGCCGGTAACCGAGTCTTTGCGTGGCTTGATCCATGCAATGTCATCACCAATTGTGGTGACTTTCCAGCCGTCAAATCCTTTTGGCGGAATCATCATAGAGAAGTTGGTTTTTCCGCAGGCGGATGGGAATGCGGCAGCAATGTGATACTTCTTGCCTTCAGGTGAAGTTACGCCAAGAATCAACATATGCTCAGCCAACCAACCTTGATCGCGACCCATATTGGATGCAATACGCAATGCGAAACATTTTTTCCCCAACAAAGCATTGCCACCGTAGCCTGAACCAAAAGACCAAATCTCGCGCGTCTCTGGGTAATGAACAATGTATTTGGTTTTGTTATTCGGCCATGCAACGTCTTTTTCACCGGCTGCCAATGGCTTGCCTACGGTGTGGACACAAGGAACGAACTCGCCATCTGCGCCCAACTGATCGATCACTGCCTTGCCCATACGGGTCATGAGGCGCATATTAATTGCAACATAAGGGCTGTCAGATAACTCGACTCCGATGTGGGCAATTGGCGAGCCGATTGGGCCCATTGAAAATGGCACTACATACATTGTTCTGCCACGCATACAACCATCAAATAATGGATTTAATGTTGCGCGCATTTCATTTGGCTCCACCCAGTTATTGGTAGGTCCAGCATCTTCTTTTTTAGCCGAACAAATGAAAGTGCGGTCTTCAACGCGGGCGACATCTTCTGGGTCAGAAAGCGCTAAAAATGAATTTTTCCGTTTTGCAGGATTGAGTCGCTTGAAAACCCCGGCACTTACTAGTAATTCACACAACTCATCGTACTCAGCTTGAGAGCCGTCGCACCAACGAATGGCGTCAGGCTTTGTGAGTGCAGCCACCTCTGAAACCCACTCAATTAAACGCTCGTTTTTTACGTAAGCCGGCGCATTCGCATTCACTTGGCCGCTAATAGTTGAAGTCATATGTTTCCCCATGAAGATTGAATTTTTTAATCCAATGATTTTATCATTTTGGACATATTTGACGGCTCAGCAAGTCACACGACCAAGCTCTTATTTGCCGATACAGAATTGGCTAAAAATTTTGCCCAAAAGGTCATCTGGTAGGAGCTTGCCCGTTATTTGGCCAAGATGATTTTGGGCCAAAGATAGCTCTTCTGCGAACAATTCAAGCGAATTATTACCATTTGCAGCAAATTTTTCTGATTTTTCAATATGTTCGGCGGCGCGCTCTAAACAATCCAAGTGGCGCCTGCGAGCAACAATTGCCCCTTCTTGAGGGCCACTCCAGCCAACGGTTTCGAGAATTTTCTGTTTCAGGGCTTCAACACCCTCGCCTGTTTTCGCCGAAATCAACAAAGCCCTATCTTTTATGACGCCGGAATTTTTATCCAATAAATCAGACTTATTCATCAACTCCAAAACGGGGCAATTAGCGGGTGCGGCATCCAAAATTTGAAGCCTTAAATCATTAGCTTCTTTTTCAGCATTCGGGGCGGTCAAGAAAATAATCAAATCTGCCAGACGAATCGCATCCCAGGTTCTCTCAATCCCCTTTGCCTCAACCTCGTCCGAGGTTTGCCTTAATCCAGCGGTATCAATAATGTGCATTGGCACCCCCTCAATCTGGATGCTTTCTTTCACTCTATCCCGGGTGGTGCCAGCAATAGGAGTCACGATAGCAACTTCCTCACCGGCCAGCCTATTTAAGAGTGAGCTCTTGCCAACATTGGGGGCGCCAGCCAATACCAGCTGTATGCCATCGCGCAAAATTTTTCCTTGCTTGGCGTTGTTGCGCAGCGCTTGAAGTTTTGTTTTCACTGCCGAAAGACGATCGCGTGCTTGCGCGTTTTCTAGAAACTCGATTTCTTCTTCGGGGAAATCAAGGGTCGATTCCACCAAAATTCTTAGCTGGGTAATTTCTTCAACAAGACTATTGATGTCGTCTGAAAAGGCGCCCTGCAAGGATCTAGCAGCTCCACGAACGGCCGACTCACTCTGAGCATCAATCAAGTCTGCTATTGCCTCAGCCTGGGCTAAGTCAACTTTGTTGTTGAGATACGCGCGGAGAGTAAACTCGCCGGGCTCAGCGATAACGAGACCAGCTTCTTTGCCAAGCTCGAGGCAGCGCCTCATTACTAGCTCAAGCAGCTGAGGGCCGCCATGGCACTGCAACTCCAAAACATCTTCGCCAGTAAACGAAGCGGGTGCGACAAAATAAATTGCTACCAATTGGTCGATGAGCTGCCCGCCCGCATCGCGCAAGCTGAGCAGGGTTGCTTGGCGAGGAAGTAGATCCCTTTGAAAAAGGGCTTTGATGATTGGCCTTAGGTATTGTCCACTCAAGCGGACAATACCAACCCCAGCTTTACCTGGGGCGGTTGCTACAGCAATGATGGGAAGCTTACGAGTCATCATTGCTGTTTGTTTTTCATGAAATGCTATGCCATCAACAAATTACTTGGCTTCTTTTTTTCCAAACATTTGGTTGATCTGCCACTGTTGTGCAATGGACAACAAATTATTAACCACCCAGTACAAAACTAAGCCTGCAGGGAAGAAAAAGAACATGATCGAAAACACGATCGGCATATACAACATGACCTTAGCCTGAATTGGATCTGGCGGGGTTGGGTTAAGTTTAGTTTGCACAAACATGGATACCGCCATGATCACTGGCAAGATGTAAAAAGGATCCGGCACGGATAAGTCCTGTATCCAAAGAACCCATGGCGCACCTCTCATTTCGACAGATGACAACAATACCCAGTACAAAGAAATAAATACGGGAATCTGAATCACTACAGGCAAACAGCCGCCCAGTGGATTGATTTTTTCTTTGCGATACATCTCCATCATGGCTTGATTAAGCTTTTGTGGATCGCCTTTGTATTGCTCTCTCATCGCCATCAAACGCGGCTGAACCTCTTTCATGCGAGCCATCGATTTATAGCTAGCAGCGGAGAGTGGGAAGAAGACCAATTTAATTAAGATTGTTAACAGAATGATGGCCCAACCCCAATTGCCTACATAACCGTGGATTTTTTCCAACAACCAGAAAATAGGTTTGGCAAGAATGGTGAGATAGCCATAGTCCTTCAAGAGCTCAAAACCTGGGGCGATGGTTTCTAAAACTTTTTCTTCTTGTGGTCCAACGAAGAGCTGTGCTTTTTCAGTCACCACTGTTCCTGGCGCAACAATACCCAATGGGGTCTGCATGCCAACGCGATACAGGCCGTTATCAATTTTTCCAGCGTAGATATCACGGACAACCTTATCGCCTGGAATCCAGGCGCTAGCAAAATAGTGTTGCACCATGGCAATCCAAGCTGGATCGCCTGCAGGCACTTGCTTTGGCAGTGTGATTTTGTTTTTATCAATCTCCGTGAATTCAAGCTTATTGAACTTTTCTTTGTCGGTATAAGCAGCTGGTCCAGTAAAGGTGCTAGCAGAGAAAGCACCATCAAACGGTCCAATTTTTTGTTCTTGCGAACCATCACGCACAATCTCGGTATAGAGAACCAAAGGGTTTGGATTTGTCACGCTTTGTGTAACCCGGTGACCGACATCCACCACATAACTTCCTGGATTAAGGATGAAGGTTTTTTCGAGCTTTACGCCACCTCGTTCGCTGGCAAGCACAACAAACGGTCTGCCTGAACCATCTTTGCCAGACTGAACCAACTTAAAGGTGCTTGTATGGTTTGGCAAATCATTGTTGTTGAGGGTGATTAACCCAGATCTCGCAAAATATTTATGGTTTGGTGTGTATTGGAATAGCTCAACCGGTTTTTGTTCCGCAGTTAAGGCTTTGAGGAGTTTTGCATCAATAACATTTGCACCGCTTGCGCTTATCTCCAAAACTAGCACGTCGTTTTGTAATACAAACTTTTCTGCGCCCTCAATTGAGCCAACATTTGCAGTCGGCGCTGCTGTAGCGGTCTTAGTGGCACCTGAAATTTGCGTGGGCACATCTAATTTACTGGCTGTGCCTGTCTTGTCTGCGGCTGCGGGCGCTGCAACTGGGGCAGCAGCGAACATCGATGGTTTGCCCTCATGAACCTGCCAATTGTTGTACAGCATGAGGCCTGATAGTGAAAACACAGCCCAAAGAATTGTTTTTTTAAAGTCCATTTGTGTTCACTTAAATGATTGAGACGTTTGTTTTACAGCAGGATCATAACCGCCTTGTGACAAAGGGTTACAACGCAAAATGCGCCATGCCGTTAAGCCAAAGCTTTTGAAAAATCCATAATGATGAAAGCAGTCACAGGCATATTGGGAGCAGCTAGGTACATACTTACACCGCATGCCAATGTAAGGGCTAAGCGCAAGTTGGTACAAGCGCACCAAGCTCACTGCGACCTTATTTAAAACGCGCACCCTAAATAAGCTCCGCCACCTGAGAGCGCAGGAGATCTTTCTCTTTTTTTCTGAGTCTGCCGCGAGTTTGACGACCAATTGGCTTTTTAAGCTTAACGACAACATCGTTGTTAAATGCCGTTGCCTGTGCAGTCCAAACTATTTCACGAATCATTCGCTTTAGGCGATTTCGGTCTACGGCGCGCTTAACCAATTTTTTGGCTACTGCAATTCCCAGATCGGGCTTGGCGCCATTTTGAGCGCCCACAGAATACAAGCCCCAAGACAGATTTGTTTTGGGGCGCGATTTAAGTAATTCAGAAATCCTTGCGCTATTCAATGGCTAAATTACACAGCCAAACGTTTGCGACCTTTTGCGCGGCGTGCATTTAATACAGCGCGTCCGCTCTTGGTTTTCATACGAATACGAAAGCCGTGGGTGCGCTTGCGACGCGTTACTGATGGTTGATAAGTTCTTTTCATGATAGATCCCTGGAAAACCCACTATTTTCCTTGTTGCGAGGCAAAAGGTCAATCTATCTCAATAAATATGTAGGTGTTTTTCTCTATTTTTACTTACTTTTTGACTAAAACATTAATTCATAAGGGATTTTTTCTTTTATTCACAAGTTATCCACAGTTTTTCCACGAACTTTTACCTTGTGGATAACTTTGTGAGGTGGCTACAATGGATTCTCCAAAAATATGAGCAACCTACAAAATCCTCCCGCCTTGAATTCAGTCAGCCCCTTGGGTTTTTGGGATAGCGCCCTTGGTGCCCTGTCCCGCGAGCTGTCGCCTCAACAATTCAAAACCTGGATACAGCCCTTAACCCTTATCTCTTTTGAAGAGAGTGAACACTCACTAACATTAGGTGCGCCAAACCGATTTAAGTTAGACTGGATTAAGAAAACTTTTGCGGACCGCTTTCAAGAACTTGCCTCCCAATACTTTGGTAACCCAATTAATGTCAGTTTCGTACTTGCCTTAGAGAGCTCAGCAAGCCCCTCAGTAATGATTGCCGCCAAAGAAGTAGAGGCCTCTGAGGCCAGGGTAGCCATTGAGGTTGCCCCTACCATTTCTGTGGAAGAGCAGTCTTTCGAGATTGAGGATCACTCAAAACTAAACCCAAACCTCACCTTTGAAACCTTTGTAACCGGTAAGGCAAACCAACTAGCAAGGGCCGCATCGATTCAGGTTGCCCACAACCCGGGGACATCCTACAACCCCATGTTTTTATACGGTGGGGTTGGTTTAGGAAAAACCCATTTAATCCATGCGATTGGCAACCACCTTTTAAAAGAAAAGCCAAATGCCCGAATTCGCTATATTCATGCGGAGCAATATGTTTCAGATGTGGTTAGGGCTTATCAACAAAAAGCCTTCGACCGCTTTAAGCGCTACTACCACTCGCTAGACCTTCTATTGATTGATGATATTCAGTTCTTTAGCGGAAAATCGAGGACTCAAGAAGAGTTTTTCTACGTTTTTGAAGCCCTGTTGAGCAACAAGTCCCAAGTCATTATTACGAGCGACACCTATCCCAAAGAGATGGCAGGGATTGACGATCGCCTGATTTCTCGTTTTGACTCTGGCCTAACAGTCGCAATCGAGCCCCCTGAGCTAGAGATGCGGGTAGCTATTTTGATGAAGAAGGCCGTGAGCGAGGGCATCCCCATGAGTGAGGATGTTGCTTTCTTTGTAGCAAAACACCTACGCTCAAATGTTCGTGAGTTAGAGGGGGCTTTACGTAAGATTTTGGCTTTTGTTCGCTTCCACGGTCGCGAGGTAACCATAGAGGTTGCGAGAACCGCCCTTAAGGACCTTCTCTCAATCCAGAACCGTCAAATTTCTGTCGAAAATATTCAAAAAGCTGTTGCTGATTTTTACAGCATCAAGGTCGCTGATATGTACTCGAAAAAGCGTCCGGCTAACATTGCGCGCCCACGCCAAATCGCCATGTTTATGGCAAAAGAGTTGACCCAAAAAAGCCTCCCTGAGATCGGCGAGCTCTTTGGCGGAAGAGACCACACTACCGTTCTACACGCCGTTCGAAAGATTGGTGACGAACGGGCGCATGATAGCCAGCTGAACCACGAAATTCACGTTATCGAGCAAACCTTGAAAGCATAATTTTTTGCCTGTGGATAAGCTTGTGGGTAACCATGAGGATATGTTTGGGGATTGGTTGTGGATAAATTGTGAAGACTCCACACTTCATGCAAAAATAGGGTGTTGGTAAAAAGTTATCCCATTTTTATGCAGTCTTTATACAGAAGTTTTCCACAGATTTTTAGATGTTTAATGTGTTGTTTTGTTTGAGGTTTTTGACTTATCCACGGAAAAACGAAGCCTTATTACTATTACTACTAAGATATATACAAGGATTTAAAAGCAATGCAACTTGTTAACACCTCTCGCGATAATTTATTAAAACCACTACAAGTGGTTAGTGGGATTGTTGAGCGTAGACATACACTTCCCATTTTGGCTAACCTCTTATTTAAAAAGAGTGGCGAGAAGGTATCTTTTGTTTCTACTGATATCGAAATTCAAATTACCACTAACGCAAATTTTGGCGTTGGCTCAGAGGATGTAACGACAACCGTGGCAGCAAGAAAGTTGTTGGATATTTTGCGCGCTTTACCAGAAGGGCCGGTATCGCTCAATCTTAAAGACAATCGCATGGTAGTACAGAGTGGCAAAAGCCGCTTTTCGCTGCAAACCCTATCTGCTACAGAGTTTCCTGTAATGCAAAGTGTTGGTGAGGTGACGGCAGCCTGGAAGATGTCACAAAGGAGTTTCCGCCAACTTATTAGTCAAGCTCATTTCTCAATGGCGCAGCAAGATATCCGTTATTACCTAAATGGTATGTTGTTGGTGATTGAGGGTAAAGAGGTTGTCGCTGTTGCAACTGACGGTCATCGCTTGGCGTTTTCCCAAGTGGAGCTTGCTGAAGCTCCGTCTGGTTCAGGTCAAAGACAAGAAATTATTATTCCTCGCAAAACCATTCTAGAGTGTCAACACCTTCTTGAAGATTCTGATGAGCCTTTAGAAATCAGTCTAACCGCAAATCAGGTGAAGTTCGCCTTTGGGGATATTGAGCTTATTTCTAAACTGGTTGAAGGTAAGTTTCCAGATTTCCAAAGGGTAATTCCCAAGGGACATAAAAACTCTTTAACAGTTGATCGCGATGTACTGCAAGCTGCACTTCAACGCGCTGCGATTTTGACCACCGACAAATTTAAAGGGGTTCGTTTTTCCCTATCACCAAATCGCATTACCGTTCAATCAACCAATGCTGAGCAAGAAGAGGCGCAGGAAGAAATTGAGACCGAATATGGCGGCGATGCAGTAGAGATTGGCTTTAATGTGAGCTATTTACTAGATGTCTTAGCAAACCTAAAGAGTGAAAAAATTCAAATTAGTTTGGGAGATGCAAACAGCAGTGCTGTGATTACATTACCTGGATCAGAGAACTTTAAGTACGTTGTAATGCCAATGCGCATTTAATTTAGAAGAACATGACTGAAGAAAAAAAAGCAGTAGAGCAGTACGGCGCCGCATCGATTCAAATTTTAGAGGGTCTAGAAGCTGTTCGTAAACGTCCTGGTATGTACATTGGAGACACCTCTGATGGCACAGGATTGCACCACCTTGTTTTTGAGGTTTTAGATAATTCAATTGACGAAGCATTAGCGGGATACTGCTCCGAGATTACGGTTGTTATACAAACCGATAATTCCATCTCAATTGTGGACAACGGACGGGGTGTACCAACTGGCATCAAGTACGACGACAAGCATGAGCCAAAGAGAAGTGCGGCTGAAATTGTGATGACTGAGTTACATGCTGGCGGTAAGTTTGACCAAAACAGTTATAAGGTTTCTGGTGGTTTGCACGGTGTGGGCGTAAGTTGCGTCAATGCACTCTCAAAGTGGTTAAAGCTCACGATTCGTCGTGACGGCAAAGCACATTACATGGAGTTTGCTCGTGGCGTTATTCAGAATCGGAATATCCAACAGGAAAATGGCGTTGCTACCTCACCCATTACCGTTACAGGCGACACCGAACTTTCAGGTACTGAAGTTCATTTCTTAGCCGACGAAGAGATTTTTGGAAATGTTGAGTTTCATTATGAAATTCTAGTAAAGCGTATTCGTGAACTCTCGTTCTTGAATAACGGGGTACATATTAAATTGATTGACCAGCGTACTGGCCAGGAAGAAGACTTTGCATTTTCTGGTGGCGTCAAAGGTTTTGTTGAATACATCAACCAAACCAAAAACGTTCTACACCCTAATATTTTTTATGCCGAAGGCGTTCGCCCTTCCGACCTCGGCGGTCAAATTACTGCTGAAGTTTCAATGCAATGGAATGACAGCTTTAGCGAACAAGTGCTTTGTTTTACCAATAACATTCCCCAGCGGGATGGCGGCACCCACTTAACTGGTTTGCGTGCTGCGATGACACGAGTCATTAACAAATACATTGATGAAAACGAAGTAGCCAAAAAAGCAAAAGTAGAAATTTCTGGCGATGATATGCGCGAAGGCCTTGCCTGCGTCTTGTCGGTGAAAGTGCCAGAGCCAAAATTTTCCAGCCAAACAAAAGACAAGCTGGTTTCAAGCGAAGTTCGGGGACCGGTAGAAGAAATTATTGCTGAGGCCTTAAGCGCTTACCTGCAGGAGCGACCAGCCGACGCAAAAATTCTTTGTGGAAAAATTGTCGACGCTGCTCGTGCCCGTGAAGCTGCGCGTAAGGCGCGCGACATGACAAGACGCAAGGGCGCATTAGATGGTTTGGGTTTGCCTGGTAAGTTGGCAGACTGTCAAGAAAAAGACCCAGCAAAGTCCGAGTTATTTATTGTTGAGGGCGACTCCGCAGGTGGCTCTGCCAAACAGGGGCGAGATCGTCGCTTCCAGGCAATTCTTCCCTTAAAGGGAAAAATTCTGAACGTTGAAAAAGCCCGCTTTGACAAAATGCTAGCAAGCCAAGAGGTTGTAACACTCATTACGGTGTTGGGCACCGGTATTGGCGTTGAAGAATATAAAGCTGACAAACTCCGTTATCACCGGATCATCATCATGACCGATGCGGACGTAGATGGAAGCCACATTCGTACACTACTCTTAACGTTCTTCTATAGGCAGATGCCAGAGTTGATTGAGCGTGGCCACATTTATATTGCTCAGCCACCACTCTATAAAGTGAAGTTTGGTAAGAGCGAGCAATACATTAAGGACGACGCAGAGCTCAATCAATTGTTGCTAAAGATTGCCTTAGAAACCGCTTCTCTCCAGATCCCGACGGGAGAGTTGATCGAGGGCGAATCGTTGAACGAGTTGGCCAAGCACTACCAAGTCATTCAGTCGATTGTCGATCGCTTGTCTCGCACCATTGATGAAGATGCACTGCGAGCCATTGCTTCTGGTACCCAATTGAATTTGGATACCGAAAAATCAGCGAATGAATCTGCGGATCGATTAAGGTTGGCTCTTGCTGATTCGCTCAATCCACTGGCTCTGCCACCAGAAATTATTGTGCAAAAAGAAGATCGCACTGAGCGTTTTCGTTTGTTGTTATCGCGCCGCATTCATGGCAACCTCAAGCTATCCACAATTAATTCTGACTTTGTTCATGGCGATGACTATCAAAGCCTTGCGAATGCAGCAGCTGTTTTGTCGGGCAGGGTTTTGCCTGGCACACGGGTGCGCCGCGGCGATCCAGATAAAAATCAAAAAGAGCAAACCATTAATGACTTTAGGGGCGCTTTTTCTTGGTTGTTGTCCGAGGCAGAGCGTGTCTTAAGCCGCCAGCGATATAAAGGTCTTGGTGAGATGAACCCATCCCAACTGTGGGAAACCACCATGGATGCGAGCTCTCGCACTTTATTACAAGTAAAAATCGAAGATGCAATCGCTGCGGATCAAGTCTTTACAACGCTGATGGGCGACGAAGTGGAGCCCCGTCGCGCATTTATTGAAAAGAACGCACTTATTGCTCGCAACCTAGACGTTTAAATATGCCATCTAAAAAATTAAAACCACCAAAGGTGGATCGGTCATTTATTGTTGTGAAGTCTTCACCGATCCATGGCAAAGGCGTTTTTGTAGTTAAGCCTATTAAAAAAGGCCAGGTAATCATTGAGTACAAAGGGGAGCGCATTAGTTGGAAGCTTGCCGAGAAGCGCCATCCACATGACCCCAAAGACCCAAACCATACATTTTATTTTTCCCTAGATGATGGTCGCGTGATTGATGCTAAGTATGGCGGTAATGCTGCACGTTGGATTAATCACTCTTGTAAACCTAGTTGCGAAACGCGCGAAGATATCTACGATGGTAAGCCACGCGTTTTCATTTATGCCAAGCGAGCCCTTAAGGTTGGCGAAGAACTTTTTTATGACTACTCCCTGGACATTGAGGGTCGCGTCACTAAGCAGATGAAAAAAGATTACGAATGTCGTTGTGGGGCTAAAAAGTGCCGCGGCACAATGCTTGCGCAAGATAAAAAATAAACCACGCACTTTTTATGTTGTACATCACCATTCAAGAGCTTGAGGCGGCCATTAATTATTGGCGCAATCAATCTCCAGCGGTGGGGGATGAGTTGCGTTTATGTCCCGAAGCGGCGGCCCTTGCCAAACCATATGCCCTCATGATTGTTCAGGGCTCGCAACGGATGCCGCTGGATGTTTTGGATGAGCTTGCAAGAACTGCCATCCAAGCATTTAATAAGCTTACCCAAAGCTAAGCTATAAACCCCTAAAGTTTAGGGTTATCGCTATATAAAGCAAGCCCGTCTTGGGGTATCCTCAATACCTTGCCCCAGCAAAGGGTAGAGGACAATAGATTGCAAGAAACAATATTAGAGACAGTTGGCCTGGGGAAATCCTTTAAGGGGTTTTCTGCTGTTACTGATGTTAACTTAAAGGTGTCAAGGGGGAGTATTCATGCCCTCATAGGACCCAATGGGGCGGGCAAAACCACATGCTTCAATTTGCTAACTAAATTCTTAGAACCCAGTAGCGGTCATATCTTATTTAATGGTTTAGATATTACAAATGAGGCCCCAGCCTTAATTGCACGACGGGGAATTATTCGCTCCTTTCAAATTTCAGCTGTTTTCCCCCATTTAAGTGTTTTAGAAAACGTTCGTGTTGCGCTGCAGCGAGGGTTGGGTACCGAGTTTCATTTTTGGAAATCCGGCGACTCTCTCAATATTCTGAACGATCGCGCTTTAGAGCTGCTTCATGAGGTTGGTTTGGAGGAGTTTGCCCACGAGCAAACTTTGAACCTGGCTTATGGACGTAAGCGAGCACTAGAAATAGCAACCACTCTAGCCATGGAGCCAGAATTAATGCTCTTAGATGAGCCTACGCAAGGGATGGGGCATGAGGACGTAGAGCGCGTCACAGAGTTGATTGACCGTGTTGCTAAGGGACGCACCATTTTGATGGTTGAGCACAATATGAAAGTTGTTGCTTCGATTGCTGATCGGATTACTGTGCTCCAGCGCGGGGCCGTTTTGGCAGAAGGCCCTTATCAAGAGGTTTCGAAAAACCCGCTAGTGATTGAGGCCTATATGGGCAGCCACGGGGGCGATAATTTATGAGCGGTATGGCGCTAGAGGTTAAAAATTTAGAGTCCTGGTATGGGGAGTCCCATATTTTGCATGGTGTAAATTTTGCGGTGCGCGATGGTGAGGTTGTCACGCTTTTAGGAAGAAACGGCGCTGGCAGAAGCACCATTCTGAAAACCATCTTGGGCATGACCAGTAAGCGTAAGGGCGTTATCAATGTCTTTGGAGTCGAGACCGTTGATCTCCCAACCTATCAAATTGCTCGTCTAGGCATTGGCTATTGTCCAGAAGAGAGGGGTATTTTTGGTAGCCTAGACGCGCAAGAGAACCTACTACTTCCTCCAAAGGTTTCTTCTGGTGGCATGGAGCTAGAAGAAATTTACGAGATGTTCCCAAATCTTTATGAAAGAAGAAATAGTCCGGGCACCAGACTTTCTGGTGGTGAGCAGCAAATGCTGGCTATGGCTCGAATTTTAAGAACTGGCGCCAAACTTTTGTTGTTAGATGAGATCACCGAAGGTCTCGCGCCTGTGATTGTCGAAAAGCTTGGTGAAGTGGTATCTAAATTAAGAAATAAGGGCTTTACGATTGTGTTGGTAGAGCAAAACTTTAGATTTGCGGCGGAACTTGCAGACAGACATTATGTGGTTGAAAGTGGTTTGATAGTAGAGGTGGTTGAGCGTGCAGACTTAAAGGCCAAGGCCGAAGTCTTAAACGGTTATTTAGGCGTTTAGTCGGGTGTTTACTTTTAAAGGAAAAACAATGAAGCGGACTTTAATTTCTATGGCAGTGGCAGCCCTAGCTGCAGTTTCTAGTGGTGCGAATGCGGCGGATCCATCCGCTGTAAAAATTGGTTTTATTACTGATATCTCTGGTTTGTATTCAGATATTGATGGTCAGGGCGGTTTGGAGGCGATCAAGATGGCTATTGCCGATTTTGGTGGCAGTGTTTTGGGTAAAAAAATTGAAGTGGTTTCAGCGGACCACCAAAACAAAGCAGATATTGCTGCATCTAAAACTAGAGAATGGATTGACCAAGACGGCGTTACCGTTGTCTTTGGTGGAACTAACTCCGGAACTGCGCTAGCAACTTCAAAAGTGGCCGCAGAAAAAAAACGGATTTACATCAATAACGGCGCTGGCACTTCCGCATTAACCAATGAACAGTGCACCCCATACACCATTCACTACACCTATGACACGGTTGCTTTGGCAAACGGCTCAGCTAAAGGGATGATGGACAAAGGCTTAAAGACTTGGTATTTTTTGACTGCTGACTACGCTTTTGGTTATGCCCTTGAGAAAGATGCAACCAACGTGATTAATGCCAGCGGTGGAAAGGTTTTGGGAACATCAAAGCACCCACTCAATGCGAGCGATTTTTCATCTTATCTATTGCAGGCACAGGCTTCAAAAGCTCAGGTTTTGGGCTTAGCTAATGCGGGTGGTGACACCATTAATTCCGTTAAGGCCGCCAATGAGTTCGGCATTACCAAAACCATGAAGATTGCTGGTTTATTAGTATTTATTACTGATGTGCACGCAATTGGCATCCAAAATGCACAAGGCTTGCTAGCTACCGAGGCCTGGTATTGGGATCAGAACGACCAGACTCGTAAGTTTGCAAAACGTTTCTTTGAAAAAATGAAACGCATGCCAACGATGGTTCAGGCAGGCAACTATTCATCTACGATGACTTATTTGAATGCTGTTAAAGCGGCCGGTACCAGTGATTCGGACAAAGTGATGCAGCAAATGCGCAAGGTCAAAATTAACGATATGTTCACGAAAAATGGTTATATCCGCAAAGACGGAACCATGGTTCATGACATGTATCTTTATGAAGTGAAAGCCCCAAGCGAAGTCAAAAGTCCATGGGATTACTACAAGTTAGTTGCTACCGTGCCTGGGGAAAAAGCTTTTGCTCCAGAGGCTTATTCTCAGTGCGCTAATAAGTAATCTTGGAAATCTTCGGCCTTTCTATTTCCGCTCTGTTAAGCCAGCTCCTTTTGGGGCTGGTTAACGGCAGCTTCTATGCAATCCTCAGTTTGGGATTGGCGGTAATCTTTGGCCTGTTAAATGTGATTAATTTTTCACATGGCGCCATGTTTATGTTGGGCGCCATTGTGACGTGGATGGCTGGGCAATATTTTGGAATTAACTATTGGGTGATGCTGATACTGGCCCCAATCATTGTTGGTTTGATTGGCATTGTGATTGAGCGTTTATTGCTAAGGCATTTGTATAAGCTCGATCATTTGTACGGATTGTTGTTGACCTTTGGTTTAACGCTTTTTATCGAGGGCGTGCTGCGCTCCATATATGGCGCTTCGGGTTTGTCTTATAGCGCTCCCGATGCCCTGCGCGGAGCCACCGATTTAGGTTTTATGGTTTTACCAAACTATCGCGCATGGGTGGTGCTTGCTTCCCTTACCGTATGTTTTGCCACATGGTACGTGATAGAAAAAACCAGCATTGGCGCTTATTTACGCGCTGGCACAGAAAACCCAACACTAGTTCAGGCATTTGGGGTGAATTTTCCTCTGATGACAACATTGACTTATGGGTTTGGGGTAGCACTCGCGGCTTTTTCAGGTGTGCTCGCTGCGCCGATTATTCAGGTTTCTCCGCTGATGGGGTCTAACCTCATCATTGTTGTGTTTGCTGTAGTGGTGATTGGTGGTATGGGCTCTATCATGGGGTCAATTGTTACTGGCCTAGGATTGGGTTTGGTTGAGGGTTTGACCAAGGTGTTTTATCCAGAAGCTTCAAGCACTGTGGTATTTGCGATCATGGTGATTGTTTTGCTCTTTAGGCCGGCAGGCCTGTTTGGGCGTGAAAAATGAAATCACTTAAGCCCTGGTTTTTTCTGGCAATACTTGCTGTCGCAATAGCGGCGCCATTTTTTGCTTACCCTATTTTCCTAATGAAGATTTTATGTTTTGCTCTTTTTGCGGCAGCATTTAATTTATTGTTAGGCTATACAGGCCTTCTATCTTTTGGCCATGCCGCATTTTTCGGTGGCGCCGGATACTGTGCGGGATATTTGATGCGCGAAATGGGCGTTGGCCCGGCCGGCGGAATCTTGCTTGGGGTTTTGTTTGCCGCGGCCTTGGGTGCGCTGATTGGCGGCCTTGCAATTAGAAGACAGGGCATTTACTTTTCTATGATTACTTTGGCCTTGGCGCAAATGTTTTACTTTATTTGCCTGCAAGCCCCAGCTTCTGGGGGCGAGGATGGCTTTCAGGGTATCCCAAGAGGCGAACTATTTGGCCTAATCAATTTACAAAATGACTTAAATCTTTATTACTTTGTTTTGGCTACAACACTTGTTGGGTTCTTATTCATTTCCAGAATCATTTCCTCCCCGTTTGGACAGATCCTAAAAGCAATTAAAGAAAACGAGCCGCGTGCAATATCTCTAGGCTATAACGTCAATCGTTTTAAGTTTTTAGTATTTATTTTGTCTGCTGCACTAGCTGGTTTGGCTGGGGCCGTTCAAGCATTAGTCTTAGGCTTCGAGACGCTGACAGATGTGCACTGGTCAATGTCCGGCTTGGTTATTTTGATGACCTTGGTTGGTGGTGTTGGCACCTTGGTGGGCCCATTTGTTGGAGCGCTGGTAATTGTTCTGCTTGAACATAGAGTGGGTGAGATTGGAAACTTCTTAGCTCAAATTACGGGTGTTGCGTGGTTTAACTCTTTGGGCGAGTCCGTCACCATTGTTACGGGCCTGATATTTGTTTTCTGTGTAATGGCTTTTCGCCGTGGCTTGGTTGGCATCTTTACTAAAAAGTAATAGCTTTACTGTTGTGTACAAGCCCAACCGAGATCAGCAAGTGCCCCCGCTTTTGCCCCGTTTTCAATGGCATCGCTTGCATTGGCATTGCCATCCATTGCGCGTTTAGTAATGCCGTGCAAAATTGCCGAAATTCGAAATAAGTTGTAGGCCATCAAAAAAGGCCAGTGTTCTGAAATCGATCTTCCCACTTGTTTTTCATACATAGCGATATATTCAGACTCACTAGGAATTCCTAGTGCAAGCAAGTCGAGGCCTTGTATTCCGCGCCATAGGCTTGGCGGGATTCTCCAGGCCATGCATTGGTAAGTAAAGTCAGCCAACGGGTTGCCAAGCGTAGAAAGCTCCCAATCCAAAACGCCGATGATGCGTAAATCCGTTTTGTGAAAGATGAGATTGTCCATGCGAAAGTCGCCATGGATGAGCGAAGTTTCGTCTCCAGCAGGAATGTGCTCTGGCAACCAGTCCATCAATTTATTAAGAGAATCAGGTATGGCAATACTGGCTTCGCGCACTTGCCGAGACCAGCGCGCAATTTGTCTTGCAAAATAGTTGCCAGGCTTACCAAAAGTTTCTAATTCAAGCGACGCATAATCTTGGCGATGTATAGCAGAGATAGTGCGATTCATTTCTTCATAAATCTCACGACGATCATTTGCTGACATATCTGGCAAAGACTGATCAACGAACACCCTTCCATCAAGATATTCCATGACGAAAAAGGCGGTTCCAATAATGCTCTCATCTTCACAATAAGCTAGCATTTGGGGAACCGGTACGTCTGTACCTGCCAGCGCTTTCATCACGCGATACTCTCGATCAACCGCATGCGCTGATGGCAATAAAACCCCATTCGGTTTTTTTCTAAGCACGTAATGAGAACTGCCGTTAGTAATTTTGAATGTCGGGTTAGATTGGCCACCAGTTAGTTGGCTAATCTCAATCCGGCCTCTAATAAACCCTAATGAATTCAAGTACTGCTCAAGCGACTCTTGAAAAGAGGGGGTTTGCATAAGCAATTTGTATTTATAAGCCGTTAATCAGGTGGCCGCTATCTACCGCAATAGTTGCACCGTTCATTGCAGTACTGGCGTCAGAGACCAAGAGCAATAATGGCCCATTTAAGTCTTCTAAATTATTAAACCGCCGTGAAGGGATGCGCGCCAGAATTTTTTGTCCAGCTTCACTTAGTAGAAATTCGCGATTGAGGTCAGTAATCACATAGCCTGGTAACAGGGCATTGACGCGGATTTGATGACGCGCTAATTCAAGAGCCATTACTTTTGTCAGTTGCACCACGCCCGCTTTTGAGATGACATAAGGGGCTACCCCGCCGATGACTCGCTCCCCCAAGATAGAGGCAATATTGACAATATTTCCAGACTTATTGGCTTCCGCTAGTCGCCGCGCCGCTTCGGTAGCAACCAACCAACAGCCCTTCAGATTCGTATCGATTACCCGATCCCAGTCTTCCTCAGTTTGGTCAAGTAATTTGCGATTGATGCTCATGCCAGCGTTGTTAATAACGATCGTCGGCAATGACCACTGCGCAAGCTCATCAAAACACTGCGTCACACTTTTGTTGTTCGTGACATCAAGCTCAAATGCTTTTGCTTGGCCGCCCAATTGAGTAATTTCATCGACTACAGATTGAAGTTGGTCTATACGTCGAGATGCAATTGCTACCTTTGCTCCAGCCTTGGCAAGCAGTAGCGCGCAATGCTTGCCGATACCACTCGACGCGCCCGTTACAAGCGCTGTTTTATTATCCAATCGAAACAGCTGATTGATATCCATCACTTAGTTTCTTTATTTCCAATAATTTTGCGGGCCATGCTCCAACGATGAACTTCACTTGGGCCATCGTAGATTCGGAAGCCACGCATATCTTTAAAAATTTTCATCAGCGCGGTTTCACTGGTGACACCTTGGCCACCCAACATTTGTACGCAACGATCTACCACTCGCCACTCGGCCTCAGAGCAAATGACTTTAGCGCGACTAGACTCAAAATTGCAACGCTGCCCTTGATCCAAAAGCCAGGCAGTATGCCAAATATTTAGTCGAGAGATTTGCAGATCCATATCGTTATCTGCCAACATAAATCCAACGCCCTCATGCTCGCCTAAAATTTTCCCAAAGGCTTCCCTTTTCTTTGCGTAGGCAATTGCAATGTCTTGCGCACGTTGCGCTTGACCAAGCCAACGCATGCAATGGGTAAGTCGCGCAGGTGCTAAGCGTACTTGAGCATTTTTAAAGCCCTTACCAAGCTCACCCAATATTTGTTTGGAAGAGACGCGTAAATTTGTGAACCGAAGAACGCTATGCCCGCCAGCAAAGCAGCTATCCATCGCATCCATATTTCGAACAAGCTCAATACCTGGCACATTCATGTCTGATAAAAACATGGTGGCAGAGCCATCTTCCCCGCGGGCCATGATGATGACAAAGTCTGCTCCATCGGCCCCAGTAATAAACCACTTTAGACCGTTAATAAGATAATCTTCACCATCTTTAGTGGCTGTGGTCATGAGCATTGAAGGATCTGAGCCAGCCCCGGGAGCAGGTTCTGTCATGGCAAAACATGAGCGAATTTTTCCTGCAACTAAGGGGCGAAGCCAACGCTCTTTTTGTTCTGGACTAGCAATTTCTTCTAGTAAATGAATGTTGCCTTCATCGGGCGCGTGGATATTCATCGCAGTCGGCCCTAATGAAGAGTAGCCCGCCTCTTCAAAAACGATGGCTTTTTCTATATGACTTAATCCCAAGCCACCCATTTCAATCGAAGCGTGTGGCGTTAATAAACCCGCTATTCGAGCAAGCTCGATTAACTCTTTACGTAACTCTTCGGAGGGGCCGTGTTCATTTTGGCGCGGATCTTTTTCGAACGGAATCACTTGATCGCGAATAAATGAGCGCGTCCGATCCCGCAACCCTTCTAGTTTGGGCGTTAAAGAGAAGTCCATTGTTAGATTGTAATAGCAGGCAAAACTGAAATTACACTTAAAACTTCCTATGACTAAAATACATTTTGAATAAGGCTGCCACGTAAGACCTTATGATTATTTTTTAATTGAGCCCTTTATCGAATTTTCAATTTTCATTTGGCCCTTGCTATTGGCGATGGCTTTTTTTGCTGGCTTAGTTGATGCAGTGGCTGGCGGCGGAGGCTTAATTCAGGTCCCCGCTCTATTTGCTGCTTACCCTAACGAACATCCTGCAACATTACTTTCTACTAATAAAGTTTCTGCTGTTGGCGGCACTTTAAATGCTGCACGAAAATATTTGCGCCATGTCTCCCTGCCCTGGGCGGTTGTATTGCCTGCAATCGTGGCGGGTTTTTTAGGCTCGCTTTTGGGTGCCAGCGCAGTCAGCAGCTTTCCAGCAGAGCCTTTGCGTAAAGCGCTGCCCTTTGTTTTGCTGTTTCTTTTGCTCTACACCTGGTTTCAGCCATCGCTTGGTGAGGCACATGCTCCCAAAGGCGAAAGTCGTTTTCAGCAATTTAAAGCAGCTGCGCTTGGACTAACAATTGGGTTTTACGATGGCTTCTTCGGCCCTGGCACTGGCAGCTTTTTGCTTTTTGGTTTTGTGCGATTCTTTGCTTTTGACTTTTTGCATGCCTCAGCTGCAACAAAACTGGTGAATGTCGCCACTAATTTAGCTGCTATCTTAATGCTAGCCAGTCTTGGGCAAATTAACTGGCCTCTTGGTTTGGCCATGATGATTGCCAACATTGCAGGCAGTCAATTTGGAAGCCGCCTGGCAATTCAGCACGGCAGCTCATTTGTTAGAAAGGCTTTTTTGGTCATTGTGACGGCTTTGATTCTGAAGTCAGCCTGGAATGCATATTTTATCAATTAAATCAACGACTTATAAATTACCCCATTGATTTTCCAAGATTTTATGATCTTTTGTTTCACGTGAAACAAACAAAATGCTATGATCATCGCCCTATCTGAGGCAAATCATGCGTTATTCCAAAAGTTTCGATGTCATTGTTGTAGGCGGTGGGCACGCTGGGACTGAGGCTGCCCTTGCATCGGCGCGCATGGGCTGCGACACCCTATTAATTACCCACAGCATTGAAAATCTGGGGGCAATGAGTTGCAATCCTTCGATTGGAGGGATTGGTAAGGGTCACCTAGTTAAAGAAATTGATGCCATGGGTGGTGCCATGGCTGCCGCAACTGACGAGGCAGGAATCCAGTTCCGGATTCTCAATTCAAGCAAGGGTCCCGCGGTTCGTGCGACTCGTGCTCAAGGCGATCGAATCCTCTATAAAGCTGCTATCCGACGAAGGCTCGAAAACCAACCCAACTTAAGCCTATTTCAGGCTGCGGTAGATGATCTTATAGTTCAGGGCGACGAGGTTCAAGGTGTGTTGACCCAAATGGGTCTCGAGTTTATGGCCAAAAAAGTAGTTCTTACCGCAGGAACCTTTTTGGATGGCAAGATCCATGTTGGCTTGAATAACTATGCCGGTGGTCGTGCAGGTGATCCTGCGGCCGTTTCCCTCTCTGCCCGCCTGAAAGAGCTAAAGCTTCCCCAGGGTAGACTAAAGACTGGCACTCCACCACGCATTGATGGCA
This sequence comes from Polynucleobacter sp. es-GGE-1, assembly GCF_018882005.1. Lineage (NCBI taxonomy): Bacteria > Pseudomonadati > Pseudomonadota > Betaproteobacteria > Burkholderiales > Burkholderiaceae > Polynucleobacter > Polynucleobacter sp. es-GGE-1. Next base: position 70,316 of record NZ_JACVPE010000001.1, read on the forward strand.
GAACTATTGACTTCTCAGTCATGCTTGAGCAGCCTGGCGACTTGGATCCGCTCCCCGTTTTTTCCTATTTAGGGCGCCCAGAACAGCATCCTAGGCAGGTTCCCTGTTGGATTTCTCATACAAATGAGAAAACGCATGACATTATTCGGGGTGGTTTGGATCGCTCGCCAATGTATACGGGCGTGATTGAGGGCGTTGGTCCACGCTACTGCCCTTCGATTGAGGACAAAATTCATCGTTTTGCCTCTAAAAATAGCCATCAGATCTTTTTGGAGCCTGAGGGACTAACAACCAATGAGTTTTATCCCAATGGGATTTCGACTAGCCTCCCCTTTGATATTCAATGGGAATTGGTCCGCAGCATTCGCGGCTTAGAGTCTGCAGTCATTGTGCGCCCGGGGTATGCCATTGAGTATGACTTCTTTGATCCACGCCAATTGCGCCATAGCCTAGAGACTAAGGTTATTGGGGGCTTGTATTTTGCTGGGCAGATCAATGGCACAACGGGTTATGAAGAGGCTGCCGCCCAAGGCATGTTGGCAGGTATTAATGCTGGATTGGCCTCCCAAGGCAAAGAGCCTTGGCTTCCAAAGCGGAGCGAATCCTATATTGGTGTCCTCGTAGATGACTTAATCACCCGCGGGGTCCAAGAGCCCTACCGTATGTTTACTAGTCGTGCCGAGTACCGCTTGAGCTTGCGCGAAGACAATGCAGATATGCGTTTAACTGGGATTGGTCGTGAACTTGGCTTAGTTGATGACTATCGTTGGGAAGTATTTTGTAGAAAACAAGAGGCTGTTTCACGTGAAACATCTCGTTTGCAAGATATTTGGGTGGGGCCAAAACATGAAGCCGCCCCCCTGGTTTCTCAGTTGCTGGGTCAAGACTTATCCCATGAATGTAATTTAACCGAGCTTTTAAGGCGCCCCGGCATTACTTATCAAGCCATTACTAGCTTGGGAGACGGCATGTGGTCGCCAGGTGTTTTGGATGAAGATCTCGGTTTAACTGCTCAAATTAGTGACCAGGTCGAGATTTCCATTAAATACCAGGGCTACATTGATCGTCAGACACTTGAAATTACCCGTCAGGAGCACAACGAGACCTTCCCCCTCCCAGAGTCGCTTGATTATTCGCAAGTTCTGGGTCTGTCTAAAGAGGTTCAGCAAAAGCTGAATTTGCATAAACCAGCAACACTGGGTCAAGCAGGAAGAATCTCAGGAGTAACTCCAGCAGCACTTTCTTTGCTTTTGGTACACCTTAAAAAAGGTTTGGGCCGAACCCAAGAGGCTGCATGACCGAAGATTTGCTTGCGCTGGGCATTGAAGAATTGGGCCTCAATTTAAGTGATGCCAACATTGCAGACTTAGAGGTTTTTTTGCAAGAAATGATCCGCTGGAATCAGGTGCATAACCTCACGGCAATTGAAGATCAAAAAGATTCAGTGCGCCTCCATCTGATTGATTCTATTTCTGTTTTACCTCTATTGAGGCAATTTCTAAAGACATCCACGCCTAAAATTGCCGACCTCGGCTCGGGCGGTGGCTTGCCGGCCATTCCCATTGCCATTGTCGAGCCTGAGTGGCGCTTGACTCTGATTGAGGCAATCCGTAAAAAGACGGCTTTTTTGCAACATATACGAGGAAAGCTAAAGCTCAAAAACATCGAAGTATTAAGCGAAAGAGTTGAAAATGTTGCGATGCAACAACCTAGCCAATTTGATGCTGTTATTTCACGTGCGTTTACCAATCTAGCACGCTTTTTGGAGCTCTCCTTGCCACTTCTCAAGCCGGATGGTCTCGTATTTGCCATGAAAGCTAAGCGGGCGGACGAGGAAATGGCTGAGGTAAGTAAAGACGATTGGCGTTTATTGGCCGATCAAGCCCTGTTTATTCCTAATCTGCCGGTTGAGCGCCGTTTGTTGGTGTTCACCCCCATGAGAAAATCGAAGTCTTCCCTTTAAGCAAACCCTAAAGCACCCATGGCAAAAATATTCTGTATTGCAAATCAAAAAGGCGGCGTTGGTAAGACCACTACTGCGGTTAATTTAGCTGCGGGATTAGTTGGGCTTGGACAGCGAGTATTGCTGGTGGACTTAGATCCACAAGGGAACGCCACGATGGGCTCTGGGGTTGAAAAAGCAGATTTGAACAACAGCGTTTATCAAGTTTTAATTGGCTTGGCTGCAGTAAAAGATTGCGCACAACCTTGCGAAAGTTCTGGCTACGATGTGTTACCTGCCAATCGTGATTTAGCAGGAGCGGAAATTGAATTGGTAGATATGGATGCGCGCGAATCACGTTTGAAAGATGCGCTTGCGCAAGTAGCCACTGACTATGACTTCATCTTGATTGATTGCCCGCCTGCTTTGTCATTGTTAACGCTCAATGGATTGTGTGCAGCGAATGGCGTCATCGTACCAATGCAGTGTGAGTACTTTGCGCTAGAAGGCTTGTCGGATTTGGTAAACACCATTAAACAAGTGCATGCCAATTTAAATCCTGACCTGGTGATTATTGGCTTATTGCGAGTCATGTTTGATGCGCGCATGACCTTGCAGCAGCAAGTATCCGATCAGTTAATAGAACACTTTGGAGATAAGGTCTTTAAGGCGATTATTCCTCGTAATGTCAGGCTTGCCGAGGCGCCATCTTATGGCCTTCCGGGCGTTGCGTTTGACAAGACATCGCGCGGTGCAAAAGCATATTTAGAGTTTGGCGCCGAGATGGTTGAGCGCATCAAACACATGTAATTTTTTAAGAAGATAGAACATCATGGTTGCCATTAAGAAAAAAGGTTTAGGCAGGGGTCTAGAGGCCTTGCTCGGTGAGAAAGCTGCGCAAGCGAACTCTTCCGCAGAAATAAACCGTTTGCCCTTAACTGCATTGCAAGCGGGCAAATACCAGCCACGTCAAAAAATGGAAACGGGCGCACTTCAAGAATTGGCGGAGAGCATTCGAGAACAAGGCGTGATGCAACCGCTCTTGGTGAGAATGGTAAGCGCTGGTAAGTACGAAATTATTGCTGGTGAAAGACGCTTTCGTGCCGCCACGCTTGCCGGCTTAAAAGAAGTTCCTGTTTTGGTTTCTGATGCTGATGATCAAGCCGCAGCCGCAATGGCTTTGGTAGAGAATATGCAACGTGAGGACTTAAACCCTCTAGAGGAGTCACAGGGTTTGGCGCGTTTGATCGAAGAATTTGGTTTTACGCATGAGCAGGCTGCAAAAGCAGTGGGCAAGTCCCGTAGCGCCATTAGTAATTTATTGCGCTTAGCGCAGCTGGCCAAGCCTGTACAAGCAATGCTGTTGGCGGGTGATATTGATATGGGCCATGCCCGTGCGCTGTTGCCGCTTCCTAGTGCTAGCCAGGTTGCACTGGCACAGAAGATTGCCGCTCAAGGCCTTTCTGTGCGCGAAGCGGAAAGAATGGCTGCAGCGCTGGTAATTGCAGGCGGACAAATTGGGGACAAAAAAACAAAGACTAAGGCTGGTGAAGTTGTGCCGAGTCGTGATCCTGACATGCGCCGCTTAACCCAAGAAATCGCTGATTTAATTGGGTTAAATGCTGAATTTAAGTTCAAAGGCAAAGGCGGAGAGCTCAGAATTCGCTTTAGCCAGTTTGATGAGCTTGATTCCCTATTAAAAAAGCTGGGTATAGCGGCTGACTAGCTGCTCATTGGCAAAAGACTTTTGTGAATAACAAACCGCTCAATACCAAACGTGAATGGGATGAAATTGAGGAAGATTCCTTTAAAACCCTTAGCAAAGAAGAAATGGATGCCTTGCGTGCATCAAAGCCACGTAATTTTTCTTCAATCAATTCATGGTGGGTTGTTTTAAGTCAGGTAGCGGTTACTCTGGTGATTGCTGGAGCGTGCTTTGTTTTTTCCAGTCAAGCTGATAAAAGCGTTTATACTTATTCGGCTTTAGTAGGCGGTTTGATTGGATTTTTGCCTTCCGCGCTGTTTTTGATGCGAATAGAGGCGGCAAAGAAGAGTGTCAAACGCAGCCCCGGCGGCTTTTTGGCGGCAGTGGTTTCTGGCGAATTTATCAAAATCCTAGTAACTATCGTTTTGTTCATAGGCTTTGCCCTAAAGCAGCCTGATTTGAAATGGATCCCGTTGCTTGTTACTTATTTGGCTACCCTCAAGTGTTACTTGTTGGCGTGGTTTTGGAAGTAACAAGAAGCAAATAAACAAGGACAAGTAAGAGATGTCTAGTGAAGTTAACGCAGCAGCAGAAGTAGGCCACCACGCGGCTACAGAAGCGCTTACACCAACTGCTTACATTGCGGAACATCTGCAAAATCTCAACAATATTGGGGGGCCACAGGCATCCATTATTGACTTCAGCGTTATTCATTTCGATACCATGTTTTGGACCACCCTCATGGGCTTGGTCGCAGTCCTACTGTTGGTGATCGCCGCTCGCAAAGCTTCGCCAGGTGTCCCGGGCCGCTTTCAATGTTTGGTTGAAATGCTGGTTGAAATGGTCGAGACTCAATCCAAAGGGATTGTTCACGGTGACAGATCTTATATTGCCCCATTGGCCCTGTTTGTTTTTTGCTGGATCATTCTCTTAAATACTTTGGATTTAGTTCCGGTAGATTGGGTTGTTGGCGTCAATCACTTTATTGAAGGTTTTGGTGTGCACGTGCCGCACCATAAGATTGTTCCAACCACGGATCTGAATGCCACCCTTGGAATGTCTTTCTCAGTGTTGCTGTTGGTTTTCTTTTACAGCTTTAAGGTAAAAGGCGTTGGCGGATTTCTGCATGAGCTCATTTCTGCCCCTTTTGGCGCTAAGTGGTATTTGGCCCCATTTAATCTCATCCTCAACATCATTGAATATATTGCTAAAGGTGTTTCTTTAGGGATGCGACTTTTTGGCAATATGTATGCTGGCGAGTTGATATTTTTGTTGATCGCCCTCTTGGGAAGTATGTGGACCTTCAATTTAGATCTCTACATGCTCGGCTTTGTTGGCAACGTACTTGCGGGCTCTGCTTGGGCTATTTTTCATATTTTGGTGATTTTGTTGCAAGCCTTTATTTTTATGATGTTGACCTTGGTTTACATCGGCCAAGCGCATAGTCACCATTAACCTTTTTTATTTTTAACCTCACCTTCAATACTTAGGAGTAAACATGCAAGCATTCTTAGCCAACATTCAAGGACTAACCGCTATCGGTATTGGCCTCATCATCGGCCTCGGCGCTTTAGGAGCCTGTTTGGGCATTGGCCTAATGGGTGGTAAGTTCATTGAGGGCGCTGCCCGTCAACCAGAACTCATCAACGAATTGCAAACCAAAATGTTCCTTTTGGCTGGTTTGATCGACGCTGCGTTCTTGATCGGCGTTGGTGTTGCAATGTTGTTTGCTTTCGCAAACCCACTGCTCGCAGTTATTAAGTAATTGTTTTGGCGTGGATGACCAACGGGTCATCCAACCGTTCTCAACAATACTGAAAGGAATATCGTGAATCTGAACGCGACCCTATTCGCGCAAATGATCGTCTTTTTTGTCTTATGGTGGGTGGTTGCACGTTTTGTGTGGCCTCCATTGGTTAAGGCATTAGACGAGCGTTCGACCAAAATTGCAGATGGCTTGGCTGCGGCCGAGCGCGGCAAAGAAGAATTAGCACTCGCAAATAATGCGGCCGAACAAGAGCTTTCTAAAGCACGTCAAGAAGGTATTCAGCGTGTGGCTGAAGCAGAAAAACGTGCGCAAATGTCAGCCGAAGAAATTCGTGCGAACGCACAAGCTGAAGCTGCGCGCATTATTTCGCAAGCGAAAGAAGATGCTGATCAACAAGTGACTCGTGCTCGTGAAGTATTGCGTGCGGAAGTGGCTGTGTTAGCCGTTAAAGGCGCTGAGCAGATTTTGCGTCGTGAAGTGGATGCAAAAGCCCACGGCGCATTGCTTGATCAACTTAAGGCAGAGCTTTGATATGGCTGAGTTAGCCACCATTGCACGTCCTTATGCTGAGGCACTTTTTCAAAGTGCTCAGTCTGCTGAACTTGCTTCGATGCTCGAGCAGTTGAATGAATTGGCTCAGCTCGCTGTGCTGCCGGAAGTTGCTGGTTTGTCTAATAATCCAAAAGTTTCTGCTGATGATTTGACTAAGCTTCTTTCCGGTATGGTCAAGACAAAGTTAGATGGCAAAGTTTCTAGCTTTTTAAGCCTTGTGAATCAAAGCCATCGTCTCGCAGCCATCCCTGAAATTGCAAGCCAATTTGAGTCGATGAAAAATAAAAGCGAAGGTGCAGCAGAAGTAATGATTACCAGCGCATTCCCTCTGGAGGGAAGTGCACTAAATGATTTGTTGTCAAGTTTGAAGAAGCGTTTTGGGGGTAAAGATTTGCGCCCAACTATTCAGGTTGATCCAGCATTGATTGGCGGTGTTCGCATTCAAGTTGGTGATGAAGTAATGGATAGTTCTGTAAAGGCACGGTTAGCTCAAATGCAAGCAAGTCTTGGCGCATAAGTTATCCCGATTAAGAACATACGAAATAAGACCCAGGAGTAAGTAATGCAACTCAACCCTTCCGAGATCAGCGAGCTGATCAAAAGCCGAATTAGCGAAATGGGCGTTGACACCCAGTCTCGCAATGAAGGTACCGTCATTTCCGTGACCGACGGTATTTGCCGTGTTCATGGCTTGTCAGGTGTTATGCAAGGCGAAATGTTGGAGTTCCCTAACAACACTATCGGCCTCGCTTTGAACCTTGAGCGTGATTCTGTTGGTGCTGTAGTGTTGGGTGAATATACTCACATTAAAGAAGGCGACCCCGTTAAATGTACGGGCCGCATTTTAGAAGTTCCCGTTGGTCCAGAGTTGCTCGGGCGCGTTGTTAACGCACTTGGTCAACCCATTGATGGCAAAGGCCCAATCAATACCAAGTTAACTGACTTTATTGAAAAAGTTGCTCCTGGCGTGATCGCACGTCAATCTGTTAGCCAGCCAGTACAAACGGGTTTGAAAGCGATTGACGCGATGGTTCCTATTGGTCGTGGTCAGCGTGAGTTGATCATTGGCGACCGTCAAACTGGTAAGACAGCGGTTGCAGTTGACGCGATCATTAACCAAAAGGGTAAAGGCGTTTATTGCGTTTACGTTGCGATTGGTCAAAAGGCTTCTACTATTGCTAACGTGGTTCGCAAGCTCACAGAATTGGGCGCGATGGATTACACCGTAGTGGTTGCAGCGAGTGCTTCCGAGTCTGCAGCGATGCAATACCTCTCTGCATACGCAGGTTGCACCATGGGTGAATATTTCCGTGATCGTGGCGAAGATGCTTTGATTGTTTACGATGACTTGACCAAGCAAGCGGTTGCTTATCGTCAAATCTCCTTGTTGCTACGTCGCCCACCAGGTCGCGAAGCCTATCCTGGTGACGTGTTCTACCTCCACTCACGCTTGCTCGAGCGCGCTGCTCGTGTAAACGCTGAGTATGTTGAGAAGTTCACCAACGGCGCAGTAAAAGGTAAAACCGGCTCTTTGACTGCTTTGCCAATTATTGAAACTCAAGCTGGTGACGTTTCTGCATTCGTTCCAACCAACGTGATTTCCATTACTGACGGTCAGATCTTCTTGGAAACTGACTTGTTCAACGCTGGTGTGCGTCCTGCGATTAACGCCGGTATTTCGGTTTCCCGCGTTGGTGGTGCAGCACAAACTAAAGTCATTAAGAAATTGTCTGGTGGTATTCGTACCGACTTAGCGCAATACCGTGAATTGGCAGCGTTTGCTCAGTTCGCCTCAGATCTTGACGAAGCAACCCGCAAGCAGCTCGAGCGTGGCCGTCGTGTTACTGAATTGTGTAAGCAGGCTCAATATAAGCCGCTCCAAGTTTGGGAAATGGCTGCTTCACTCTATGCCGTGAACAACGGTTTCTTTGACGATATCGAAGTGAAGAATGTATTGCCATTTGAAAAGGGCTTACAAGACCATTTGAAATCTAAATATGCAGATTTAGTTGGCCGCATCGAAGAAACTAAAGATTTGAGCAAAGAAGACGAAGCCGCTTTGCGTGCTGCGATTGAGGACTACAAGCGTTCAGCAGCCTTCTAAGGACGTATAGAGATCATGGCCGGTACAAAAGAGATACGATCAAAGATCAAGAGCGTGCAAAACACGCGCAAGATCACGAAGGCAATGGAAATGGTCGCCGCATCCAAGATGCGTCGCGCCCAGGAGCGCATGCGTAATGCGCGCCCATATGCTGAAAAAATTCGTGAAATTGTGGCCAATCTTTCTAAAGCGAATCCTGAGTACCGCCCTGCTTACATGGCGACTCGTGAAGTAAAGAAAGTTGGCACGATCTTGGTTACAACAGACAAAGGCTTATGCGGTGGCTTGAATACCAACGTACTGCGTTTGATTGCTAACCAAGTGCGCGAGTTGCAAGATAAAAATGTTGGTATTGAGTACACCGCGATTGGTTCAAAAGGCCTGCAATTTTTGAATCGTTCAAAAGCGAAACTCATTTCTCAAACAATCCAAATTGGTGACACACCCCATTTAGATGTTTTGATTGGCGCAATTACTGCCCAGTTAGAGGCGTTTGAGAGAGGTGAGATTGATGCGGTCTATTTGGCATATACCCGCTTTGTAAATGCAATGAAACAAGAGCCCGTTTTAGAGAAGCTTTTGCCTTTGGAGCCAGCTGCTTTAACTCCTGAAGATAAAGCAGGCCCCTCTTGGGATTACATCTATGAGCCTGACGCTGAGTCCATCTTAAATGGACTGTTGAAGCGTTACGTTGAAGCAATGATTTACCAAGCCGTTGCTGAAAACATGGCTTCTGAGCAATCTGCACGCATGGTCTCAATGAAGGCCGCTTCAGATAATGCGAAGAACGTGATTGGCGAATTGCAATTGGATTACAACAAAACACGACAAGCTGCCATTACCAAAGAGTTGTCAGAAATTGTTGGTGGAGCGGCTGCTGTTTAAGCGGTCAGCGTTTAGGAATACGAAAGAATTTAGGAATTAAGAGCGGAGAAAGCGATGAGTAACGGAAATATCGTGCAATGTATCGGTCCAGTGGTGGACATTCAGTTCCCACGCGACAAAATGCCAAACATTTATGATGCGTTGACATTAGTTGAAAGTGGTGAAAAATCATTTGCTGAAAAAGGTTTGACCTTTGAAGTTCAGCAACAAATCGGTGACGGCGTAGTTCGCGCGATTGCCATGGGTGCAAGCGATGGCTTGCGTCGTGGCATGGAAGTGAAATCTACTGGTAAGCCAATTTCTGTTCCAGTTGGCCCAGCAACACTTGGCCGCATTATGGATGTATTGGGTCGCCCAATTGATGATGCAGGCCCAATTGCCACTGAAGAGCGTCGCGCTATTCACCAGCCAGCACCAAAGTTTGATGAACTCTCCCCTTCTGTTGATCTGCTCGAAACCGGCATTAAGGTGATCGACTTGGTTTGCCCATTCGCTAAAGGCGGTAAGGTTGGCTTGTTCGGTGGTGCGGGTGTTGGTAAGACCGTCAACATGATGGAATTGATTAACAACATTGCTAAACAACACTCAGGTTTGTCAGTGTTTGCTGGTGTTGGTGAGCGTACTCGTGAAGGTAATGACTTCTATCACGAGATGAAAGAATCTAACGTTATCGATAAAGTGGCGATGGTGTTTGGTCAGATGAATGAGCCTCCAGGTAACCGTTTGCGCGTTGCGTTGACAGGTTTGACCATGGCTGAAGCATTCCGTGACGAAGGCCGTGATATTTTGTTCTTCGTTGACAACATCTACCGTTACACATTGGCCGGTACTGAAGTTTCTGCCTTGCTTGGTCGTATGCCTTCTGCTGTGGGTTACCAGCCTACATTGGCTGAAGAGATGGGTAAATTGCAAGAGCGTATTACCTCTACGAAGACAGGTTCTGTTACTTCTATTCAAGCCGTTTACGTTCCTGCGGATGACTTGACTGATCCGTCACCAGCGACAACCTTCTTGCACTTAGACTCCACAGTTGTGTTGTCACGTGATATTGCGGCTTTGGGTATTTATCCAGCGGTTGACCCACTTGACTCCACCAGCCGTCAGCTCGACCCACAAGTGGTTGGTCAAGAGCACTATGAAGTAGCTCGCTCGGTTCAGATGACATTGCAACGCTACAAAGAGTTGCGTGACATTATTGCGATTTTGGGTATGGACGAATTGTCTCCTGAAGACAAGTTGGCCGTGGCTCGTGCTCGTAAGATTCAACGTTTCTTGTCCCAGCCTTTCCACGTTGCTGAGGTGTTCACTGGTTCACCAGGTAAATACGTTCCATTGAAAGAAACCATCCGTGGCTTCAAGATGATCGTCAGTGGTGAGTTGGATCACTTGCCAGAGCAAGCGTTCTACATGGTGGGTTCAATTGATGAAGCCATCGAGAAAGCCAAAAAGCTTTAATCGATTTCATCTAGGGAAATTATGTCAACCATACGCGTCGATGTAGTAAGTGCTGAGCACTCTATTTTTAGCGGGGAAGCCAAATTTGTCGCGCTTCCTGGCGAAACTGGTGAGCTCGGCATTTTGCACGGCCACACTCCTCTGATCACACGTATTCGTCCAGGTTCAGTTCGTATTGAAAAAGCCGATGGTGACGAAGAGTTCGTTTTCGTGGCGGGTGGCTATTTAGAGGTTCAGCCAGACCACGTGACCGTATTAGCAGATACTGCTATTCGAGGTCATGATCTTGATGAAGCCAAAGCGCTCGAAGCTAAGAAGCGTGCTGAAGAAGCCATGCAAAACCGTGGCACCGATTTTGATTTGGCTTTAGCTCAGTCCGAGTTCGCTATGGCCGCTGCACAGTTGGCTGCTATCGCCCGCTTCCGTCGCAAAAAGTAAGCGCTGGTTATCCCCTTGCTGTTAAACGACCGTTTTTTAAAAGCCTGCTTGGGTGAAGCGGTTGATCAAACACCGCTTTGGCTCATGCGCCAAGCTGGGCGATACCTTCCTGAATACAATGCTACGCGGGCTAAGGCAGGAAGTTTTTTAGGGCTTGCAAAAAATCCTGCATACGCGACTGAAGTAACACTTCAGCCCTTAGATCGCTATCCATTGGATGCAGCTATTTTATTCTCTGATATTTTGACTGTCCCAGATGCTATGGGATTGGGATTGAAATTTACTGCTGGTGAAGGCCCTAGCTTTGATCATCCGCTTCGTACTGAAGAAGCGGTTAAGAAATTACGCGTAGCAGATATGGGTGAGCTCAGGTACGTATTTGATGCTGTCTCTGAGATCCGTAAAGCTTTGATCCAGAATGGCAAACAACGCGTTCCTTTGATTGGCTTCTCAGGAAGCCCATGGACATTAGCTTGCTACATGATTGATGGTTCAAGTTCAGATGATTTCCGTCATGCCAAGACGATGATGTTTAGTCGCCCTGATTTGTTGCAGCATGTTCTAGATATCAATGCACAATCGGTTGCCGCTTATCTCACTGAGCAATTAAAAGCGGGCGCACAGGCGTTGATGATTTTTGATACTTGGGGTGGAATGCTGCCAGATGGTTGGTATCAAAAAATGTCTTTGGCCTCGATGCAAAAAGTGATTGCATTGTTGCCGCGTGAGCATGAAGGTAGAAAAATTCCAGTGATTATGTTTACAAAAGGCGGCGGCATCTGGTTAAACGATATGGCACAAGTTGGCGCTGATGTCATTGCCATTGACTGGACTATGTCTCTCAGTCGCGCACGTAAACAGTTGCTGTCTTTAAATAAGCCTTTGGCATTACAAGGCAATCTGGATCCTCTAATTTTGTTCTCAGAGCCTGAGCAGATCGCTCAGCAGGCAAGTGCATTACTAGATGATTTGGCGAGTGCTCCAACTCTCAAGCCAGGCCTCCATCCATTGGATGGACATGTATTTAATCTGGGTCACGGGATCTCTCAATTTACCCCGCCAGAAAGCGTAACTGCTTTAACAGAAACCGTTATTCAGCACTCCAGGGCTCTTAGATCAAAGCAATAATCCATAGTATTTGCTAACTTTCAGTATTTTTAGACAAAAGTTATGCACAATTTTGGTCATAATTCAAAATTCAGTGAGATTCCGATTAAAGATGAACTTTAACTTTCGGAAGTTCTTATAAGTTATTGATTTATATGATTATCTGGCTATTGGGCTCAAATTGAGTGCTAGCACAGATTGCTGGTAAATTAGCTTATAAATCATAATTCTTGGATGATATCCACAGACTTATCCACAAGCAAAATAGAAAAAAGAAGTAAATGCCCTTACCCATTGTGGTCCAAGTAGTTGTTGATAAGCCCTTGGCCCAGGGTTTTGATTATTTGTGGAATAAAGAGGTGCTGGGGGTCGACCCAGAAATTGGCCATATTGTTGAAGTTCCTTTTGGGCGATCAACTTTGGTTGGCGTGGTGATAAAAGTTAGTACTCACTCTGATTTTGATAAATTAAAGGGTGTAACTAAGCTTTCCCCATTGTCGCTGCTAGATCCAGCGACACTCAGACTAATGAATTTTGCTAGCCAGTATTACATTCATGGACTTGGGGAAACCATCATTCCAGCAATTCCACAGATGTGGAAAAAGCCAGCAGATTGGGAAAAAATACCTGCAAAGTTAATGCTAGGCGAAACAAAGAAAAAGAAAAAGGAAGAGCCCAAACTAAGCGAAGGTTATATCAGCGAAGCGCAGTTAAATGAAGCTCAAGAGTTAGCCTTAAAAGATTTGCGAGCCAATGCCATTGCGCAAGAATTTAAAGTGGCCCTACTTCAAGGTCAAACCGGTAGCGGAAAGACCGCTGTGTTTTTAAATTGGCTAAAAACCATTCTTCAGAATGACAATTCTCAAGCATTAATTTTGGTGCCGGAGATTAACTTAACGCCACAGTTAGAGCGCAGGGTGCGCGCTTATTTTCCGGATAAGAAAATGGTAGTGCTCCATAGTGGCGTGAGCGAAAAAAAACGTGGCATTGCTTGGTATGAAGCGCTTACTGGAAAAGCGCAAATCATTTTGGGTACAAGATTGGCGGTATTAACTCCATTACCGAATCTGCGTGCAATTGTGGTTGATGAAGAGCATGACCCATCTTATAAGCAACAAGATGGAATTCGTTACTCGGCTAGAGATTTAGCCGTTTGGCGTGCACACGATTTAAAGATTCCGATATTGCTTTCTTCAGCTACGCCCTCACTTGAAACTTGGATGGCAGCCAAATCAGGACGCTATCAGTATCTGCGCTTAGACCAACGAGCACAGGGTGCGAGCCTGCCAAAAGTACATTTAATTAATACGCGAGATCCACAGAATCAGTTTAGCCCTGGAGATATTGATAGGCCCACAGCAAAAATTTCATTGAGTAAGCCCTTGGTAAATGCAATGAATAAAAATTTGCAAGATAAAAAGCAAAGCCTAGTATTGATTAATCGAAGAGGCTATGCACCGGTGTTGAGCTGTAGTGCGTGCTCATGGTTATCGAAGTGTCAGCAGTGCAGTTCATATATGGTGATGCATAAGGCAGGTGCTTTAGGACGTAAGCCAGTGTTAAGTTGCCACCACTGTGGCTTGGTTAAGCCCATTCCTAGTCATTGTCCTGATTGTGGTAATGCCGATTTAAAAATGTTGGGTCAAGGTACCCAAAAGTTAGAGGATGCTATTGAAGAGGTCTGGCCTAAGGGAAGAGTTCTTCGGGTGGATACAGACTCTAGTCGCAAGAGCAAAGGCGCGGAGGAGCTGTTTCAAGAAATTCATGATGGGAATGTAGACATCGTAGTTGGCACTCAAATGATTGCTAAAGGACATGACTACCAAAACATTGGCATGGTTGCAGTGCTAGATGCGGATAGCCGTTTGTTCTCCCAAGATTTTCGAGCAGCAGAAAGACTATTTGCACAGCTCGTTCAGGTGGCGGGCAGAGCTGGAAGGGCTAACAAAGATGGAGAGCAGAGTGGTGATATTTATATCGAAACCCAATTTCCGGAAGCGGCAGTATTTCAGTATTTGTTATGGCATGATGTTGATGGATTTCTATCTCACATTGCTAGCGAGCGAGATGAGGCTAAATTACCGCCCTTCTCTTATCAGGGCTTGGTCCACGCTGAAGCCAAGAGTTTGGATAAGGCAATTGGGTTTTTGAGTTCTATAAAAGCACGCTTAAGAGATCAGGGCCTGATTACACAGGGTCTCCGGGTCTACGACCCCGTTCCCAAAAGCATTATGCGGGTCGCTGGAAATGAGCGTGCTCAGCTGGTCATCGAGTCCGATGATCGTAGGCAACTGCAGGATGTTCTAGAGGCAATCGATCGCGATTTGCGAGATAGCTCTCAAGGACGCATTAGCAAACTTGAGCGCATTCGTTGGTTGATTGAGCGTGACCCAATCTCAATCTAATGTTTACGCTCCAGGGCCTGAGATGTATTTTTCTAAACTCATGAGTTGATTGAATTCTGAAATAAGACTGTCGTCTGAGCTCGCTTTGATTTTGAATAACCAAACTGCATACGGTTTTTCATTGACAAGCTCGGGAGAGGCTTCGACTTCCGCATTGAGCTCAACAATTTCACCGCTCACTGGCGCATGAATATCGCTCGCTGCTTTGACAGACTCGATTACCGCAATGGCTTCGCCCTGCTTGACTAGTTGACCAATCTTAGGCGCTTGAAAGAACATTACATCTCCCAAGGCTTCTTGAGCATGATTGCTAATCCCAACCCACACTAGGCCATCACTTTCCATATCGGCCCACTCATGAGTTTCTGCAAATTTAAATGTATCTTGGCTGTTCATGTTTTATCCTTTGAGAACATTTTATGTGTAGTCCCATAAACTAGCTTTGATTGAAAAATTCACATATGCCAATTAAATTAGGAATTGTCCCAGTTGCTCCGTTTGAGCAAAACTGCTCGATTCTGGTCTGTCAGGAGACTGGGGATGCTGCCGTGGTTGATCCAGGTGGTGATATTGAAAAGATTCTTGATGGTGTTCAACAAATGGGCGGCAATGTAAAAAAGATTTTGTTGACCCATGGACATTTAGATCACTGCGCCTGTGCTAAAGATTTGGCCGATCAGTTGGGCGTTCCCATTGAAGGCCCCCAGGAGGATGAACGTTTTTGGATTGAGCAGTTGCCTGAGCAGACTGTGCGTTTTGGTTTTGGTCATGCAAAAGTATTTGAGCCAAATCGTTGGCTCAATGATGGCGATCATGTTCAAGTTGGCAATGTTGATTTAGAAGTATTGCATTGCCCTGGACATACGCCGGGGCACGTTGTCTTTTTTGATAAAGAAGATCGTCTAGCCATTGTGGGCGATGTCTGTTTGCAGGTTCAATTGGCAGAACAGATTTTCCGCGCGGCAATCATGCCGACTTGATCAGCGCAATTAAAACAAAACTTTTGCCGCTTGGGGATGATGTGCAGTTTGTACCCGGACATGGGCCCATGTCTACATTTGGACAAGAACGCAAAACTAACCCCTATGTTGGGGATGGCACTTAAAACAGTAAAACGAAAAAATTAGGCTTTTGCTGAACCGGTACGGTGGGTACGGTTATAGAGGCAGCTAGCGCAAATCCAGCGTTGCTTACGATTGCTAGTCGGAATCCATGTGCCACCCTCAAGTCGTTTTTCGCGACTGCAAGAAGAGCAAAACTTGAGGCTCTGGGAAGAATCTTGGGTAACTGCTGGAGTCGAGGTAGTCATGGGCAATCCGGGTAAGGCAAATCTTTATACAGAGATCTATTTTAACCGTTTTGTCCTGCTGGTATTGGGGTTAAGACAACCCGGACAGAATCGGCTGTCTTGTTACCGTCAAAATCCAGCCAAGCCTTGTTTTCAAAGTCGTAGAGCTTGCATTTGCGAGCAGTATCAAAATACCAGCCCCAAGAGAACTTTTGAACAAAAATACGCTCTGGAAGGATGGTTTCAAGGGTTTTTTGGGCCTCTGTGAGACGATAGAGGGGCACGCTCATGTCTACGTGATGGGCAGTGTGCTCCATGATATGGTGCATTAAAGCACCCCAAATCCAGTTAAAAGTCAGGTGAACTGTGGTTGACACAAAAGGCTGGGCGCGGAGCCATTCAGATTTTTTGTCATACCAAGAGACTGAAGGATGGGTGTGGTGAACATAGACCACAAATCCAATCATGCCATTCCAGAATAAGAATGGCACTGCAAAACCAGTCACTAAACCCACCAAAATGGATTGATCGGTAGCGATTGCGCCGGCAATGAGACAGCCAATCCAGACTATTCCGAAGGCGCTTACGAGCAGATTATCTTTAAGGAAAATGGGGCGATCGCCAGGTTTGTTCTGTGCATTGGGGAAGTATTCACGTCTCCACCAAATTTCAATAAGGTAGTAGAAAACAGGGCCCCAACCACTGCGATACAGGCGCTCCAGAGCTTTCCGGCCAGGGGACAGTGCGTCATATTCTGCTTTTGATAACGGCGCCCAAACAAAGTCAAAACCTTTTAAATTGGTTTGGCCGTGGTGCACTACGTTATGGCCAACATCCCAAAGGCTATATGGAGTCAGGGATGGCAAGAATGCAATGCGACCCAACACCTTATTGAGCTCACGACTCGGTGTGAAGCTTTGATGGCATGCATCGTGACCCAAAATAAAAATGCGACCGGTTACAAAACCAGCAACCACCCCAAAAATGATTTTGAGCAGAATGTTTTCAACGAAAATCGTCCCCGCGATACAGCTGAGCCACAAAAAAGCATCGATCATGAGCAACATGATCGCGCGCCCAGTTTCACCTTGTGCCATTGGAATTAACCAACTCCGAATAATCTTTCGGTGTGGCAAGGGCGCCTCAGGAGGCAAAGGATTTGTCAGAGAGGGCTCTGAAAGGGCTGAATTTAGATGTGTAGACACGATAAGAATCAATAATTTAGATCCAAATGATAGCGGTTTTCATAGTTTTGCGCATGATGTAGGTCAAATACCCCTTCTGTTTTGGCGCGCCCGGCAGGAATCGAACCTGCGACCCTTGGCTTCGGAGGCCAATACTCTATCCACTGAGCTACGGGCGCCAGGAAAACTGGCTACCTCGCTATTGTAAGTGCCTCTATCCTTGCTCTCTAGTTATAATCACCGCAAATCAACCCTACAACGCATTAAAAGATAAATTCTTATGAGCAACGAGCACGGAAACCTAATTAAGTCCCCAAAACAACTCATCATCGTGGTGTTTGCAAGCTTTTTTGTGCCCTTGATTATTATTTTGTTGTTGATGGTATTTGTGAACAACGGTAAGCGTGGCGATTCTTCTAGCACCTCCGAAGCGCTTATTAAGCCGGTGGCCCAGTTGAATGTGCAAGAGGCCAGCAGCACACCGGCCCCTAATGCCAAATAAAATTTTTTAGTACCTGATAAAGCTGGCTATATGCCAGCTTTTTTATTGGTCTGAATTGCTATCTTTCGCGTCAAGTGCAATTTGATAGGCATCTTTTTTTGTTAAGCCCAACACTTGTGAAAGTACTGCTGCGATCTCTTTGCTGCCTAGATATGGGTTTAATGCGTTTGCCCAACGCATTAGAGAGGCATGCTCTGGAGCCTCGTCAGCATTGGCGTGGCGCCCTGCAATCAGTATGATGAATTCACCTTTAAGGCTCTCAGCATTTTCAATCCACGATGCAATTTCTTGGGCCTGAATGGAAACAAGTTGCTCAAATTTTTTAGTGAGCTCACGGCAAATAAAAACTTGGCGCTCTTTTTCTAATGACCCGGCAAGAAACAGAAGTGTTTCACGAATATTGTGTGGTGACTCAAAGAAGATGCTCGTTTTTTTACTGCTACAAATATCGTGCAAAAGCGCATCGCGCTCTTTAGTTTTATGTGGCCAAAAACCCAAGAATTGAAATTGACCATCGGAGTTGAGCATGACAGACCCCGATGCAGATATGGCGCAGGATACCGAGCTGGCACCAGGAATCGGAATGATACGAAAGCCCGCTTTTTGCACTTCGTCTACAAGTCGAGCGCCAGGATCTGAAACCCCGGGAGTCCCAGCATCCGAAATATAGGCCCAGCGCTCATGGTTGGCTAGGTGTTGGATCACTGTTTGGGCGCCGCCAAGCTCATTGTGCGCATGCAAGGCCAAACATTTTTTATGAATGCCAAATTGCTGCAGTAGTGCGGCACTATGTCTAGTGTCTTCACAAGCGATGCCATCTACTGAATTTAGGACGTGAAGTGCGCGTAAGGTAATGTCACCTAAATTGCCAATCGGCGTAGCAATCATATACAAGGCCCCAGTAGGTAAATCCTGTTGCTTTAAAAAATCCAATGAGCCTAGTTCCATAGGAATATTGTCTGCTGAAGGTTAATCAATAAGCAAGAGAATACGTTGCTTTTGAGTTAAGCTGATTGCATCAGAATTTAGGCTTGCTTTGGCGCATAATATTGCTATGGATAAAGACACTATTGAACGTTTGCGCAAGCGCACCTCTCAACATTTTTTAGACAGCATTGCGGTAAAGCAAGAGGCTGAAAAAATTCTTCCAGAGTCTGTGGCACATGGTGTGCAGGCGATGGTCGATTGTTTGAAGGCTGGCGGTAAAGTGATGGCTTGTGGCAATGGCGGCTCGGCAGCAGATGCACAACACTTTGCCGCTGAGTTGATGGGTCGATTTGAAAGAGAGCGCCAAGAGTTGGCTGCAGTTGCACTGACAACGGATACCTCGATCCTGACTGCGATTGGCAATGATTACAGCTATGACGAAGTCTTCAGCAAGCAAGTGCGTGGCCTTGGAAAAAAAGGCGACATTCTCTTGGGAATTTCGACGTCTGGCAACTCTAAGAACGTAATTAAAGCAATCGAAGCTGCAAAAAAAATTGGGATCAAAATTATTGCGCTTACTGGCAATGGCGGTGGAAAGATTGCGGCACTACTGGATAAGGATGATATTCATTTATGTGCGCCCTCAACTCGTACTGCGAGAATTCAAGAAACTCACTTAGTTTTACTGCATAGCCTGTGTGATGGCGTTGATCATATTTTGCTCGATTAATTTTTTTAAACACGCTAAAGAAATGCATATGCAAATTCAATCTTTCAGAAAATTAGTCATTGCTATAGTAATGACATCTCAATTATCTGCATGCGGAGTTTTGGCTGTAGGTGGCGTTGCTGCGGGTGCAAGCGTCATGGCTGATCGTCGTACTCCAGGAGTGCAAGCAATTGATAATGGTATTGAGTTGGAGGCGAATGCTGCGCTTGGCAAAAAGTTTGGTGATAACGCACACATTAACGTGACCTCATTCAATCAAAAAGTATTGCTGACAGGCGAAGTAAAAGATGCTGGTATCAAAAGCGAAGCAGGCGCATATGTAAAGGCGATGAAGAACGCGCACACCGTTTTTAATGAATTGATCATTGGCCCTAACAGCACATATACAGCACGTGCTAACGATTCTTATCTTGAGTCGAAAATAAAAACCCAGATGATCTTTACAGATCAATTGCCATCAAACTCTATGTCGATTATTGCCGAGGGATCAAGCGTCTATCTGATGGGCATCTTGACACAGAACGAAGCTGACTTAGCAAAAAAAGTTGCTAGCAATACAAATGGTGTGAAAGATGTTTATGTTTACTTTGACTTAATTTCTGTAGAAGAAAAAAATCGTCTAGAAAAGCAAGGCAAGGCCGATCAAACAACGCCAAACAGCCCGCCTAAATTCCAGTAATTTTTTTGGGTTAGTGATATCCGCAATGCGAGCAATTGTAAAAATAGTTTTTATATTTACAGCGCTTGCTTATTTCATTCCCCATGCGCATGCAGACAGCGAGGATCAAAAAGCATTTACGCTTGCAAAGCAAAATGCTTGCTTAGGTTGTCATGCTCTTGACAGAAAAATAGTGGGACCAAGCTTCCAATCCGTTGCGCAAAAATATAAAAGCAATCCAAATGCGCAAGCATTTTTGAAAAATAAAATCGCTAAAGGTGGTGCAGGCTCTTGGGGGGTTGTGCCCATGCCCGCGAATTCAAAGTTAAATGAAGCGGATTTATCTTTACTGGTTAGCTGGATATTGCGGGGTACACCGAGTCAAAATTGATGTGAGAATTCAGCGCGCATCAATCTGTTTAGCTTAGCGTGCGTGACGAGGTCTTCCTAAGAACCACCACCAAGCTTGATTCGCCAACTTCAAGTTTTCTTTTAGGGCGTAATCAAAGTCCGCCCACTGTTCATTAGCGGCCTCCTCAACAATCGTCCCAGAGTTTGCCGGTGGCAATTTGAGATACGCATCAGCATCACCGTAGGCATATTCAACTGTCATGCCAGCTTTTTGAGCTAGATGCATCATTGCTTTGTTGTTAGCTAGGCAGTGAACATAAAGCGTTTGAATATTGCTATTGCGTGAGTGCACTGCCGAGCGTTGCAGCAGAGCGGTTCCAAGCCCCTGCGCCCTTCCCTCTGGCAATACTGATACGCCAAATTCAGCGGCGTGAGCTTGCCCTTTGATTTCAGGCAAATACGCTAGATGCGCCATGCCAATGAGCCTTAAATCATGGTCAAAGACGCCAAAAACAGCATCTCGCTTGAAATTAAGGCTCTCAACATAGTGATGAATAACTTCATCAGGGGTCTGGGTGCCAAAACGTAAGCGACGATCTTCAGCGCCCAACTGCAATAGATGGTTCAGAATTTCTGACCTGTGGCCTGCATGAAGCTCTCGAACTGGCACGGCCTTCCCTGCCATATAAGGCTGGGTAGATAAGTGATCGTTTGCTAAGTTATTATTGTGCATAGCAACATTTTAGCAGAAAAGCAGGAAAAATTAAGGGTTTTCCCTAGGGTGTGGACTATCTGCAAATAAGCATCAAAAATCTAGGTTTAGCGCCCTTCCTTTTTACGCAAAAGCTCTAAAAAGAGGAAATATCTAAAAAAGTTGAAAAATTTTTCAAAATTTATCCCATTGATTTCATTGGTTTTATTTGAAAAGTCAGAAAAATCTTCGTCTTTTATAGGTAAAAGAGTGGGAAAGGTGTTGACAACCCTATTCGGGTATGTCATAGTCTCGCTTCTTCGCTGAATGTTTTTGAAAAACGATTCAGCCCTCTTTAAAAATTAGTCAACCGATAATTGTGGGTACTAGGCGAAAGCATCCAGTCCTTCGGGACAGATGTAAACAAATAGTACTCATAGACAGTAAAAAGATTTGGTTTTATTACCAAGTCAATTTCTTGAATGAGTGCGACGATCCGCAAGGATCACAGGAATTAAACTGAAGAGTTTGATCCTGGCTCAGATTGAACGCTGGCGGCATGCCTTACACATGCAAGTCGAACGGCAGCACGGGTGCTTGCACCTGGTGGCGAGTGGCGAACGGGTGAGTAATACATCGGAACGTACCTTATCGTGGGGGATAACGCAGCGAAAGCTGTGCTAATACCGCATACGCCCTGAGGGGGAAAGCGGGGGATCGAAAGACCTCGCGCGATTAGAGCGGCCGATGCCTGATTAGCTTGTTGGTGGGGTAAAAGCCCACCAAGGCGACGATCAGTAGCTGGTCTGAGAGGACGATCAGCCACACTGGGACTGAGACACGGCCCAGACTCCTACGGGAGGCAGCAGTGGGGAATTTTGGACAATGGGGGCAACCCTGATCCAGCAATGCCGCGTGAGTGAAGAAGGCCTTCGGGTTGTAAAGCTCTTTTGTCAGGGAAGAAACACCGGCTCTAACACAGTCCGGGAATGACGGTACCTGAAGAATAAGCACCGGCTAACTACGTGCCAGCAGCCGCGGTAATACGTAGGGTGCGAGCGTTAATCGGAATTACTGGGCGTAAAGCGTGCGCAGGCGGTTATACAAGACAGGCGTGAAATCCCCGGGCTTAACCTGGGAATGGCGCCTGTGACTGTATAGCTAGAGTGTGTCAGAGGGGGGTAGAATTCCACGTGTAGCAGTGAAATGCGTAGATATGTGGAGGAATACCAATGGCGAAGGCAGCCCCCTGGGATAACACTGACGCTCATGCACGAAAGCGTGGGGAGCAAACAGGATTAGATACCCTGGTAGTCCACGCCCTAAACGATGCTGACTAGTTGTTCGGGATTTACATCCTGAGTAACGTAGCTAACGCGTGAAGTCAGCCGCCTGGGGAGTACGGTCGCAAGATTAAAACTCAAAGGAATTGACGGGGACCCGCACAAGCGGTGGATGATGTGGATTAATTCGATGCAACGCGAAAAACCTTACCTACCCTTGACATGTCACTAACGAAGTAGAGATACATTAGGTGCTCGTAAGAGAAAGTGAACACAGGTGCTGCATGGCTGTCGTCAGCTCGTGTCGTGAGATGTTGGGTTAAGTCCCGCAACGAGCGCAACCCTTGTCTTTAGTTGCTACGCAAGAGCACTCTAAAGAGACTGCCGGTGACAAACCGGAGGAAGGTGGGGATGACGTCAAGTCCTCATGGCCCTTATGGGTAGGGCTTCACACGTCATACAATGGTGCATACAGAGGGTTGCCAACCCGCGAGGGGGAGCTAATCTCAGAAAATGCATCGTAGTCCGGATCGTAGTCTGCAACTCGACTACGTGAAGCTGGAATCGCTAGTAATCGCGGATCAGAATGTCGCGGTGAATACGTTCCCGGGTCTTGTACACACCGCCCGTCATACCATGGGAGTGGGTTTTGCCAGAAGCCGTTAGCCTAACCGCAAGGGGGGCGACTGCCACGGCAGGGTTCATGACTGGGGTAAAGTCGTAACAAGGTAGCCGTATCGGAAGGTGCGGCTGGATCACCTCCTTTCTAGAGAAAAGATGCTGGAGCTATAGTGCCCACACTTATCGGTTGACAATAAAAGCCACGGGTCTGTAGCTCAGCTGGTTAGAGCACTGTGTTGATAACGCAGGGGTCGTAGGTTCAAGTCCTACCAGACCCACCAATCAGCGTTGATATGGACTTAGTGGACGTTGGGGGATTAGCTCAGCTGGGAGAGCACCTGCTTTGCAAGCAGGGGGTCGTCGGTTCGATCCCGTCATCCTCCACCAACATCTAAATGTCAAAACTAAGCGAATACTGAATCGTTTAGTTTTGCCATTTATGGCTGTTCTTTAAAAATTTGAGTAAGCAAAGTGTCAAATGTTTCTTTGAGAGGACATTTGACAATGTAATAAGGGTAAAGATTGAATCATCAATCAGTAATATCAAACGAGTTTTACAAAGTTCTTAACAAGTACTTACAGTTTGGATTACGGCAAACATGTCAGAAGTAGAAGTAAAACCTGTAACAGGTACTAGCAATGGTGCTCGTTATAGGATCAAGTGAATAAGTGCACATGATGGATGCCTTGGCGATTACAGGCGACGAAAGACGTTATAACCTGCGATAAGCCCCGGGGAGCTGGTAAATAAGCTTTGATCCGGGGATTTCTGAATGGGGAAACCCACCACTTTTGTGGTATCCATACCTGAATACATAGGGTATGAGAAGCGAACCTTGTGAACTGAAACATCTAAGTAGCAAGAGGAAAAGACATCAACCGAGATTCCCAAAGTAGTGGCGAGCGAAATGGGAAGAGCCTTCTAGTGATAGCTCAGTAATTAACAGAATGGAATGGAAAGTCCAACAATAAAGGGTGATAGTCCCGTATGTGAAAATTATTGAGTGGTACTAGGCTAGAGACAAGTAGGGCGGGACACGAGAAATCCTGTCTGAATATGGGGGGACCATCCTCCAAGGCTAAATACTCGTAATCGACCGATAGTGAACAAGTACCGTGAGGGAAAGGCGAAAAGAACCCCGGGAGGGGAGTGAAATAGATCCTGAAATTGTGTGCATACAAACAGTAGGAGCCTCGTAAGGGGTGACTGCGTACCTTTTGTATAATGGGTCAGCGACTTACATTCAGTAGCAAGCTTAACCGAATAGGGAAGGCGTAGCGAAAGCGAGTCCGAATAGGGCGCTAGTTGCTGGGTGTAGACCCGAAACCAGTTGATCTATCCATGGCCAGGTTGAAGGTGCGGTAACACGTACTGGAGGACCGAACCCACTAACGTTGAAAAGTTAGGGGATGAGCTGTGGATAGGGGTGAAAGGCTAAACAAAACTGGAAATAGCTGGTTCTCTCCGAAAACTATTTAGGTAGTGCCTCGTGTATCACTGTAGGGGGTAGAGCACTGTCATGGTAGTGGGGTCCATTGCGGATTACTGCGCCATAGCAAACTCCGAATACCTACAAGTGCAAGCACGGGAGACAGACATCGGGTGCTAACGTCCGGTGTCAAGAGGGAAACAACCCAGACCGCCAGCTAAGGTCCCTAATATATGCTAAGTGGGAAACGAAGTGGGAAGGCTAAAACAGTCAGGAGGTTGGCTTAGAAGCAGCCATCCTTTAAAGAAAGCGTAATAGCTCACTGATCGAGTCGTCCTGCGCGGAAGATGTAACGGGGCTAAGCATATAACCGAAGCTGCGGATCACAGCAATGTGATGGTAGGAGAGCGTTCTGTAAGCCTGTGAAGGTGTCTTGTAAAGGATGCTGGAGGTATCAGAAGTGCGAATGCTGACATGAGTAGCGATAAAGGGGGTGAAAAGCCCCCTCGCCGTAAGCCCAAGGTTTCCTGTTCAACGTTCATCGGAACAGGGTGAGTCGGCCCCTAAGGCGAGGCAGAGATGCGTAGCTGATGGGAACAAGGTTAATATTCCTTGACCATTGTTAGATGCGATGGGGGGACGGATCGCGGAAAGTTGTCCGGGTGTTGGATGTCCCGGTTCTTGCGTTGGAGATGGCTATTAGGTAAATCCGGTAGCGTAATTCAAGGGCGTGAGACGAGCGAATTTATTCGCGAAGCAATTGGAAGTGGTTCCAAGAAAAGCCTCTAAGCTTCAGTCTAACAAGACCGTACCGCAAACCGACACAGGTGGGCGAGATGAGTATTCTAAGGCGCTTGAGAGAACTCAGGAGAAGGAACTCGGCAAATTTGCACCGTAACTTCGGGATAAGGTGCGCCCTTGTAGTTTGACCGTGAACAACGGAAGGACGAAAGGGTTGCAATAAAAAGGTGGCTGCGACTGTTTAATAAAAACACAGCACTCTGCAAACACGAAAGTGGACGTATAGGGTGTGACGCCTGCCCGGTGCTGGAAGATTAAATGATGGGGTGCAAGCTCTTGATTGAAGTCCCAGTAAACGGCGGCCGTAACTATAACGGTCCTAAGGTAGCGAAATTCCTTGTCGGGTAAGTTCCGACCTGCACGAATGGCGTAACGATGGCCACACTGTCTCCTCCTGAGACTCAGCGAAGTTGAAATGTTTGTGATGATGCAATCTACCCGTGGCTAGACGGAAAGACCCCATGAACCTTTACTGTAGCTTTGCATTGGACTTTGAATCGGTCTGTGTAGGATAGGTGGGAGGCGTTGAAAGCGGAATGCTAGTTTCGCTGGAGCCAACCTTGAAATACCACCCTGATTTATTTGAGGTTCTAACCTTGGCCCGTTATCCGGGTCGGGAACAGTGCATGGTAGGCAGTTTGACTGGGGCGGTCTCCTCCCAAAGTGTAACGGAGGAGTACGAAGGTACGCTTGGTACGGTCGGACATCGTACCTAAAGTGCAATGGCAAAAGCGTGCTTAACTGCGAGACCGACAAGTCGAGCAGGTGCGAAAGCAGGTCATAGTGATCCGGTGGTTCTGTATGGAAGGGCCATCGCTCAACGGATAAAAGGTACTCTGGGGATAACAGGCTGATACCGCCCAAGAGTTCATATCGACGGCGGTGTTTGGCACCTCGATGTCGGCTCATCTCATCCTGGGGCTGTAGCCGGTCCCAAGGGTATGGCTGTTCGCCATTTAAAGAGGTACGTGAGCTGGGTTTAAAACGTCGTGAGACAGTTTGGTCCCTATCTGCCATGGGCGTTGGAGATTTGACGGGGGCTGCTCCTAGTACGAGAGGACCGGAGTGGACATTCCGCTGGTGTACCTGTTGTTTCGCCAGAAGCATCGCAGGGTAGCTATGAATGGAAGAGATAACCGCTGAAAGCATCTAAGCGGGAAACTTGCCTGAAGATGAGATCTCCCGTAGGTTTAACCTACATAAAGGGTCGTTGAAGACCACAACGTTGATAGGTCGGGTGTGGAAGTGCAGTAATGCATTAAGCTAACCGATACTAATTGCCCGTTAGGCTTGATCCTATAACCAGCACTATTGTGTTGGATGTTTGCCAGATTTAATCTGCATCCTTATTACATGCTTACTCAAATAGAGTTGTTGATTTATCAGCAACTCAACCCTCTACGCCCGGTGACCATAGCGAATTGGAACCACTCCTTCCCATCCCGAACAGGACAGTGAAACGATTCTACGCCGATGATAGTGCGGATTACCCGTGTGAAAGTAGGTAACTGCCGGGCACCAATGCGACGCCCAGACCCCTTTAGGTCTGGGCGTTTTTACTTGTGCAAAGCGTTAGAGAGATTGACAGATACTCCGTTTGGAGTCAGAATATTGGGTTCGCGGAGGGGTGTCCGAGCGGCTAAAGGAGGCAGACTGTAAATCTGTTGGCTATGCCTACGTAGGTTCGAATCCTACCCCCTCCACCAGATGTGCGGGATTAGTTTAATGGTAAAACAGCAGATTTCCAATCTTCGGTCAAGAGTTCGATTCTCTTATCCCGCTCCAGATTTGTTGTATTAGATTTCGCCCATGTGGCTCAGTGGTAGAGCACTCCCTTGGTAAGGGAGAGGTCGGCAGTTCGATCCTGCCCATGGGCACCATGTTTGATTTTATTAATTGTGTATTTGGTGTTTGGTTTAAGAGTTAACTAAAGGCAGAACAAAAATGGCAAAAGAAAAATTCGAGCGGACAAAACCGCACGTAAACGTAGGCACTATCGGTCACGTTGACCACGGTAAAACGACCTTGACAGCAGCAATTGCAACCGTGCTCTCAAAAGCATTCGGTGGCGAAGCAAAAGCATATGATCAGATCGATGCTGCTCCTGAAGAAAAAGCCCGTGGTATTACGATTAATACTGCGCACGTTGAGTATGAGACTGCAAACCGTCACTACGCTCACGTTGACTGCCCAGGACATGCTGACTACGTTAAGAACATGATTACAGGCGCTGCTCAGATGGACGGCGCTATTTTGGTTTGCTCTGCAGCTGATGGCCCAATGCCACAAACGCGTGAGCACATCCTTTTGGCACGCCAAGTCGGTGTTCCTTACATCGTGGTGTTCTTAAACAAGTGCGATATGGTTGATGATGCTGAATTGCTCGAGTTAGTTGAAATGGAAGTGCGTGAACTTCTGTCTAAATATGACTTCCCAGGCGATGACACACCGATCATCCAAGGTTCTGCTAAGTTAGCCTTAGAAGGCGACGAAGGTCCATTGGGTAAAGAAGCCATCATGAAATTGGCTGAAGCCCTTGATACTTACATCCCAACACCAGAGCGTGCCATTGATGGCGCCTTCTTGATGCCAGTAGAAGACGTGTTCTCCATCTCTGGTCGCGGTACTGTAGTGACTGGTCGTATTGAGCGCGGTATCGTTAAAGTTGGCGAAGAGATTGAAATCGTTGGTATCAAACCAACTCTCAAAACTACTTGTACTGGTGTTGAAATGTTCCGCAAATTGCTCGACCAAGGTCAAGCAGGCGATAACGTGGGTATCTTATTGCGCGGTACAAAACGTGAAGAAGTTGAGCGCGGCCAAGTATTGGCTAAGCCAGGTTCAATCACCCCCCATACTCACTTTACAGCCGAGGTTTACATCTTGGGTAAAGATGAAGGTGGCCGTCATACACCATTCTTTAACAACTATCGTCCTCAGTTTTACTTCCGCACAACGGACGTAACTGGTTCTATTGAGTTGCCAAAAGACAAAGAAATGGTCATGCCTGGTGATAACGTCACGATTACCGTCAAACTCATCGCCCCTATCGCGATGGAAGAAGGTTTACGTTTTGCGATCCGTGAAGGTGGCCGTACTGTTGGCGCCGGTGTGGTTGCAAAGATTTTGGCTTAAGTAGTTTTTGGTAATGAGTTTTTATAAAGGGGTGTAGCTCAATTGGCAGAGCGTTGGTCTCCAAAACCAAAGGTTGGGGGTTCGATGCCCTCCGCCCCTGCCACGATTTGAACTGAAAGTAATATGTCTCAACAAACTGCAAGTCATTCTGAAGAAAAGAGTAGCTGGGTCTCTGGACTCGCTGCTTTAATCGTCGTTGCTGCGTTAGTGCTTTACTACACGCTCATCGACCAATCTTTATTGGTGCGCTTGGGTGTATTGTTCGGTGGCATTGCAGCTGCGGTTTTGATTGTGGCGATTTCACCCGATGGGCGTCGTTTTATTGCCTATGCAAAAGATTCTTGGTACGAAGTAAAAAAGGTTGTTTGGCCGACTCGTAAAGAGACTACCCAAATGACTCTAGTCGTATTTGGCTTTGTTCTGATCATGTCCTTGTTTTTATGGATTGCAGACAAATTGATTGAATGGCTAGTTTTTTCAGTCCTTTTAGGCTGGAAGTGAGTAAAACATGATTGATTCTGAAGTAGCTGCAAACCCACAAGCTACCGGCAATATGCGCTGGTATGTAATCCACGCTTACTCTGGAATGGAAAAGAGCGTTAAAAAAGGCCTTGAGGAGCGTATTGCACGTTCTGGCATGCCTGAGAAATTTGGCCGTATTTTGGTCCCATCCGAAGAGGTGGTAGAGATCAAATCTGGCACAAAATCAGTCACTGAGCGCCGTTTCTTCCCAGGTTATGTCCTGATTGAGATGGAAATGACCGATGAAAGCTGGCATTTGGTGAAAAATACGCCAAAAGTGACCGGTTTCGTGGGAGGTGTTCGTAACCGTCCAAGCCCTATTTCTACTGCTGAAGTCACCAAAATCATGGATCAGATGCAGGCTGGCGTGGATAAACCGAAGCCCAAGACCCTGTTTGAGGTGGGTGAGATGGTGCGCGTGAAAGAAGGCCCATTTACAGACTTCAACGGAAACGTTGAGGAAGTGAACTATGAGAAGTCAAGATTACGCGTTTCTGTTACAATCTTCGGTCGCGGTACCCCAGTTGAGCTGGAGTTTGGCCAAGTAGAAAAGATGTAAAAACAAGGACTTAGTCCGGTTTTGTAAGTGAAGTAGTTGTTTTAAGTGGTTATTTGGTTTTAGTAATTAACCGAGGAGCGGAGCTAGAAAGCCAAAAACTAGCAAAGCGTTTACTCAACGGCGGTCTTTCCTAATGAGGTTAGGCGCGCTTTAAGGAGCACACATGGCAAAGAAGATTATTGGCTTTATCAAACTGCAGATCCCTGCAGGTAAAGCAAATCCATCACCACCCGTAGGTCCAGCATTGGGTCAACGCGGCCTGAACATTATGGAATTTTGTAAGGCGTTTAATGCTCAAACTCAGAGCATGGAACCTGGCCTGCCAATTCCAGTCGTGATTACAGCATTCGCTGATAAGAGCTTCACATTCATCATGAAGACTCCTCCAGCAACCATCATGATCAAGAAGGCTGCGAAGATCGAAAAAGGATCACCACGTCCGCATACCGACAAGGTAGGAAAAATTACCCGTGCTCAAGCGGAAGAAATCGCTAAAGCAAAAATGCCAGATTTGACAGCAGCCGATATGGACGCAGCTGTTAGAACAATTGCTGGTAGCGCCCGTTCCATGGGCATCACTGTGGAAGGTCTCTAATCATGACTAAATTATCTAAACGCGTAAAAGCAATTCAATCTAAGGTTGATCGCAACAAGTTCTATTCATTGGAAGATGCATTGAGCCTCGTTAAAGAGTGCGCAACTGCTAAGTTCGATGAGTCTATCGACGTTGCTGTTCAGTTGGGTATTGATGCTAAGAAATCTGACCAAGTTGTGCGTGGCGCAGTAGTGCTTCCAGCTGGTACAGGTAAGCACGTTCGTGTTGCTGTTTTTGCACAAGGCGAGAAAGCCGAACAGGCTAAAGCCGCTGGCGCAGAAATCGTTGGCATGGAAGAACTTGCTGAACAAATTAAAGGCGGCAAAATTGATTTTGACGTTTTGATCGCATCACCAGACACAATGAAAATTGTTGGTACCTTGGGTCAAGTATTGGGCCCACGTGGTTTGATGCCAAATCCAAAAGTGGGAACTGTGACTCCTGACGTAGCTACTGCAGTAAAGAATGCAAAAGCGGGTCAAGTGCAATTCCGTGTGGACAAAGCCGGTATCGTGCACGCAAGCATTGGTCGTCGTTCATTCGAGCCAACTGCACTAAAGTCCAATTTGCTTGCATTGCTTGAGGCTTTGAATAAAGCAAAGCCGCCTGCATCTAAGGGAATTTATTTAAAGAAGGTTGCCGTAAGCAGCACCATGGGTGCAGGCGTACGTGTTGACCAAGCATCGTTACAAGCGGCTCAATAAGTAGCTTGTAACAAAAAAGAACTTTGGGTCGGCTCCTGCTCTTTGAGTGAGAGTCGAACATCAAAGACCGTTGGTGAATTAGTTGCTAATACAGAGTTAATTCTTAATCGTTACGAAAGTAATAGCCAGCGCAGATGGCGACCCTGAAAAGATTTTCACAAGAGTCTTTGTGAACAAATGATCAGACGCTGGTGTGTAACCCCAACTGGAAACAGTTGGTTTTTATGGAGTTAAACCGTGCCTTTGAATGTACAAGACAAAAAAGCGATTGTTGCTGATGTCGGCGCTCAATTGGCTGGAGCCCAAACTGTCGTGCTCGCTGAATACCGTGGTATTCCAGTAGAGCAGTTGACAAAGCTACGTGCTAGCGCACGTGACCAAGGTGTCTATCTTCGCGTTTTGAAGAACACATTGGCACGCCGTGCTGCACAAGGCACACAGTTTGAGCCTCTTGCTGATTCGATGGTTGGCCCCTTGATTTACGGCATCTCTGCTGATCCGATTGCTTCGGCAAAAGTATTGCAGGGCTTTGCTAAGACTCAAGATTTGCTAGTCATTAAAGCTGGCTTATACAACGGCAAGTTGTTAGATGTTGCGGGTGTAAAAGCTCTCGCAACAATTCCAAGCCGCGACGAGTTGTTATCTCAGTTGTTAGGTGTGATGTTGGCACCTGTTTCTGCGATGGCTCGCGTATTGGGCGCAGTAGCAGCACAAAAGGCAGCTGGAGCACCTGCTCCTGTAGCCGAAGCTCCAGCACCTGTAGCAGAAGCAGCAGCCCCAGCAGCAGTTGTTGCTGAAGCCGCCGCTCCTGAGGCAGTCGCTGAGCCTGCAGCCGCAGCCCCAGAAGCTGGAACAGAAGCAAAAGAAACCCCTGCCGCTGAATAAGCGACAGATTAACTATTTAAGTATTAGGAGCTAAAAATGGCGATAACTAAAGAAGAAATCATTGATGCAGTAGGTAGCATGTCCGTTATGGATTTGAACGATTTGGTTAAAGCGTTCGAAGAGAAGTTTGGTGTCTCAGCCGCAGCGATGGCTGTTGCTGGTCCTGCTGGTGCAGGCGGTGGTGGTGCTGCTGCTGAAGAGCAAACAGAATTCACTGTGAACTTGCTCGAAGCTGGCGCAAACAAGGTTTCAGTAATTAAGGCAGTTCGCGAAATTACTGGTCTTGGCTTAAAAGAAGCTAAGGACTTGGTTGACGGTGCACCGAAGCCAATCAAAGAGGGCGTTGACAAGAAAACTGCTGAAGAAGCTAAGAAGAAGCTTGAAGAAGCTGGCGCTAAAGCAGAACTCAAGTAATACACACTTCGCTAGCGCTTCTCAAAAAGGAGCGTTAGCTATGTTGGGTTTGACCATTAGTGGTCAAACCCGATTTCATTTCTGATTGAAATCGGGTTTGCCTTCTGATACGACTGCAGAATGCAAGTTTGGTCGGACACTAAATCGAACGGTTTAGTGTTGTCCGCCAGTGATTGGTAGTGGCCAATCGCCAAATCTTTGTACAGTCGCTGAATTCGGAGATGAAATGAACTATAGCTTCACCGAACGCAAGCGAGTCCGTAAAAGCTTTGCTAAGCGAGTAAATAACCACCAGGTTCCGTACCTGATCGCAACGCAGCTGGAATCCTACGCTAAATTTTTACAGGCTGAAAAGCCAGCCATGTCTCGCCTTACAGAGGGACTTCAAGCTGCCTTTACTTCAGCATTCCCAATTGTGTCTAACAACGGCTACGCACGTATGGAATACGTGTCTTACCAGTTATCACAGCCTCCATTTGACGTTAAAGAATGTCAACAGCGTGGTTACACATACCACTCTGCCTTACGCGCAAAAGTTCGCTTGATTATTTATGATCGCGAAGCGCCTACTAAGGTGAAAGAGGTAAAAGAGAGCGAAGTCTACATGGGTGAAATTCCACTCATGACAGAAAACGGCTCTTTTGTAATCAACGGTACTGAGCGTGTGATCGTTTCTCAGTTACACCGTTCTCCAGGTGTGTTCTTTGAGCACGATAAGGGCAAAACCCATAGTTCCGGTAAGTTGCTGTTCTCAGCACGCATCATTCCTTACCGTGGTTCATGGCTCGATTTCGAGTTTGATCCAAAAGATATTCTCTATTTCCGCGTTGACCGTCGTCGTAAGATGCCTGTCACCATTTTGCTCAAAGCAATTGGTTTAAACAACGAACAGATTCTTGCAAACTTCTTCAACTTTGATCATTTTGCATTGACAGCTAATGGCGCTTCAATGGAATTTGTTCCAGAGCGTTTGCGTGGCCAGCTGGCTAACTTTGATGTGCTCGATAAGAATGGCGTTGTTGTCATTCAAAAAGACAAGCGCATCAATGCAAAGCATATTCGCGAACTTGAAGCTGCTAAGACAAAAACGATTGCTGTACCAGATGACTATTTAGTTGGTCGCGTAGTTGCACGTAATATCGTTGATCCAGATTCTGGTGAAATCTTGGCGTACGCTAATGATGAAATCACTGAAGAGTTATTGGCTACATTGCGCGATGCTGGCATCAAGCAATTGGAAACCATTTACACCAATGATTTAGATTCTGGTGCGTATATTTCTCAGACACTGCGTACCGATGAAATTGCTGATCAAACAGCAGCACGTATTGCCATCTACCGCATGATGCGCCCTGGTGAGCCCCCAACAGAAGATGCTGTTGAAGCTTTGTTCCAGCGCTTGTTCTATAGCGAAGATGCTTACGACTTATCTCGTGTTGGCCGTATGAAGGTCAATAGCCGTTTGAACCGCCCAGAAATGGAAGGTCCAATGGTTCTGTCGAATGAAGATATTCTCGACACGATTAAGTCCCTCGTAGATTTGCGTAACGGCAAAGGCGAAGTAGACGATATCGATCACTTAGGTAATCGTCGTGTACGTTGCGTTGGCGAATTGGCAGAAAACCAATTCCGTGCTGGTTTGTCACGTGTTGAGCGTGCGGTTAAAGAACGTCTCGGCCAAGCCGAAACAGAAAATCTCATGCCGCATGACTTGATTAATAGCAAGCCAATTTCTTCTGCGATTCGTGAGTTCTTCGGTTCTTCACAGTTATCCCAGTTTATGGATCAAACCAACCCACTTTCAGAGATCACGCACAAGCGTCGTATTTCTGCATTGGGACCTGGTGGTTTGACACGCGAGCGCGCAGGTTTCGAAGTGCGCGACGTGCATCCAACCCACTACGGACGTGTTTGCCCAATTGAAACTCCAGAGGGACCAAACATTGGTCTGATCAACTCACTCGCACTATTTGCACGTTTGAATGAACATGGCTTCCTCGAGACGCCATACCGTAAGGTTTCCAATAGCAAGGTAAGCGATGAAGTGGTTTACCTCTCTGCAATTGAAGAAGCCAAGTATGTGATTGCTCAGGCGAATGCCACGATCGATAAAAACGGCAAGTTAGCTGACGAATTGGTTTCTGCCCGTCAAGCTGGTGAGACCATGATGGTTGGCCCAGAGCGTATCGATTTCATCGACGTTGCTCCTAGCCAGATCGTTTCTGCTGCAGCCTCACTCGTTCCATTCTTAGAGCACGATGATGCGAACCGTGCGTTGATGGGTGCGAACATGCAGCGTCAAGCAGTTCCTTGCTTGCGTCCAGATAAGCCATTGGTTGGTACAGGTTTAGAGCGTATTGTTGCGGTTGACTCCGGCACTGTTGTGCTGGCTAACCGCGGCGGTATCGTAGATTACGTTGATGCAAACCGTGTGGTGATTCGTGTAAACGATGATGAAACTGCAGCTGGTGAAGTAGGTGTGGATATTTATAACCTCATCAAGTACACCCGTTCAAACCAAAATACCAACATCAATCAACGTCCAATCGTAAAAGTTGGCGATCGTGTAGCCCGTGGCGACGTCGTTGCTGACGGCGCATCTACCGATTTAGGTGAATTGGCTTTGGGTCAAAACATGACTGTGGCATTTATGCCATGGAACGGTTACAACTTCGAAGATTCAATCTTGATCTCTGAGAAGGTTGTTGCTGATGACCGCTACACCTCTATTCATATTGAAGAGTTGTCAGTAGTTGCACGTGACACCAAGCTTGGTTCAGAAGAAATTACTCGCGATATTTCCAATTTGGCAGAGTCACAACTCTCCCGTTTGGATGAGAGCGGTATTGTTTACATCGGCGCTGAAGTTGAAGCTGGTGACGTATTGGTTGGTAAGGTAACTCCAAAGGGCGAGACTACTCTCACTCCTGAAGAGAAGTTACTGCGTGCGATCTTCGGTGAAAAAGCATCTGATGTGAAAGATACTTCTTTACGCGTTCCTTCAGGAATGATTGGTACTGTTATCGATGTTCAAGTCTTCACCCGTGAAGGTATTGAGCGCGATGCCCGTGCCCAGTCCATCATTCAAGAAGAACTACAACGCTATCGTTTGGACTTAAACGACCAGTTGCGTATTGTTGAAGGCGATGCCTTCATGCGTTTAGAAAAGCTGTTGGTTGGAAAAGTTGCTAATGGCGGCCCTAAGAAATTAGCTAAAGGTACCAAGATCGACAAGGATTACCTTGCTGATTTGGACAAATACCATTGGTTTGATGTTCGTCCAGCGGATGATGAAGTTGCCTCACAAGTCGAAGCAATCAAATCTTCTATCGAAGCGAAGCGTAAACAGTTTGATGAAGCTTTTGAAGAGAAGCGTACCAAGCTTACCCAGGGCGATGATTTACAGCCTGGTGTAACCAAGATGGTTAAGGTGTACTTGGCAGTGAAACGCCGCTTACAGCCTGGTGACAAGATGGCCGGTCGTCATGGTAACAAGGGTGTGGTTTCTAAAATTGCCCCTGCAGAAGACATGCCATTTATGGCTGACGGACGCCCTGTAGACATCGTCTTGAACCCATTGGGTGTGCCTTCCCGTATGAACGTTGGCCAGATTTTGGAAACCCACTTAGGTTGGGCTGCCCAAGGTATTGGTAAGCGTATCGACGAGATGGTTCGCGAACACGCTAAGCAAACTGAATTGCGTAAGTTCTTCAAGCAGCTTTATAACGAAACCGGTCGTATCGAAGACATCGATAATTTCACTGATGAGCAGATCACTGTTTTGGCTGAGAATCTTCGCCAAGGCTTGCCATTTGCAACACCAGTGTTTGACGGTGCCACTGAGACAGAAATCGGACGTATGCTCGAGTTGGCTTATCCAGAAGAGGTTGCTAAATCTTTGAAGATGACGCCTTCACGTCAGCAAATGATTTTGTGCGACGGCCGCACTGGCGATCAGTTTGAGCGTCCAGTGACTGTTGGTGTCATGCATGTCTTGAAACTACACCATTTGGTCGACGACAAGATGCACGCACGTTCAACCGGACCTTACTCATTAGTAACGCAACAGCCATTGGGCGGTAAAGCCCAGTTTGGTGGTCAGCGCTTTGGTGAGATGGAAGTTTGGGCCCTCGAAGCATACGGTGCTTCATATGTCTTGCAGGAAATGCTGACAGTGAAGTCCGATGACGTCGCAGGCCGTACCAAGGTATACGAAAACATCGTCAAGGGCGAGCACACGATTGATGCTGGCATGCCCGAATCCTTCAACGTACTGGTAAAAGAAATTCGTTCGTTGGGTATTGACATTGACATGGAGCGCAACTGATATGAAAGCATTGCTCGATTTATTTAAGCAAACGCAGGGCGAAGAGCAGTTTGATGTCATCAAAATTGGTCTCGCATCTCCTGAGAAAATTCGCTCATGGTCTTTTGGTGAAGTACGCAAACCAGAAACCATCAACTACCGGACTTTTAAGCCCGAGCGTGATGGTTTGTTCTGCGCCAAGATTTTTGGACCAACCAAAGACTACGAGTGCTTATGCGGTAAGTACAAGCGCTTAAAGTTCCGTGGCGTAATCTGCGAGAAGTGCGGTGTTGAAGTTACTCTCGCTAAGGTACGTCGTGAGCGCATGGGCCACATTGAGTTGGCAGCCCCTGTAGCGCACATTTGGTTCTTGAAGTCCCTACCATCTCGTTTGGGTATGGTTCTCGATATGACCTTGCGTGATATTGAGCGCGTTCTCTACTTTGAAGCATATGTAGTGGTTGATCCTGGCATGACTCCTGAAGGCGCAATGAAGCGTGGTCAGATCATGTCTGAAGATGAATACATTGCGAAAACTGAAGAGTATGGTGACGGTGCATTTACCGCTATCATGGGCGCTGAAGGTATTCGTGATCTCTTGCGTTCGATTGATATTGATCGTGAAGTAGAGACCATTCGTGCTGATTTAAAAGCTACTGGTAGCGATGCCAAGATCAAGAAATACGCTAAGCGCTTAAAAGTGCTTGAGGCGTTCCAGACTTCAGGTATCAAGCCTGACTGGATGATCATGGAAGTATTGCCAGTATTGCCACCTGAATTGCGCCCATTGGTGCCATTGGATGGCGGTCGCTTTGCTACTTCCGATTTGAACGACCTCTATCGTCGTGTGATCAACCGTAACAACCGTTTGAAGCGTTTGTTAGAGTTGCGCGCACCAGAGATCATCGTTCGTAACGAAAAACGCATGTTGCAAGAAGCGGTTGACTCATTGCTCGACAATGGTCGTCGCGGTAAGGCTATGACTGGCGCTAACAAGCGTCCTCTTAAGTCCTTGGCTGAGATGATTAAAGGTAAGAGCGGTCGTTTCCGTCAAAACTTGTTGGGTAAACGCGTTGACTACTCTGGTCGTTCAGTCATCGTAGTTGGCCCTACATTGAAATTGCATCAGTGCGGTTTACCAAAATTGATGGCCTTGGAATTGTTCAAGCCATTCATTTTCAACAAGCTTGAGACTTTGGGAATTGCAACCACGATTAAGGCTGCGAAGAAAGAAGTTGAGAGCCAGACACCAATCGTTTGGGACATTCTCGAAGAAGTGATTCGTGAACATCCAATCATGTTGAATCGTGCGCCTACATTGCACCGTCTCGGTATTCAGGCTTTCGAGCCAATGCTGATTGAAGGTAAAGCAATCCAATTGCACCCATTAGTTTGCGCGGCATTTAACGCGGACTTTGACGGTGACCAAATGGCGGTTCACGTTCCTTTGTCGCTCGAAGCGCAAATGGAAGCGCGTACATTGATGTTGGCTTCGAACAACGTATTGTTCCCAGCTAACGGCGAACCATCCATCGTTCCTTCGCAGGACGTGGTGTTGGGTCTGTACTACGCTACCCGTGACAAGATCAACGGTAAGGGCGAAGGCATGGTTTTCGCCAACATTACTGAAGTAGTGCGCGCATACGAAGCCGGCCAGGTTGAATTGGCATCTCGTGTTGCTGTGCGTATTACTGAGTTTGAGATTGTGGATAAGAAGGCAGAGGGCGATGCCCGTTTTGCCGAAAAAACCAAGATCTATCAAACTTCAGTTGGCCGTGCAATCTTGTCTGAGATTTTGCCTAAAGGGATGTCCTTCGAGGAAATCAACAAGCCTTTGAAGAAAAAAGAAATCTCACGTTTGATCAACACTTCATTCCGTAAGTGCGGCTTGCGTGAAACTGTGATTTTTGCTGACCGTCTCTTGCAGTCTGGTTTCCGCTTGGCCACCAATGCTGGTATCTCGGTTGCGATCGACGATATGCTGATCCCAACCTCCAAAGAGCGCATCATCACTGAAGCTTCTGCCAAGGTTAAGGAATATGACAAGCAGTTCATGTCAGGTCTCGTAACCAATCAAGAGCGTTATAACAACGTGGTTGATATTTGGGGCGCTGCAGGCGACCAAGTTGGCAAGGCGATGATGGATGAGTTGTCACACGTTGACGTTGTCGACCGTAACGGCAAAACTGTGCGTCAAGAATCCTTTAACTCTATCTATATGATGGCGGATTCTGGTGCGCGTGGATCTGCAGCGCAAATTCGTCAGTTAGCTGGTATGCGTGGTTTGATGGCGAAGCCTGATGGCTCCATTATTGAAACCCCAATTACTGCAAACTTCCGCGAAGGTTTGAACGTATTGCAGTACTTCATTTCAACCCACGGTGCTCGTAAAGGTTTGGCTGATACTGCGTTGAAGACAGCGAACTCTGGTTACTTGACCCGTCGTTTGTGCGACGTTACTCAAGACCTCGTAGTGATCGAGGATGATTGCGGCGCAACTTCTGGCGTTACTATGAAGGCCCTTGTTGAAGGTGGCGAAATTATCGAAGCATTGCGTGACCGTATTTTGGGTCGTGTCTGCATCGGTGACATTGTTCATCCTGATACACAAGAAGTCATCGTTCCTAACGACACCTTGCTCGATGAAGATCATGTTGATCAGATCGTGGCATTGGGCATCGACGAAGTTAAAGTTCGTACAGTATTGTCTTGCTTAACCCGCTTTGGCTTGTGCGCCAAGTGCTACGGACGTGATCTCGGTCGCGGTGGTTTGGTGAACGTTGGTGAAGCAGTTGGTGTGATCGCTGCTCAGTCTATCGGTGAGCCAGGCACACAGTTGACTATGCGTACCTTCCACATTGGTGGTGCAGCGTCACGTGCCTTGGTTGCAAGCAATATTGAAGCCAAATCAAATGGTGCTTTGAAGTTCTCAGGCACGATGCGTGTTGTGAAGAACGCGAAGGGTGAGCAGATCGTGATTTCACGTTCTGGCGAAGCCTTGATCGTTGATGAGAATGGTCGTGAGCGCGAACGTCATAAAGTACCTTACGGTGCAACTCTCTTGTTAAAAGAAGATGCAGCAGTGAAGGCTGGCGCAAGCTTAGCAACCTGGGATCCCTTAACACGCCCGATTATTTCTGAGTACGCTGGTATCGCTCGCTTCGACAACGTCGAAGAGGGTGTCACTGTTGCTAAGCAGGTTGACGAAGTGACTGGTCTTTCCACTTTGGTGGTGATTGACGGTAAGCGTCGTTCAGCTGCAAGCAAAGGTGTTCGCCCAATGATCAACTTAGTTGATGAGAAGGGTAACGAAGTCATGATCGCCGGCACTGATCACCCAGTAAACATTGGTCTCCAAGTGGGCGCTTTGATTACTGTTAAGGACGGTCAAAAAGTCGAAGTTGGTGAAGTATTGGCGCGTATTCCAATCGAATCACAGAAGACTCGCGACATTACCGGTGGTTTGCCACGCGTTGCAGAATTGTTCGAAGCACGTTCACCAAAAGATGCAGCAGTATTGGCGAAAGTGACTGGAACAGTCTCCTTCGGTAAAGAAACCAAAGGTAAACAGCGTTTGGTGATTACCGATATGGATGGCGAAGCCAATGAGTTCTTGATTCCTAAAGAGAAACAAGTTCTCGTTCACGACGGTCAAGTTGTGAACAAGGGCGAGATGATTGTGGAAGGCCCTGCTGATCCGCATGACATCTTGACTCTCAAAGGTATCGAAGAGTTGGCAATCTACATCGTTGACGAAGTTCAAGACGTTTATCGTCTCCAGGGCGTGAAGATCAATGACAAGCACATTGAAGTGATCGTGCGTCAGATGTTGCGTCGTGTTCAGGTAACTGATCCAGGCGATACATCCTTCATTACTGGTGAGCAAGTTGAGCGTTCTAAGTTATATGACGCAAACGATGCTGTGATTGCACAAGGCAAGCACCCAGCTCAGTTCGACAACGTATTGCTTGGTATTACTAAGGCATCCTTGTCGACCGATAGCTTTATTTCAGCGGCTTCTTTCCAAGAAACCACCCGTGTATTGACCGAAGCTGCCATTATGGGCAAGACCGATACACTCCGTGGCCTCAAGGAAAACGTCATTATTGGTCGCCTGATCCCTGCTGGTACCGGCTTGTCTTATCGTCGTGCACGCAAGGTCAGAGAGCAATTCGAGCGCGATCGCGCTCAAATGATTGCCGCCGAAGAGGAGGCATTGGCTAACGCCCCTGTTGAAATCGAGGCTGAAGTCATTGCTCCTGCTGGGGAGGCTGATCCGAGCTAATTTGGTAATTCTGGCCAGAAATGGCCAGTTTTTTCCCTTTAGGTTGACGGAAAAGGCTGGCCAAGCTAGAATGCTGAGTTCTACTGATTCAGAAGAAGGTCTTTTTGACCTAGAAATTCTCTAAGTCATTGATTTTCTTGAAGAAAGCAACAAAGAAGTACTAACCGAGCTATTTTATGCCAACAATTAATCAATTATTACGCAAGCCAAGAACAAGGCTTACCGTTAAAAGCAAGAGCCCTGCGCTGCAAAACAGCCCGCAGCGCCGTGGTGTTTGTACACGTGTGTACACCACTACTCCTAAAAAGCCTAACTCTGCGCTCCGTAAAGTAGCTAAAGTTCGCTTAACCAATGGTTTTGAAGTGATTTCATACATTGGCGGTGAAGGCCATAACCTCCAGGAACACTCAGTAGTGTTGATTCGTGGCGGTCGTGTAAAGGACTTACCAGGTGTGCGTTACCACATCGTTCGCGGTTCTTTGGACTTACAAGGTGTTAAAGATCGTAAACAAGCCCGCTCTAAATACGGTGCTAAGCGCGCTAAGAAAGCTGCTTAATTTTAAGAATTAAGCAGTAGCGGTTTTTGTAGTAAGTCGTTGTTTGTCAGACTCAAAAGACAAGTAAGTGGATGTTCCGTCTAGGAATTTTTCTTAGATAGTAGGACAACCGGAGCGGGTGATCCAGGTGGGCCACCCCTAACTGAACTGAAGGAGTAGTTATGCCACGTCGTCGTGAAGTTCCCAAACGGGAAATTTTGCCGGATCCAAAATTCGGCAATGTAGAAGTAGCTAAATTCATGAACGTCCTGATGTTGGACGGCAAGAAATCGGTTGCAGAGCGTATCGTTTACGGTGCCTTTGATCACATCGAGAAAAAAGCAAATAAAGAACCACTCGAAATTTTTTCTACAGCCATGGGTAATGTTAAGCCAATGGTTGAGGTAAAGAGCCGTCGTGTTGGTGGTGCTAACTATCAAGTTCCTGTTGAAGTTCGTCCATCACGCCGTTCCGCTTTGGCAATGCGCTGGTTGCGCGAAGCCGCTAAAAAGCGCGGTGAAAAATCCATGGCTCAACGTTTGGCCAACGAATTATTAGAAGCTGCTGAAGGTCGTGGCGGCGCAATGAAGAAGCGTGAAGAAGTTCACCGTATGGCAGAAGCTAATAAAGCTTTCTCACATTTCCGCTTC
This sequence comes from Polynucleobacter sp. es-GGE-1, assembly GCF_018882005.1. Taxonomy (NCBI): domain Bacteria; kingdom Pseudomonadati; phylum Pseudomonadota; class Betaproteobacteria; order Burkholderiales; family Burkholderiaceae; genus Polynucleobacter; species Polynucleobacter sp. es-GGE-1. The sequence continues at coordinate 111,734 of NZ_JACVPE010000001.1, forward strand.
TAATCCAATAGTTAAGAAAAGGCACCAACAGTGGCACGTAAAACCCCCATCGACAAATACCGCAATATTGGTATTTCTGCGCACATTGACGCAGGTAAGACAACAACTACAGAACGCGTTTTGTTCTACACCGGTGTTAACCACAAAATCGGTGAAGTCCATGATGGCGCAGCTACCATGGACTGGATGGAGCAAGAGCAAGAGCGTGGTATCACGATTACTTCTGCTGCTACCACCACTTTCTGGAAGGGTATGGCAGGAACAATGCCTGAGCACCGTATCAACATTATTGATACCCCAGGGCACGTAGACTTCACGATTGAAGTTGAGCGTTCAATGCGCGTTTTGGATGGTGCCTGCATGGTTTACTGTGCCGTAGGTGGAGTACAGCCACAATCTGAAACTGTTTGGCGTCAAGCAAACAAGTATCAAGTTCCACGCTTGGCATTTGTAAACAAGATGGACCGCACTGGTGCGAACTTCTTCAAGGTCTATGACCAAATGAAGACTCGTCTCAAGGCAAACCCAATCTTGATCCAGATTCCAATCGGCGCAGAAGAAAACTTTAAAGGCGTTGTGGACTTGGTAAAGATGAAGGCCATCTATTGGGATGAGGCTTCACAAGGTACCAAATTCACCTACGAAGAGATCCCTGCTGAATTGCAAGCTTCTGCTGAAGAGTGGCGCGAGAAGATGCTCGAAGCTGCTGCTGAAAGCTCAGAAGAGTTGATGGAAAAGTATCTCGGTGGCGAAGGCTTGACCGAAGAAGAAATTAAAGGCGCATTGCGTCAACGCACTATCGCCAATGAAATCGTTCCAATGTTGTGTGGAACTGCTTTCAAAAACAAAGGTGTTCAGGCGATGTTGGACGCAGTAGTTGAGTTGTTGCCATCCCCATTAGATGTGCCACCAGTTCTTTGCGAATTGGAAGACGGTACACCTGCAACTCGTGAAGCCTCTGATAGCGCCAAGTTTTCTGCATTGGCATTTAAGATCATGACTGACCCATTTGTTGGCCAGCTCATTTTCTTCCGCGTTTACTCAGGCGTCATGAAGTCTGGTGACACGATCTACAACCCAATCAAGGGCAAGAAAGAGCGTGTTGGCCGTTTGTTGCAGATGCATGCAAACCAACGTGAAGAAATTAAAGAAGTGTACGCAGGCGATATTGCTGCAGCAGTTGGTCTAAAAGACGCGACAACTGGCGAAACATTGTGTGATCCAGATAGCATCGTGATTTTGGAGCGCATGGTATTCCCAGAGCCAGTGATCTCACAGGCTGTTGAGCCAAAGACAAAAGCTGACCAAGAAAAAATGGGTCTTGCTTTGAATCGCTTGGCACAAGAAGATCCTTCTTTCCGCGTGAAGACTGATGAAGAGTCAGGCCAAACCATTATTTCCGGTATGGGCGAGCTCCACTTGGAAATTTTGGTTGATCGTATGAAACGTGAATTCAGCGTTGAAGCAACTGTTGGTAAGCCACAAGTTGCATACCGCGAAACCATTCGTAAGGTTTGCGAAGAGATCGAAGGTAAATTTGTTAAGCAGTCTGGTGGTCGTGGTCAATACGGTCACGTGGTTTTGAAGTTAGAGCCACAAGCCCCAGGCAAAGGTTTTGAATTCGTTGACGCTATTAAGGGTGGTGTAGTTCCACGTGAATACATTCCTGCAGTTGAAAAAGGCATTATCGAGACATTGAACTCCGGCATTTTGGCTGGCTATCCAGTAGTAGATATCAAAGCGACATTGTTCTTTGGTTCATACCACGACGTTGACTCCAACGAAAACGCATTTAAGATGGCAGGCTCAATGGCGTTCAAAGATGGAATGCGTAAAGCATCTCCAGTATTGCTTGAACCAATGATGGCTGTTGAAGTTGAAACACCAGAAGATTTCATGGGAAACGTAATGGGTGACCTCTCATCCCGTCGCGGTATTTTGCAAGGTATGGATGACATTCCAGGCGGCGGCAAGATCGTTCGTGCTGAAGTGCCGTTGGCAGAGATGTTTGGTTACTCAACTGGCTTGCGCTCGTTGACCCAAGGTCGCGCTACCTACACCATGGAATTTAAGCATTATTCCGAAGCACCGAAGAACGTTGCTGAAGCAGTTATGGCTGCTAAAGCGAAGTAATTTATCCACATTAATTTTGAATATTGACTAGCTAAAGAAGGCAGAACAAAAATGGCAAAAGAAAAATTCGAGCGGACAAAACCGCACGTAAACGTAGGCACTATCGGTCACGTTGACCACGGTAAAACGACCTTGACAGCAGCAATTGCAACCGTGCTCTCAAAAGCATTCGGTGGCGAAGCAAAAGCATATGATCAGATCGATGCTGCTCCTGAAGAAAAAGCCCGTGGTATTACGATTAATACTGCGCACGTTGAGTATGAGACTGCAAACCGTCACTACGCTCACGTTGACTGCCCAGGACATGCTGACTACGTTAAGAACATGATTACAGGCGCTGCTCAGATGGACGGCGCTATTTTGGTTTGCTCTGCAGCTGATGGCCCAATGCCACAAACGCGTGAGCACATCCTTTTGGCACGCCAAGTCGGTGTTCCTTACATCGTGGTGTTCTTAAACAAGTGCGATATGGTTGATGATGCTGAATTGCTCGAGTTAGTTGAAATGGAAGTGCGTGAACTTCTGTCTAAATATGACTTCCCAGGCGATGACACACCGATCATCCAAGGTTCTGCTAAGTTAGCCTTAGAAGGCGACGAAGGTCCATTGGGTAAAGAAGCCATCATGAAATTGGCTGAAGCCCTTGATACTTACATCCCAACACCAGAGCGTGCCATTGATGGCGCCTTCTTGATGCCAGTAGAAGACGTGTTCTCCATCTCTGGTCGCGGTACTGTAGTGACTGGTCGTATTGAGCGCGGTATCGTTAAAGTTGGCGAAGAGATTGAAATCGTTGGTATCAAACCAACTCTCAAAACTACTTGTACTGGTGTTGAAATGTTCCGCAAATTGCTCGACCAAGGTCAAGCAGGCGATAACGTGGGTATCTTATTGCGCGGTACAAAACGTGAAGAAGTTGAGCGCGGCCAAGTATTGGCTAAGCCAGGTTCAATCACCCCCCATACTCACTTTACAGCCGAGGTTTACATCTTGGGTAAAGATGAAGGTGGCCGTCATACACCATTCTTTAACAACTATCGTCCTCAGTTTTACTTCCGCACAACGGACGTAACTGGTTCTATTGAGTTGCCAAAAGACAAAGAAATGGTCATGCCTGGTGATAACGTCACGATTACCGTCAAACTCATCGCCCCTATCGCGATGGAAGAAGGTTTACGTTTTGCGATCCGTGAAGGTGGCCGTACTGTTGGCGCCGGTGTGGTTGCAAAGATTTTGGCTTAAGGAAGTAGAAGTAAATAATATTTAGCGGTTTGCTAACCGGTGACATCAGTGCTGCTGATGTCACCGTGCTCTTTAGATGTATAACGTGGCAGCACCACACCGCTCTTTGGAATTAATATGCAAAACCAAAAAATTCGTATTCGCCTTAAAGCATTTGATTACCGTTTGATCGACCAATCTGCAGCTGAAATCGTTGACACAGCTAAGCGTACTGGTGCGGTTGTTAAGGGTCCAGTTCCTTTGCCAACTCGTATTGAGCGTTTTGATATCTTGCGTTCACCACACGTGAACAAGACATCTCGTGATCAGTTAGAGATCCGTACCCATCTCCGTTTAATGGATATTGTTGATCCTACAGAGAAAACGGTAGATGCTTTGATGAAATTAGACCTTCCAGCAGGTGTGGACGTCGAAATTAAGTTGCAGTAATTTGTAGTTTCCGGTCTTTTTGCTTGTCAAGATCGGCATTTCAGGATAGAATCTAAGTCTTCGCTCAATTATTTGGGTGAATTTTTAGGCTGTATCAGCATTAAAAATGTTGTAAGTTATTGATTTAGAAGTACTTTTACTTGTAAATCACTTAAATTAATTTTGCCGACCAATCGTAGTCGGCGTGGAGCATGAATATGAGCTTAGGCTTAATCGGCCGCAAGGTCGGCATGACCCGTCTATTTACGGACGAAGGGGATTCAATTCCTGTGACCGTAATCGACGTGAGCGACAACAGAATCGCTCAAATCAAGACCCAGGCAACTGATGGCTATGATGCTATCCAGTTGGCACATGGCACACGTAGAGCTACTCGCGTTACCAAAGCAATGGCTGGTCACTTCGCTAAAGCAGGGGTGATGGCTGGTAATGGTCTCAACGAATTCCAATTAGACGCAGCAAAAATTGCAGAAATGACACCAGGACAAGTAATTCCTGCTGACGCTGCATTTACGGCTGGTCAAAAAGTGGACGTGCAAGGCGTATCGATCGGTAAAGGTTACGCCGGTACCATCAAGCGTTATCACTTTGCTTCTGGTCGCGCATCCCACGGTAACTCACGTTCACATAACGTACCAGGTTCAATCGGTATGGCGCAAGATCCAGGTCGTGTTTTCCCAGGTAAGCGCATGACTGGTCACCTTGGTGACGTTACCCGTACCGTACAAAATTTAGTCATCGCACGCATTGATGCAGAACGCAATCTCATCATGGTTAAAGGCGCTATTCCAGGTGCCCCAGGCGGTAAAGTGATTGTTACTCCAGCGGTGAAGACACCGTTGAAGAAGAAATAAGGAGAGCGAATATGGAACTTAAGCTTCTCCAAGACAACGGTACTTTAGGTGCAGGCGTACAAGCTTCACCAGAAGTATTCGAACGCGAATATAACGAAGCATTGGTACACCAAGTTGTAGTGGCTTATCAAGCAAATGCACGTAGCGGTAACCGTGCACAAAAAGACCGTGAGCAAGTTAAGCACACCACCAAGAAACCTTGGCGTCAAAAAGGTACTGGTCGTGCACGTGCTGGTATGAGCTCTTCCCCGCTGTGGCGTGGAGGTGGTCGTATATTCCCGAATTCTCCAGAAGAGAATTTCAGCCAAAAAGTAAATAAGAAAATGTACCGCGCTGGTATGAGATCTATCTTGTCTCAGTTAGCTCGCGAAGGTCGTTTGAATGTCGTTGATCAATTTAATCTTGATGCTCCAAAGACTAAAGTTTTGGCTGACAAAGTTAAGGCAATGGGCTTGGATTCAGTCTTGATTATTGTTGATCAGGTTAGCGAGAATTTGTACTTGGCATCACGTAACTTGCATAAAGTTGCCGTGGTTGAGCCACAGCACGCTGATCCATTAGCTTTGGTTCAATACAAAAAAGTATTGGTCAGCAAAGCAGCGATCGCAAAAATTGAGGAGTTGCTGAAATGAGCCAAGTCCGTAAAAACGATCACAACCTGATGAAGGTTCTGCTTGGTCCTGTTATCTCTGAGAAAGCCACTATGGTTGCAGAGAAAAACGAACAAGTAGTTTTCCAAGTAGCTCGCGATGCAAACAAGAGCGATGTAAAACAAGCAGTTGAATTGCTCTTCAAAGTGCAAGTTGACTCAGTTCAAATCGTGAATCAAAAGGGTAAGCCTAAGCGGTATGGCCGTTTTGAAGGTCGTCGTGACCACACTAAGAAGGCCTATGTGAATTTGAAGCCAGGTCAAGAAATTAACTTTGAAGCGGAGGCGAATTAATCATGCCTTTGATGAAGACAAAACCGACCTCACCAGGTCGTCGTTCAATGGTCAAGGTGGTCAATCCTGACCTGCATAAAGGTAAGCCTTTTGCAGCGTTGGTAGAGCCACAATTCCAAAAAGCGGGTCGCAACAATAATGGTCATATCACTACCCGTCATAAAGGTGGTGGTCATAAGCATCACTATCGTGTTGTTGATTTCAAACGCAACGACAAAGATGGCATTCCAGCAAAAGTTGAACGCTTGGAATACGATCCAAACCGCAGTGCAAATATTGCATTGATCGTGTTTGCTGATGGTGAGCGTCGCTACATTCCTGCTGCTAAAGGCATGACTGTTGGTCAAGCAATCATGAATGGCTCTGAGGCACCAATCAAATCTGGTAATAATTTGCCAATTCGCAACATTCCAGTTGGTAGCACTATTCACTGTGTTGAAATCCTCCCAGGCAAAGGTGCTCAAGTAGCGCGCTCTGCTGGTGGTTCAGCAGTATTGCTGGCTCGTGAAGGCGTATACGCTCAAGTGCGTTTGCGCTCCGGTGAAGTTCGCCGTGTTCTGATTGAGTGCCGTGCCACTATTGGTGAAGTTGGTAACGAAGAGCACAGCTTGCGTCAAATTGGTAAAGCAGGTGCAAATCGCTGGCGTGGTATTCGCCCAACCGTTCGCGGTGTGGCAATGAACCCAGTAGATCACCCACACGGTGGTGGTGAAGGTAGAACTGGCGAAGGCCGTGTACCTGTATCTCCATGGGGCACTCCAACCAAAGGTTATCGCACACGTCGCAATAAGCGCACAACTTCGATGATCGTTCAACGTCGTCAAAAACGTTAAGCGATAAGGATAAATAGATATGACACGTTCAGCTAAAAAAGGCCCATTCTGCGACGCCAGCTTAGTAAAAAAAGTTGAAGTTGCACAAGCCAACAAAGACAAAAAGCCGATCAAAACTTGGTCTCGCCGTTCAACAATTCTTCCAGACTTTATCGGTCTGACAATTGCTGTTCATAACGGTCGTCAACACGTTCCGGTTTATGTATCAGAAAACATGGTGGGTCATAAGTTAGGCGAATTTGCCTTGACCCGTACTTTCAAAGGTCACGCTGCTGACAAGAAAGTTGTGAAGAAGTAAGGGGATGATGATGGAAGTTAAAGCTATTCACAAGGGCGCCCGCATTTCTGCGCAAAAGACACGTTTGGTTGCAGACCAAATTCGTGGTTTGCCAATTGCACGCGCATTGAACATTTTGAATTTCAGCCCCAAAAAAGCTGCCTTCATTGTGAAGAAAGTAGTTGAATCAGCGATTGCAAATGCTGAACACAATAAAGGTGCCGACATTGATGAGCTCAAGGTATCGGCGGTAATCGTTGATAAAGGAACTTCCTTGAAGCGCTTCACTGCACGTGCTAAGGGTCGTGGCAATCAAATCGAAAAACAAACTTGTCACATTAGCGTGACCTTGAGTAACTAAGGAAAGATATGGGCCAAAAGATTAATCCCACCGGATTCCGACTCGCGGTAACGAAGAATTGGACATCACGTTGGTATGCAAATAACACTGACTTCGCAAAGATGCTGAAAGAGGACGTAGATGTCCGCAGCTATTTGAAGAAGAAGTTGAAGAATGCATCCGTTAGTAAAGTGGTAATCGAGCGTCCTGCTAAGAACGCCCGCATCACTATCTATAGCTCACGTCCAGGTGTTGTGATTGGTAAAAAAGGCGAAGATATTGAAGTTCTCCGTCGTGAATTACAAAAACGTATGGGTGTTCCAGTTCACGTGAACATTGAAGAAATTCGTAAGCCTGAAGTAGATGCACAATTGATTGCTGACTCTATTACTCAGCAGTTAGAAAAGCGCATCATGTTCCGTCGCGCTATGAAGCGTGCAATGCAAAGCGCAATGCGTCTTGGCGCACAAGGCATCAAGATCATGTCGTCTGGTCGTTTGAACGGTGCAGAAATTGCTCGTCGCGAATGGTACCGTGAAGGTCGTGTTCCACTTCATACATTGAAGGCTGATATTGATTACGCAACATCAGAGGCTGAAACAACCTACGGCATCATCGGTGTAAAAGTTTGGGTATACAAAGGCGATACATTGGGTCGCGGTGCAGAAGCTCAAGTGGCTGCTCCATCTGCTGAACCAGCTGCCGAAGAAAAGAAAACTCGTCGTGCTCCAAGCAAAACAGCTGCTCGTAAACCAGCTGCAGGTGCTGACAAGCCATTAGTTGCTGCTAAACCAGCAGTAAAGCGTGTGCGTAAGGTTGAAGCACCTGCCGCAGATACGCAGAAGTCAGGAGAGTAAGCATGCTACAACCAAAGCGTCGTAAGTATCGTAAGGAACAAAAAGGCCGTAACACTGGCGTGGCAACACGCGGTAGTTCTGTAGCCTTTGGTGACTTTGGCTTGAAGGCCGTTGGCCGTGGCCGTCTGACTGCTCGTCAAATCGAGTCAGCACGTCGCGCAATGACCCGCCACATTAAACGTGGTGGTCGTATCTGGATTCGTATTTTCCCAGATAAGCCAATTTCACAAAAACCTGCTGAAGTACGTATGGGTAACGGTAAAGGTAATCCAGAGTACTACGTAGCTGAAATTCAACCAGGCAAAGTGCTTTACGAAATGGATGGTGTGGATGAGACTTTGGCGCGCGAAGCTTTCAAGCTTGCTGCCGCTAAGTTGCCTTTGCAGACCACTTTCGTGATTCGCCACTTAGGTTGATCGGGATAGAGATTATGAAAAATAAAGAATTAGCAACCAAAGATCTGACTGGCTTGAACGCAGAATTGACAGAGCTCTTAAAGACTAACTTTAAGCTCCGTATGCAAAAAGGCACTCAGCAACTCACCAATACCAGCCAATTGGGTAAAACGAAGCGCGACATTGCTCGTGTTAAGACTTTTATTGCCCAAAAGACTGCGCAGAAATAAGGAAAAAGGGATATGACTGAATTATCTAAACCCTTACGCCGCACCCTCGTGGGCCGCGTTGTTAGCGACAAAATGCAAAAAACTGTGACCGTGTTGGTTGAGCGTCAAGTCAAGCATCCCGTGATTGGTAAGTATGTTGGCCAGTCCAAAAAGTACCACGCTCATGACGAAACTAGCACCTACAAGATGGGTGATACGGTTGAAATTGCTGAATCTAAGCCAATTTCACGCACCAAATCTTGGGTTGTAACCCGTTTGGTTGAGGCTTCAAAGGGTATTTAAGGTATTTTTAAGGGATTTTGGCGAAGTTTCTTACCAAATCCCTGTTTTACGTAGTAGAATAGATGGCTTCTCTGGTTTTATTGGAGAAGCAGTGTTTTTCATTAATTCCGGGTTTTAATTTTCGTTAAAGCCCATAGACGGAACCAAGACTGTTTGCCTTTGGCCAATAAGTTGGGGATTAGAAATGATACAAACCGAAAGTAGATTGCAGGTCGCCGATAACACTGGCGCCAGTGAAGTTTTGTGCATCAAGGTATTGGGCGGCTCTAAGCGTCGTTACGCCAGTATTGGTGATGTCATTAAGGTGACTGTTAAGTCAGCCGCTCCACGTGGCCGTGTAAAAAAAGGTGATATTTATAACGCTGTTGTAGTGAGAACAGCTAAGGGTGTTCGCCGTCCAGACGGTTCATTGATTAAGTTCGATGCAAACGCTGCGGTATTGCTCAACGCTAAGTTAGAGCCAATTGGCACACGTATCTTTGGACCAGTTACACGCGAATTGCGTACTGAAAAGTTCATGAAGATCGTTTCTCTCGCCCCCGAAGTGATTTAAGAGGCTGATATGAAAAAGATTCGTAAAGGTGATTCCGTAGTTCTGTTGACTGGCCGTGATAAAGGCAAGCAAGGAACTGTTACAGCCATTCTCGATGAGAAGTTAGTCATCGAAGGCGTGAATATTTATAAAAAGAGCGTTAAGCCAAACCCAGCTGCTGGTGTAACCGGCGGCATGATTGACAAGACTATGCCTGTTCACATTTCTAATGTGGCTTTGGTTGACGGTAACGGCAAACCATCACGTGTTGGTATCAAACTCGTTGACGGTAAAAAACAGCGTTTCCTCAAAACCACTGGCGCGACATTAAGCGCATAAGGGGCACGGAGAAATTATGAGCACACGTTTTCAAGAACACTATCAACAAAAAGTTGTTGCTGATTTGATTACCAAGTTTGGTTACAAGTCTGTAATGGAAGTTCCACGTATCACCAAAGTGACCCTGAATATGGGCTTGGGCGATGCAGTGAACGACAAGAAAATTATCGAAAATGCAGTTGGCGATTTAACTAAAGTTGCAGGCCAAAAGCCAGTGGTAACTAAAGCTAAAAAAGCGATTGCTGGTTTCAAAATTCGTCAAGGCTACCCAATTGGTTCCATGGTGACATTGCGTGGTCAACGCATGTACGAATTCTTGGATCGTTTCGTGACTGTTGCATTACCACGCGTACGTGACTTCCGCGGCATCTCCGGCAAAGCATTTGATGGTCGTGGCAACTACAACATCGGCGTTAAAGAACAAATCATTTTCCCTGAAATCGAATACGACAAGATTGATGCTCTGCGTGGTCTCAATATCAGTATTACGACGACTGCTAAAACCGACGAAGAAGCAAAAGCTTTGTTGGCAGCATTCAAATTCCCTTTCCGCAATTAAGAGGCTAACGTGGCAAAACTATCCCTGATTGAGCGCGAGAATAAGCGCGCAAAAACTGTAGAGAAGTACGCTGTTAAGCGTGCTGAACTCAAAGCGATCATTGCTGATCAATCGCGCAGCGATGAAGAGCGCTATGAAGCTCGCTTGAAGCTACAGGCACTTCCACGTAACGCAAGCCCGATTCGTCAAAGAAATCGTTGTTCATTAACCGGTCGCCCACGCGGCACATTCCGTAAGTTCGGTTTGGCTCGTAGCAAGATTCGTGAAATCGCCTTCCGTGGCGAAATCCCCGGTTTAACCAAGGCCAGCTGGTAAGCGGCGAAAGAATTAGGAGAACTCATGAGTATCAGCGATCCAATCGCCGACATGTTGACCCGGATCCGCAATGCGCAAGCAGTGCAGAAGCCTTTGGTCGCAATGCCGTCGTCAAAAGTTAAAGTAGCTATTGCAAAAGTTTTGCAAGATGAAGGCTATATCGAAAGTTTCGAAATCAAAGGTGAAGCAGCTAAACCAGTGCTCCACATTGATCTCAAATACTATGCAGGCCGTCCTGTTATCGAGCGTATTGACCGTGTATCTACACCAAGTCTACGTATCTATAAAGGACGTCATGACATTCCAGAAGTAATGAATGGCTTGGGCATTGCAATTATTTCAACCCCTCAAGGCGTAATGACAGACCGTAAAGCACGTGCAACAGGCGTGGGCGGCGAAGTTATTTGCTACGTAGCTTAAGGAGCGAAATATGTCACGCGTAGGTAAATCACCAATTACAGTTCCTAAGGGCGCTGAAATCAGCATCAACGGTGCAAACATTACTGTTAAAGGTCCTTTGGGCACATTGACACACAACTTGCATCCTGCTGTTGGTTTGAAACAAGCAGATGGCGTATTGACAGTGGTTGTCAACAACGACTCACCAGAAGCTGGTGCACAGTCAGGTACGGCACGTGCTTTGGTCAATAACATGGTTGTTGGCGTTACTGCTGGCTTTGAGCGCAAACTCAGCTTGGTAGGAGTTGGTTACCGTGCTCAAGCCCAAGGCGAAACATTGAAGTTGCAGCTTGGTTTCTCACACGACATTATTTACAACCTGCCAAAGGGCGTAAAAGCTGAGACTCCATCGCAAACTGAAATCATTATTAAAGGCTCCAACAAGCAGCAAGTTGGCCAGGTCGCAGCGGAAGTTCGCGCATACCGTTCACCAGAGCCATACAAAGGCAAAGGTGTTCGCTACGTGGATGAGGTTGTGCATCTGAAAGAAACTAAGAAGAAGTAAGCGAGATTAGAAAATGAATAAAGACGAATCCAGACAAAGACGTGCTCGGCAGACTCGTATTCGCATTGCCGAAGCAAAGGCAAATCGCTTAACAGTCATCCGTAGCAATACTCATATTTCTGCTCAGGTATATAGCCCATGCGGAACCAAAGTTGTGGCAGCTGCTTCAACAATGGAAAAAGAATTGCGCCAAGCGATCAAAAACGGCGGCAACGCTGATGCAGCGAAACAAATCGGCAAGTTAGTTGCTGAGCGTGCTGTTAAGGCAGGCATTGTTGATGTTGCTTTTGATCGTTCCGGTCATCGTTACCACGGCCGTATTAAGGCCTTAGCTGAAGCTGCGCGTGAAGCCGGCCTGAAGTTCTAATAGGGTTTAGGAAAAAACATGGCAAAAATGCAAACTAAGATGCAAAACGAAGAGCGTGATGATGGTCTTCGCGAGAAGATGATCGCTGTTAATCGTGTAACTAAAGTGGTTAAGGGTGGTCGTATTCTTGGCTTTGCCGCACTCACTGTAGTTGGCGATGGCGATGGCCGCATCGGCATGGGTAAAGGCAAATCAAAAGAAGTTCCAGTGGCTGTTCAAAAAGCAATGGATGAAGCTCGTCGCAAGATGATCAAAGTTTCCTTACGTAAAGGTACTTTGCAGCATACCGTTACTGGTCAACATGGCGCCTCACGCGTTTTGATTTCTCCAGCTAAAGACGGTACTGGAATTATTGCTGGCGGCCCAATGCGCGCAATTTTCGACGTAATGGGTGTAACCAACGTAGTTGCTAAGTCCCTGGGCTCTACAAACCCGTACAACTTGGTTCGCGCAACGATTGATGGTTTGAGCAAGATGAGTACTCCTGCTGAGATTGCTGCTAAGCGCGGTAAGTCAGTTGAAGAGATTCTCGGCTAAGACCAAAAGATTAGGACTCTACAAATGACAAAATCAAACTCCAAAGTCAAACTGCAATTAGTGCGCAGCTTGATCGGTACTCGTGAAAGCCACCGTGCAACTGTGCGTGGCTTAGGCCTTGGTCGTATTAATTCAGTTTCTGAATTGGAAGATACGCCAGCTGTTCGCGGCATGATTAATAAAGTTTCTTATCTAGTTAAAGTCGTTAGCTGATAACTAGCAAGTAAATAGGCGAAGAATATGGAACTCAATACACTCAAGCCCGCAGAGGGCTCCAAGAAAAACCGTCGTCGCGTAGGTCGCGGCATTGGTTCTGGCCTTGGTAAAACTGCTGGCCGTGGTCACAAAGGTCAAAAATCTCGTTCCGGCGGATTCCACAAGGTTGGATTCGAAGGCGGCCAGATGCCTATGTATCGTCGTTTGCCAAAACGCGGTTTCGTGTCTTTGACACGTCGTCATGTTGGCCAAATTACTTTGAACGACTTAGCAAAAATCAACTTGCCAGAAGTGGACTTGTTGACATTGAAGGCTCATGGCTTTGCTGGCGAACAAATTAATGCTGTGAAGGTAATTAAGACTGGTGAAATCAACATTGCTGTAACCCTTAAGGGTATTACAGCAACTGCTGGCGCAAAAGCAGCCATTGAAGCGGCTGGCGGCAAATTGGTTGAAGCAGCGTAATAGGTCTTTTTATTCAAAATGGCATTAGCACCTACCAATAACCCAGGGACTGCAACAGCAGGAGGCAAGTTTGGCGAATTACGTCAACGCTTGATTTTCTTGGTGTTGGCTTTGCTCGTGTTCCGTTTAGGTGCCCATATTCCAGTTCCGGGTATTGATCCAGACCAGCTCGCGCAGTTATTTGCTGGCCAAAAAGACGGCATCTTGGGAATGTTTAACTTGTTCTCAGGCGGTGCGTTATCTCGCTTTACTGTATTTGCCCTGGGAATCATGCCTTATATTTCTGCATCGATCATCATGCAGTTAATGACTATTGTTGTGCCATCATTAGAGTCTTTGAAAAAAGAAGGCCAAGCTGGTCAGCGCAAGATCACTCAGTACACCCGTTACGGCACTGTGCTTTTAGCAACCTTCCAGGCATTAGGAATCTCTGTTGCTTTGCAAGCTCAGCCAGGACTAGTGGTTAATCCAGGTTTGATGTTTGAAATCAATACTGTAGTAACTCTGGTAACTGGCACGATGTTCTTGATGTGGCTTGGTGAGCAAATCACTGAGCGTGGTTTGGGTAACGGTATTTCCATCATTATTTTTGGCGGCATCGTCTCTGGTTTGCCAAACGCTTTAGCTAGCTTATTAGAGTTAGTTCGTACTGGCTCGATGAATATTATTTCTGCATTACTCATCGTTGTCATTTGCGTAGCAGTGACTTATTTTGTGGTATTCGTAGAGCGCGGTCAGCGTCGTATCTTAGTGAGCTACGCTAAGCGCCAGGTTGGCAATAAGGTTTACGGTGGCCAATCTTCTTACTTCCCATTGAAGTTAAACATGGCAGGCGTTATTCCTCCAATTTTTGCGTCTTCAATTATTTTGTTCCCTGCAACGATTGCTGGCTGGTTTACTTCAGGTGAGCCAACCAACATGTTTAGCAGAATCATTAAAGACTTGGCAGCAACATTAGCTCCTGGCCAGCCTGTATACACAATTTTGTATGCTGCAGCGATCATCTTCTTCTGTTTCTTCTACACCGCATTGGTATTTAACAGTCGTGAGACAGCAGATAACTTGAAGAAGAGCGGTGCATTTGTTCCGGGTATTCGTCCAGGCGATCAAACAGCACGATATATTGATAAGATCCTGGTGCGCTTAACTTTGGCTGGTGCAATTTACATGGTCTTGGTTTGTTTATTACCAGAATTTTTAGTGTTGAAGTACAACGTGCCGTTCTATTTTGGCGGTACTTCATTGTTGATTATTGTGGTTGTTGCAATGGATTTCATGGCTCAAGTTCAGTCATACGTGATGCAACAGCAGTACGGCTCTTTGATGAAAAAAGCCAATTTTAAGATGGGCGCTTAACTGAATGTCTAAAGACGATGTTATTCAGATGGCGGGAGAGATTATTGAGAATTTGCCGAACGCGATGTTTCGCGTGAAGCTAGAAAACGGACATGTGGTTCTAGGGCACATTTCTGGAAAGATGCGGATGCACTACATTCGTATTTTGCCGGGAGATAAGGTAACGGTGGAGATGACTCCTTACGACCTGACGCGCGCCAGAATCATTTTCCGAGCGAAGTAAAGATTAAGTAGTACCTATTTTTAAGAGGTGAGTTATGAAAGTTTTAGCATCCGTTAAGTGTATTTGCAGAAATTGCAAGATCATTAAGCGCAAACGCGTTGTGCGCGTGATCTGTTCTTCAGACGCACGTCATAAGCAGCGTCAAGGCTGATCTGGTTAATTAAGAGGAAATCTCATGGCACGTATCGCTGGGGTAAACATCCCAAATCATCAACATACTGTTATCGGTTTAACAGCAATTTTTGGCATTGGCACAACTCGTGCTCACAAAATTTGCCAAACCACAGGTGTTGCAATCGATAAAAAAGTTAAAGATCTTACTGACGCTGACTTGGAAAAGTTGCGTGATGAAGTAGGTAAGTTCATCACCGAAGGTGACCTTCGTCGTGAAGTAACTATGAGCATCAAGCGTTTGATGGACTTAGGTTGCTACCGTGGCGTGCGTCATCGTAAGGGCTTGCCTGTTCGTGGTCAACGTACTAAGACCAATGCGCGTACCCGTAAGGGCCCACGTAAGTCCGGCATCGCACTGAAGAAATAATCAAGAAAGTTTATTGACATGGCAAAACAACAATCCGCTTCCGCCGCTTCACAGCGCACTCGTAAGAAGGTTAAAAAGAACGTTGCTGACGGTATTGCACACGTTCATGCTTCTTTTAATAACACCATTATTACGATCACTGATCGTCAAGGAAATGCGCTTTCATGGGCAACTTCTGGCGGCCAAGGCTTCAAAGGCTCACGTAAGTCAACACCTTTTGCTGCTCAAGTAGCGGCTGAAGTTGCTGGTAAAGCTGCCGTTGAATGCGGTATCAAGAACTTGGAAGTTCAGATCAAAGGCCCAGGCCCAGGTCGTGAATCAGCAGTTCGTGCATTGAACTCATTGGGGATCAAGATCACTGAGATTCAAGACGTCACTCCAGTCCCTCACAACGGTTGCCGTCCTCCTAAGCGTCGTCGTATCTAAGCTAGGAAGTTGGCAGTACAAGTTTTAGTAGTTTTTTATTAAAGCCCACCGTTCATCTGATTTAAAGGATGAACTCACCGCCGGTCGCAAGACTGCGGCAAAGAAAGGAAAGCATCGTGGCACGTTACTTAGGGCCTAAGGCCAAATTAGCACGTCGGGAAGGTACCGACTTATTTTTAAAGAGCGCACGTCGCGCACTGTCAGACAAGTGCAAGTTAGATACTAAGCCTGGTCAACATGGCCGTACATCTGGCTCAAGAACATCAGACTACGGTAATCAGTTGCGTGAAAAGCAAAAGGTTAAGCGTATCTATGGCGTATTAGAGCGTCAATTTCGTCGTTACTTCGCAGAAGCTGAGCGTCGTAAGGGCAATACTGGCGAAACATTGCTCCAATTGCTAGAGTCACGTCTCGACAACGTGGTGTATCGCATGGGCTTTGGTTCAACACGTGCTGAAGCACGTCAGTTAGTTTCTCATGGCGCCATCATGCTCAATGGCAGCGCAGTGAATATTCCATCCATCCAAGTTAAGCCTGGTGATGTGGTTGCAATTCGTGAAAAAGCGAAGAAGCAAGCGCGTATTACAGAATCACTCAATTTGGTTCAGCAAATGTCTGCAGTTACCTGGGTTTCAGTTGATGCGGCTAAGCTGGAAGGAACATTTAAGCAAGTGCCCGACCGCGAAGATATTAGCGGTGAAATTAATGAAAGTTTGATCGTCGAATTGTATTCACGCTAATTAGGCACTATCAAGGAAAAAATATGCAAACAAATTTGCTCAAGCCAAAAATTATTTCTGTTGAAGCGCTTTCCGCCAACCAAGCTAAGGTTGTTATGGAGCCGTTCGAGCGTGGCTATGGCCACACACTCGGAAATGCATTACGTCGCGTACTCTTGTCCTCGATGGTTGGTTATGCACCAACTGAAGTAGCTATTGCAGGTGTAGTTCATGAATATTCCACATTGGATGGCGTGCAAGAAGACGTTGTAAACCTCTTGCTCAACCTCAAGGGAATCGTATTTAAGTTGCAATCCCGTGACGAAGTCACTATCAATTTGCGTAAAGAAGGTCCAGGTGTTGTTACTGCAAAAGATATCGATTTGCCACATGATGTAGAAATCATCAATCCTGATCACGTGATCGCTCACTTGTCTGCTGGTGGCAAGTTAGATATGCAGATTAAGGTTGAAAAAGGTCGTGGTTATGTTCCTGGTAACGTGCGTCAATACAACGACGAGACTACTAAGATCATTGGCCGTATCGTATTGGATGCCTCATTTAGTCCAGTAAGCCGCGTTAGCTATGCTGTTGAATCTGCTCGTGTTGAGCAACGTACCGACCTCGATCGTCTCGTAATGACTATCGAAACAAACGGTGTGTTGTCTCCTGAAGAAGCAATTCGTCAAGCGGCTAGCATCTTGGTGGATCAGTTAGTTGTATTCGCAGCTCTTGAGAGCAGTGAAGTGTCTGGTGATCTTGCACCAAGTCGCTCTTCAATGGTTGATCCAATGTTGATGCGTCCAGTTGATGATCTCGAACTCACAGTTCGCTCTGCAAACTGCTTGAAGGCTGAGAACATTTACTACATCGGTGACTTGATTCAACGTACAGAGAATGAATTGTTGAAGACGCCTAATTTGGGTCGTAAGTCTTTGAATGAAATCAAAGATGTATTGGCTGCTCGTGGCTTAAGTCTTGGCATGAAACTCGAAAGCTGGCCTCCAGCTAACCTCGAGAAATAATTAGAAAGGAAGCATCATGCGTCACGGAAACGGCTTACGCAAACTAAATAGAACATCTTCACATCGTCTGGCGATGTTGCGCAATATGTCCAATTCTCTTTTGGAGCATGAAGTGATTAAAACCACTTTGCCAAAAGCAAAAGAATTGCGCATGGTTGTTGAGCCTTTGATTACCTTGGGTAAAAAAGACAACTTAGCAAACCGTCGCTTGGCATTTAATCGCACTCGTGATCGCGATATCGTGGCCAAACTCTTCACAGAGCTCGGCCCACGTTACGCAACACGTCCAGGTGGCTATCTTCGTATTTTGAAGTTTGGCTTCCGTCATGGCGACAATGCGCCTATGGCATTGGTTGAGTTGGTTGACCGTCCAGAAGTTGAAGAAACAGCAGTTGTAGCTGAAGAGGCTTAAGTCTCTTAGATACGCAAAAAGCCAGGCTTCGGTCTGGCTTTTTTCATTGATAGGTTTATAAATACGGTATGCCTCAAAACCCCTCAGTTACCGCCCCTGTTAATCCCAATCAGCTTCTGGTGGTGGTCACAAGCCTGCCTAATATGGAGATTGCCAAAAGCTTAGCTTGCGCTTTAGTGGAGCAAAAGATTGCTGCGTGCGTGCAACTGATTGATGGCGTCCATTCTATTTACCGCTGGGAAGGGAAGGTTTGTGAAGAACAAGAAATTCTTCTATCAGCGAAAACTATCAGTAGTAAATGGTCAGAGATCTCAAGCTTTATTCGAGCTCAACATCCTTATGACCTTCCCGAAATTCTGGCTTTTTCACCAGCACAATATGCACAGCAATACGGTGAGTGGGTAGAAGCTGAGGTAAATTCGAAGATATGAGAATGCAATCCTTTCTGAGAATGGTTATCACAGCACTTTCGCTGTTAATGACACCAGTTTTTGCTGCAACTGATTTTTTACCACCAGAAAAAGCATTTCGGGTCGAGGCTACTTGGTTGGAAAACTCCAAGCAAGTTGAGATTGAGTTTATGCCTGCTAAGGGCTATTACCTCTATCAAGAATCACTCCAATTTCAAGTGGGAACTGAGCTCGGAAAGCTATATATAACAAGGCCTGCATTGCCAAAGGGTATAGAAAAGTTTGATGAAACTTTTCAGAAAAAACTGCAAGTGTATAAGCAGCCTTTTATCGTTCTATTAGATGTCAATCCAGCCCCTGCTAGGCCTATTCATATTGAGCTAGGTTTGCAAGGTTGTGCAGAGGCTGGTATTTGCTATCCACCGATGACTCTAAAATTTCTATTGGCAGGCCCTGGTGTTAGAGCAGCGCCAATACCTGAAGTGCTTGGTGGTGCCCAGGCTGCTGTCAACACTCAAGCTAAATTGAGCTTGACTGATTTATGGCGCGAACGAGACGACGTTAATGCGATTACCCGTTTTTTAGAGGGCACATCAACTGGTTATTTATTTCTTGCTTTCTTTGTTTTAGGGCTCGCTTTAGCTTTTACGCCCTGTGTTTTACCAATGCTGCCAATTCTCTCTAGTGTCATCTTCGGAACGCAGGGCGGTAAGGCGATCTCTAAGGGCCGTGCGAGCCTACTTGCACTTGCATATGTCTTGGGTATGGCCTTGGTGTATTCCTTGGCTGGGGTCCTCATGGCAGCCCTTGGCGGTAGTGTACAAAGGGCACTACAAAGTCCACTTGCACTAGCCGCCTTCGCAATCTTGCTACTAGCTTTGTCGGGTAGCCTGTTCGGTCTCTATGATCTACGATTGCCTCAGTCATGGCATCACCATATTGATCGTTTAGCTGGGCGCCAAAAGGGAGGTAGCATTTTAGGCGCCTTTATCTTAGGCGGCATTTCTACTTTGGTTGCCAGCCCATGTATTACAGCGCCATTAGCAGGCGTTTTAGCGTTTATCGCCCAGACAGGTTCTATGAGTCTAGGCGCAGGATTGCTATTTGTGATGGCCTTAGGCATGGGCTTGCCACTCCTCTTTATTGCAATTGAGGCGCGTATTTTGATTCCCTCGACTGGTATCTGGATGGTCTGGTTACAGCGCACCTTGGGTGTCTTGTTGGTAGCTACCGCAGCGTGGATTGCCTCTCCTTTAATTCAGAAAAATGAACCTATTGGATCTGTCAAAACAATCAATGGCCAACGCATCCATCAGGTAGGAGAGCTATCTTTTGTGGTGATTCATTCACCAGCAGAATTAGATGCACAGCTTGCGAAAGCGCAGCAAGAGAAAAAATGGGTCTTGTTAGATTTCTATGCAGACTGGTGTATTAGTTGCAAAGAAATGGAAGTGAACACCTTTACAAATCCAGAGGTCAGTAAAGAATTGAAGCAGTTGGTGCTATTGCAAGCCGATGTTACTGCTAACAGCCCAGAAAATCAGGCGCTACTAAAACGTTTTGGATTATTTGGTCCGCCGGGGATTTTGATCTTTAACCCAAACTCAGAAGAACAAAAAGAGCAACGTGTGATTGGCTATATGCCGCCTCAGCGTTTCATTGAGCGTTTGCAAAAGTTGCTGCGGAACTAATCACTATGATCAAAATACACTCGATTTATATTGCCTCTCAGGCCGGTGAGCCCATGATTAAAAGGGATGCTGCGAGACTTAGTCCTGGCGTAGGAATTGAGGGCGATAGATACGCGCTTGGTATCGGCGCATTCTCTGACTCTGTTCCAGCAAAAATCAGGGATGTTTCTCTGATTGCGCTTTCAGAAATTGAAGTTGCTAACGAAGAGTTGGCGGCGGGCGGATTAAAGGCCTATCTTTCGAGTGAAACAAGAAGAAATATCGTGATTGAGGGTGTGAGCGCAGAAGGTCTCAATCAGTTGGTTGGAAGAGAATTTTTTTTCTGGGCTCAATTCGACTTAAAGCTACAGAATTATGTATCCCTTGTGAGCGCCCGGCGAGCTTAAGCAAGAAGTCTGATTTTATTTCTGCATTTAAAAACAGGGGTGGTATTAGGGCCCAAATTTTAGACTCTGGCCAAATCAGAATTGGCGATCAATTCAAAGAAGCTTCACCTACCTGATTTCATGAGTCTTGCTGCTTCCAGCGCAAAGTAAGTCAGCACACCATCGGCACCAGCACGTTTAAATGCAAGTAAAGATTCCATCATGACAGCATCGTGATCTAGCCAACCATTTTGTGCAGCAGCTTTGAGCATCGCGTATTCACCGCTCACTTGATAGGCATAAGTGGGGTAATCAAACTCTTCTCTCACGCGACGCACGATATCTAAATAAGGCATCCCAGGCTTGACCATGACCATATCTGCACCTTCGCTAATATCTAGTGCAACCTCCCGCAAAGCCTCGTCACCATTGGCGCAATCCATTTGATAGATTTTCTTATCAGCCTTACCAAGATTCTTGGCGGAACCTACTGCATCTCTAAATGGGCCATAAAAGGCGGATGCATATTTGGCTGAGTACGCCATGATGCGCGTATGAATTAAATTCTTTTGCTCAAGTGCTTCCCGAATTTTTCCAATACGACCATCCATCATGTCTGATGGTGCGACGATATCGACACCAGCTTCTGCTTGTGCAACTGCCTGCTTTACTAAGATCGCTGAAGTCTCATCATTCAGAATACGGCCTTGCTCATCGAGAACGCCATCTTGACCATGGCTTGTATACGGATCAAGCGCAACGTCCGTCATGATGCCTAAATTCGGGAAACGTTTTTTGAGTTCACGAACTGCATTAGGGATGAGGCCATTTGGATTGAATGCTTCTTTACCATCAGGTGTTTTTAACGAAGCATCTATTACTGGAAAAAGTGCTAGCACTGGAATACCTAGATCAACACACTCTTGCGCAACAGGCAATAACAAATCTAATGAAACACGATTGACGCCGGGCATGGAAGCAACAGCCTCAGATTTGCCTTGGCCTTCTAGTAAGAAGACTGGATAGATCAAGTCGTTCGCAGACACGCTATTTTCTTGCATGAGTCGACGTGACCAATCATCGCGACGCATACGACGAGGGCGATGTTCTGGAAAGTTAAGTAAAGAGCTAGCTTGTGATTTCATCTTCATGGGTTTCTGCTTCAAATAGCCATTTAATAATTAAATTATCTGCCTCTTCAAGGCCAATACGCTTGGTGCTTGAGAACAATTGTGCCGTAAGTTGCTTGGAGTCACCAGTGCCCTCTGGAAGCGCAGGGTCGTATTGTTGGAGTTGTTTGCGGACGGCTTCCAGAGCATGTTTGCATTCGCTTTTATTGAGTTTGTCGCACTTACTGAGCAAGATATGAATCGGTTTGCCTGTTGGAACAAACCATTGAATCATTTGCTCATCAAGATCGGTAATGCCGCGCCGCGCATCGACAATCAGGACCATGCCAACTAATTGCTCGCGCTCTTGTAAATAGTCACTGAGAAGGGTGTTCCAGTGGTATTTGGTCTCATGATTCACGGCGGCATAGCCATAGCCTGGTAAGTCCACTAAATAGGCTAAAAGGTCGTCTTTTGAGAAAAGACCAAAATAGTTGATGTGTTGGGTCCGACCAGGGGTCTTGCTGGCAAAAGCAAGCCTTTTTTGGTTACAAAGGACGTTAATTGCGCTCGATTTACCCGCATTTGAGCGACCAGCAAAGGCTACC
Organism: Polynucleobacter sp. es-GGE-1; assembly: GCF_018882005.1. NCBI lineage: Bacteria > Pseudomonadati > Pseudomonadota > Betaproteobacteria > Burkholderiales > Burkholderiaceae > Polynucleobacter > Polynucleobacter sp. es-GGE-1. The sequence goes on from NZ_JACVPE010000001.1 coordinate 133,728, forward strand.
TCACGCAGGGGTGTGGCAGGCAGGCAATGGGTGTCATTGACTGTGGTGGCGAATCGGGCTTGAAAGAGTTTAGACATGTCCTGAAGCTATTGTAAAATCACGCCAAATCATGAAATATCTCATGGTGTTGGGTAAAAAGGTTGTAAATGTAGGGCCCAAACACTTTTAGGAATTTTTGCCAAGGTAAACATAATGCGTCAAACCTCCCAAATCTCCAAATTCACTAGCTTGCGTGCTGGTTTTGTAGCCCTTTCCATTTTCGCCCTAGTTGGCGCTTCTGGCGTGGCAATTGCAGCTGATGCTGCACCTATGGCTCCAGCTGCTGAAGCTAAGGCTGCGGTTCCAGGCAAGCCAAAAACTGATCCAGCTGTTGGTGAGACTTTATATTCAAACGGCGATGTAACGCGTGGCGTTACTGCTTGTATCACTTGCCATGGCCCTAAAGGCCAAAGCGCAGTCGGTGCATGGCCAAAACTCTCTGCTCAGCATGCGGCCTATACAGCCAAGCAGTTGAAGAACTTTAAAGAAGGTAGTCGTGCTAACCCAATCATGATGGGTATGGCTGCCACTTTGACCGAACAAGATATGCAAAATATTGCTGCCTATTTAGCCAAGCAATCGATTTCACAAGGTGTTGCACAAAACAAAGACACGATTGAGTTAGGTCAAAGTATTTATCGTGGTGGTATTGCAGCAAAAGGCGTTCCTGCTTGTGCAGCATGCCACAGCCCAACGGGTGCTGGTATTCCTGCGCAGTATCCGCTCTTGGGTGGCCAGTGGGCTGAATACACCAATGCACAGTTGCTAGCTTTCCGCGAAGGTGTTCGTAAAAACAGCAGCCAAATGACGACGATTGCTACTAAGCTGTCTGATCAAGAAATGAAAGCGGTTGCTGACTACATGGCTGGTTTGCACTAAGTTATTTTCCAAGCTTTAAATAAAAACCCCGCTCATGTAGCGGGGTTTTTATTTGTCCAACACTTTTAAAGCAGTAGTAATTTTTCTCGTAAATTATTTTGGTAAAACACTTTCACTTGTAAACAAGTCCGTCGTTTTTTCACGAGCACGAATCACATAAGCATTATTTCCATCAACCATAATCTCTGCTGGTTTGGGGCGCGTGTTGTAGTTCGAGGCCATCACAAATCCATAAGCACCAGCAGAAAGAATAGCTAGAAGATCACCCTCTTCAACGGCAAGATAACGATCTCTTCCAAGCCAATCACCTGATTCGCATACAGGACCCACGATGTCATAAGTGAGTGCCTTGGCTTCTTTAGCTTGTACTGGAACGATGCCATGGTGAGCCTCATACAGGGCAGGGCGCATGAGTTCAGTCATGGCTGCGTCAACGATGCAAAAGTTTTTCTCAGCACCGGGCTTGAGGTATTCAACGGTGGTCAAAAGCACGCCAGCATTGCCTACTAGGGATCTGCCAGGCTCAAGGACAACATCTAAATGCCCAAACCCGCGTTCTGCCACTCGATTTAATAAGGTATTAGTGAAGTCGGTGATATCAGGAGGCGTTTCATCACTATAGGAAATTCCAAGACCACCACCGAGATCAAGATGATGAATAACGATGCCTTCTTTCTTTAGTTCCGCTACCAGATCCAATACTTTATCAAGCGCATCTAGGTAAGGCGCAGTCGTGGTAATTTGAGAGCCAATATGACAATCAATTCCAACGACATCAATTTGAGAGAGTTGTGCCGCTTCACGATAAGTTTTTAATACTTCGTGATACGCGATGCCAAACTTATTTCCTTTTAAACCTGTAGAGATATAGGGATGTGTTTGCGCATCGACATCAGGATTGACGCGTAAGGAAATCGGGGCACGTAGCTTAAGTTCGGTTGCAACGTGATTAATTTTGTGAAGCTCAGCAATCGATTCCACATTGATGCATTTGACACCAGCTTTGAGTGCAGTTGCAATTTCAGAAGCGGATTTACCAACGCCAGCAAATACCAAGCTCTTAGGGTCTGCGCCAATCGCTAATGCACGAGCTAATTCGCCTCCACTAACCAAATCAAAACCGGCACCAAGTTGTTTAAAGCAATCAATGACGGCTAAATTACTGTTGGCCTTCATGGCGTAGTGAACGCGTGCGCGACGATTACCTTTGTTATCCATGCAAGCTTTGTCGTACGCTTGGTATGCCTCAGTCAGTGCTTTTTTACTGTAAACGTAAAGTGGGGTACCAAATTCTTTTGCTAAATCCGCCAGCGCAATGTCTTCGGCATACCAATTGCCACTACGCTCAGTAAATCCAGATAATTTAGGAAGAGGAATTACTTTGCTTGTCATTGCTGGACCGATGATGAAGTGGCGGGTGGCGGGTAGAGTTTGCCCTTAGGCTCAGGCTCAGAAGGGGCTGTAGGAGCAGGCGGCACATTTGGTATGAACAGGGGACCTCTAACCCCACATCCCACAAGGGATATTAGGAGGCTAATACCAAGGGCTCTGTTAAGAATCGCTATCATGAATGTCTCTAAAACGAATGATTGAATATAGCATGCAGGACTCTGTTATGAATCCAAATAATTCAGGTGTGGAAACCATTGACGACAAGCAGTTTTACCAGTTGGGCAGCAATCTATTGCAGTCGATCGAAGTGGCATTAGAATCTGCCGATGATGAGTTGGATCTCGATCTGGATGTGGAGCGCCAAGGAGGCAATGTCATCAATATTCGGTTTCGGGATAAAAGCGTGATTGTGGTCAATACCCAAGCCCCGCTCCATGAAATTTGGGTAGCTGCGAAATCAGGCGGATATCACTATCGCTGGGCAGGAACCATGTCGCAGCCCCTATGGCTGGACACTAAGACTGGCAAAGAGCTTTTGAGCGATCTTTCAGAATTTGCTAGCACCCAAGCGGGGCAGCCAGTCAAGATTCAACTAATCAAGGCTTAAGCAGCCCCAGTTGCTATTAAGGTATCAATAACCTGTGCATCTGGCACACTTTTAATTTGCGCCTTACCAATTTTTTCTAGAACTACGTAGCGGATTTGCCCGCCCTCCGTTTTTTTATCAACTTGCATGAGTTCTATATAACGCTCGGTACCAAATTTTGGCGGGGCGATTGGAAGATTCATTGACTGAATAATGTTGGTTAGACGCTCAGCCTCTGCCTTGGTAATGAAATTGAGTCGGCAAGATAAGTCTGCACCAAGTACCATGCCGCATCCAACCGCTTCACCATGTAACCATTCACCGTAACCCATACCTGCCTCAATCGCATGACCAAAGGTATGCCCAAAGTTCAAGGTAGCACGAATGCCACCTTCTCTCTCGTCAGCAGAAACCACTGCGGATTTAATTTCACAAGAACGCAGGACTGCATGACCCATTGCAGCGGTATCACAGTTTAGTAATGATTTTGCATTTGCTTCAATCCAATCTAAAAATTGAGAATCTGCAATCGCACCATGTTTCACTACTTCAGCAAGGCCTGCAGATAGTTCGCGTGGTGGCAGTGTCTTCAAAGTATTCAGGTCAGCAATGACGGCAACCGGCTGATGAAAGGCGCCAATCATATTTTTACCTAAAGGATGATTGATGCCCGTTTTGCCGCCAACGGAAGAATCTACTTGAGCTAAAAGAGTGGTGGGTACTTGAATAAAGCGAATACCACGCATGAAGCTAGCAGCTGCGAAGCCAGTCATATCTCCAATTACACCGCCACCTAATGCCACCAACATGGTTTGACGATCAGCGCCGAATTTTAGAAGGTCATCAAAAATCAATTGAAGATTTTTCCAATCTTTATATGACTCACCATCTGGCAGGGTGATAGTTCTTACCGGCTTGCCAAAAGTTTCTAGAGTTTTGGTAAGGCGCTGGGCATATAGGGGGGCCACTGTTGTATTGGTGACGATGTAAATCGAGCTTGATTTTTCGCAGGCGCTAAATAACTGAGGCTGATCAATTAAGTCAGTGCCAATATAAATTGGATAGCTGCGATTACCAAGATCAACTTCAAGTGTTTTCATCATAAATTTCAAGTGGAAAGTTCAAGTTGCATGATTAAGGTGTTCACCAGCTGATTGACGCTGGGCTTACCAGTTTCAATGACATGATCAGCAATCTCGCGATATAAAGGATCACGAATGACGTATAAATTTTCTAGAATTTTTTTTGCATCCCCGTTGAGAAGCAGGGGGCGACCTTCGCCACTCTTGGTACGATGCCACAACTCAATTGGGTTAGCATGTAGATAAATGACAGTGCCTCGTTCACTCAGGGCCTTGCGATTCTCTGGCAGCAATACAGCGCCACCACCAGTAGCAAGCACGATATTTTTTTCATTCGTGACCTCACGGATGGCTTGAGCTTCGCGCTTGCGAAAGCCTTCTTCACCTTCCATCTCAAAGATGACGGGAATTTTTACACCACAACGCTCTTCAATAACATGATCAGCATCTAAAAATCGACGCCCTAATTTTTTTGCTAGAACTTTACCAACGGTCGACTTTCCGGCGCCCATGAGGCCGATTAGAAAGATATTGTTCTTTATAGAGTTCACTCTTTGATTTTATTAGGGTTTATCTAGAACGGTAGGAGTTAGGAAGACTAGGAGTTCAGTTTTATCTTTTAATTTGGATTTATGACGAAATAAATGGCCAATCAGGGGGATATCTCCCAATAGAGGCACCTTGACCTCATCCTCTCTCTCAGTTGTCTGAAATATCCCGCCAATAATCGCGGTGCCACCATTCTCAACGGTTACTTCGGAACTGAGGCTTTTGGTATCGATGGCGTAACCCTGCTCTGTTTTCATACCAATAGTGTCTTTATTGATCCCAACCAACATAGAAATTTTTCCATCAGGGTGGATTTTGGGCAAAACCTCTAAACGCAAGTTGGCTTTTCTGAACTGCAGCTTGCTACCATTTTGTGAGGTGGTTTGGTATGGCAGTTCGGTTCCTTGCTCAATTGTGGCCTTCACCTGATCTCCTGTCATGATGCGCGGATTAGAGAGAATCTTGCCCTGACCTTCCGACTCGAGTGCTGAGAGCTCCATCTGTAAAAGGCGGCTAGCGTTCTTAGAAACTAAGGTTGCCGCAACTGCTGCGGGGTTAAAGCCATTTAAGCCGGTGCCAGCCAAATCAAAGCTACTACTAATTTTGTTATCTGGAATTCCGCCTAGGGAATTTACTTGGTAACCCAGTTTGGCGCCAAGCTCACGGGCAAAGCGCTCATCCGCTTCTACAATGCGAGCCTCAATCAAGATCTGTTGTGGACTATTGATGTGATCCCCGCCAAAAGGAAGTGCAGCATCTTCGCGGCGATATTTCTGAAATGCAGCAATTTCCGCATGTGGACCAATCCAGTAGATGTCACCATTTCTGACTAAGCGCAAACCTCGGCTAGCCAAAATGGAGTGGAGGGCAGTTTGCCAAGGCGTGTTGTGAAGATCGACCGTGATCTTGCCTTTAATGGATTCGCTTAATAAAAAATTGGTGCTGCCAAGTTTGGCAAGAATTTGTAAAAGCTCAACCACATCAATATCAGTAAATTGCAAACTGATAGGCACTTCCAGCTCCTTATTTTGCACAAGCGTTCCAGCTGCGGGGGTGCTTAAAACAATCGTCAATAGGACCAGGCATAGGATGTGGTTTTTGAGTGGAAAGATCATTCAGTTTTGGCGGGTTTGAGAGTAAAAGATTTGCCTTGAGAATGGGTAAGGATGGCAAGCTCTTTATCGAGCTGGCTAAGCCTCCAATCACCCAGTGCGAGTGATCCTTTTTCAAGCATGACCGTTCCTTCCCCATTGTGGAAAAAGGCTCGCTGGGATGAGCCAATTTGGCTGAGTCCCATGTAACGCCAACGGCGAAGCTCAGCCTCGAAAGGAATTGTTTGAGGTTTAGGTTTTGTGGTTATTGATGGCTTATTGTAGTTTAATGAGTGAATGCTTACTTCTAATAAATCAATTGCATCATATAGCTCATCCTCAATTTCTAGAATTTCTTCACGTACATTAGTCAATTCTTTTTTGAGTTCTGAAATCTGGTTTTGTGCCATTGCTAGATTCGATTCCTCGGAGGCTTGCGAAGAATCGTAGGCGGTAAATAAGACAATCCCTAGACCAATTAAGCCGACAACCACTGCAATTAATATGCCAATTTTCTTGAGATCGGCTACAGATGGAATCTGACTTGGGACCTGTACTTTTGGCTGGGTTTTGGGGCTACCAGATTTACGGATTCCATGGGGGTCTGGGATCGCAGGATCATCCCCAAGTTCAGTCAAAATTTCATCAAAGGACTGCGGGGATATTTGGCGTGAAGGCATGCCCATATTCTGAAAATGTGGGAGACAAAAAACTATCAGCCTTTATTGAACTAGTGGTCGGAAAATGAGGGTTTTGGAGCTTTCGGTGGAATTGCCTAGGCACCCTATAATTTAAGCTTATGGCGCTTCCCCCAAAAGACAAGCCGACGTTTAATCAACGTCCTATTCGTCAGCCCGACAGACGTCCACGTCAGCCTCGAGTCGATCCAGGCGCGCCACGTAAATCTTCTGGTAGCCCCCTTGTTAAAGCACTGCTCATTATTGGTGTAGCCGCGGCATTCGTGGTGACGCTGATATTGGGATACGCCTTTCTGATAGCTAAACCCAATTTGCCAAAAATTTCTGCATTAACGGATTACAACCCCAAAACACCTTTGCGTATATATACGGCTGATAAGGTATTAATCGGCGAGTTTGGTGAAGAACGCCGCAAAGTCATTCCGCTGAGTGAAATTCCAGCGAGCATGAAAAACGCTGTATTGGCCATTGAGGATGATCGCTTCTACTCTCATGGTGGCGTAGATTATGTGGGAATCATTCGGGCGGCAGCAACTAATTTGCGAGGCAACCTTTCACAGGGTGCCTCGACTATTACGATGCAGGTTGCTCGCAATTTCTTCTTGAGTAATGAGAAAACTTTTAGCAGGAAAATTTATGAAGTCTTGTTAGCCTGGGAAATTGAATCTCAGTTAACCAAGGATAAGATCCTTGAAATCTATATGAACCAAATTTTCTTGGGCCAGCGGGCATATGGATTTTCTAGTGCAGCACAGATTTATTTCGGCAAGGACTTAAAAGATATCTCGATTGCAGAATCGGCGATGTTGGCCGGATTACCTAAAGCCCCTTCGGCATACAACCCAGTGACTAATTACAGGCGCGCAAAGATTCGTCAAGAATATATTTTGCAGCGCATGCGCGATCTTGGCTACATCAGTACTGAGCAATACCAAAAAGCAATGGCCGAGGAGTTGCGCATCCGTGGACTAGGTAATGAGTTTGCAGTGCGCGCAGATTTCCCTGCCGAGATGGTCCGCCAATTACTGTTTAGTCAATACGGCGAAGCAATCTATTCTCAAGGGATCGATGTATACACCACCATCTTGAAGGCCGACCAAGACGCCGCTTATAAAGCAGTGCGTCGTGGAATATTCGAGTATGACCTGCGCCACGCATACCGCGGTCCAGAAGGCTTTATCGATTTACCTCAAGAGCAGGTGAAACGTCAGCGCGCTATCGACGAAGCCTTGTTAGCCTATCCTCAGTTGGATGACTTGCAGTCTGGTGTTGTGTTGGATGTAAAGCCAAAGGAAATGCAGGTGATGATTTCTACTGGCGACACTATTACGCTCAAGGGCGATGGCATGAAGTTAGCCGCAGCTTCTTTGACTGACAGTACTCAGCCCAAAAAGCGTCTACGTTCAGGCGCAGTGGTGAGATTGCTATCGGACGGTGGTGTATGGAAACTGGCGCAATTGCCACAGGTTGAAGCTGCCTTTGTATCCATGAATGCAAATACGGGCGCGATTCTCTCCTTGGTAGGAGGGTTTGATTTCCGTCGCAATCAATTTAATCACGTGACCCAGGCCTTACGTCAGCCAGGCTCTTCATTCAAGCCGTTTATTTATGCTGCAGCAATTGAAAAAGGTTTTACGCCAAGCACGATGGTCAATGACGCACCTTTATCCATAGGCAGCTTAGAGACCGGCAGCCAAGCGTGGGAGCCAAAAAACTACGATGGTAAATATGACGGCATGATGCGTTTGCGTAATGCTTTGGCCAAATCTAAGAACTTAGTATCCGTCCGTATTATTCGAGCGATTGGTCCCTCATATGCTCAGGAATTTATTCAACGATTTGGTTTTGAGCCAGAGAAACATCCACCTTATCTGACCATGGCTTTGGGTGCGGGATCAGTAACACCTTTGCAAATGGCTTCCGCATATAGTGTGTTTGCAAATGGCGGTTATCGGGTAGATCCATTCTTGATCGATAAGATGGTTGATGCGAAAGGCACTATTTTGTTTGACGCTAAACCAACACGCGTAGGTGATGGCGCCCCTCGTGTTTTAGATGCTCGTACTGCCTTCGTGATGGATAGCATGCTGCAAGAAGTGACCAAGACAGGTACTGCTGCATCGGCCCGCGTCAAGCTTGGGCGTAACGATATTGCTGGTAAGACGGGCACTACTAATGAATCCCATGATGCCTGGTTTGCAGGTTACAACCCTCAAGTTGTTGCCATTGCTTGGATTGGTTTTGATAAGCCAGCCAGTTTGGGTGATCGTGAAACAGGTGGCGGCCTTGCTTTACCAATATGGATTGCTTACATGACGACCGCTTTGAGAGATTCTCCACAAGAATCACGTCCTGTTCCAGAGGGTGTAACGCAAGCGGATGGCGATTGGTTTATTCCTGAGTTCTCTCGCAGTGGTGGAGTACGCGAACTACAGTAGTTCGTCATCACCATGGCTCGGCAAGCTCGCACTGTCATACCTGGCCAAGCAATGCATGTGATGGTGCGTGGCAATAATCGCGAAACACTTTTCTTTAGCGATGATGATCGACGGATTTATTTGGAATGGTTGCGTCAAGCAGCAAAACAGTTTGCTTGCGCTGTTCATGCGTTTGCATTAATGCCAAATCATGTGCATTTATTAATGACCCCCCAAAATGACGATTCATTGGCAAAGACAATGCAGTCTTTAGGTCGTCGCTATGCCCAGTACTTTAATCAACAGCATCATCGCTCTGGAACAATTTGGGAGGGGAGGTATCGCTCATCTCTCATTGACCCCAATTATTTTTTGCGTTGCCAGCGCTATATTGAGTTGAATCCAGTAAGGGCTGGATATGAATCTAATCCTCAGGATTCAGTCTGGACTAGCTTTACCACTCATATTGGGGGAAATGCAGAACCGTGGTTGGTTGATCATCAGCATTTTTGGAAGTTGGGCAATACCCCCTTTGAGAGACAAATGAAGTGGGCCGAGTTTGTCAAAGAGGGCGCCCCTCACTGGGAAGACCAACAAATCACCGAATCTTTGGTCCGTTCAAAGCCTTGGATAAGCGATATTTATGCCAAAAAGCTATTCAAAGATGCTCCTGAGTTGGTTCAGATCCGAACTCGAGGACGTCCAAAGAAAATAAACCCTTTAAATACAAAAGGATAGGGTTTATTGAGTAGTATTTGAAGTTCTGCTTACCTCGAGTCTGTCCCTAATTAAAAAACGGATTATGGTTTCGCCTGAAAATAAATGGGACAGAGTCATTTTATTTCTATTGCATCGGTATGGGTATTCCCCTATATTTGATCCTCCAAAAGTTATTAGGCCTTTGTCGCCCTCGGAAATACTATGACCACACAACTCAATTCAGTTCTTCGTCCTATTGCTCAAGGTTTATATGACCCACGCAATGAGCATGACGCTTGCGGCGTAGGTTTTGTTGCCCACATCAAGGGTAAGAAATCACACGAGATTGTTTCTCAGGGCCTCCAGATTTTGGAGAACTTAGATCACCGTGGCGCAGTTGGCGCTGACCCACTGATGGGTGACGGTGCAGGAATTTTGATTCAGATCCCGGATACTTTGTATCGCGAGGAGATGGCCAAGCAAGGAGTCGCATTGCCTCCATACGGTGAGTATGGTGTTGGCATGATTTTCTTGCCAAAAGAAAATGCATCACGTTTAGCATGCGAACAAGAGTTAGAGCGCACCGTGCGTTTAGAAGGTCAGGTTGTTTTAGGCTGGAGAGATGTGCCGGTAGATGTGAAGTTGCCGATGTCTCCAACGGTGCAAATGACAGAGCCATTCATTCGTCAAATTTTTATCGGTCGCGGGCGTGACATCATGACAACGGATGCACTGGAGCGCAAGTTATATGTGATTCGTAAAACAGCAAGTCATGCTATTCAAGATTTGCATTTGAAGCATGGCAAAGAATATTTCGTAGCATCGATGTCTGCACGGACGATTGTGTACAAAGGTTTGTTATTAGCAAATCAAGTAGGTGCGTACTATCAAGATTTACAGGATCAGCGGACTGTATCTGCTTTAGCCCTAGTACATCAACGCTTCTCTACCAACACCTTCCCAGCTTGGGAGTTGGCTCACCCATACCGCATGATTGCGCACAATGGTGAGATCAATACAGTTAAGGGTAACGTGAATTGGGTTAATGCACGTGAAGGTGCAATCAGCTCCCCAGTGCTCGGTGATGACTTAAAAAAACTCTGGCCACTCATTTATCCAGGTCAGTCGGATACTGCCTGCTTTGATAACTGCTTAGAGTTATTGGTAATGTCTGGCTATCCATTGGCACAAGCCATGATGATGATGATTCCTGAGGCATGGGAACAACATACCTTGATGGATGACAACCGCCGCGCATTTTATGAATACCACGCAGCCATGATGGAGCCATGGGATGGCCCTGCTGCAATGGCATTTACTGATGGTCGTCAAATTGGTGCAACTTTGGATCGCAATGGTTTGCGCCCAGCACGTTATTACGTAACGGATGATGACTTGGTCATCATGGCTTCTGAGGCTGGCGTGTTAGCAATTCCTGAAAGCAAGATTGTTCAAAAATGGCGTCTGCAACCAGGCAAGATGTTCATGATCGATATGGAACAAGGTCGCATCATTGATGACATTGAACTTAAGAATGCTGTCTCTAAAGCCAAGCCCTATAAGAGCTGGATTGATGCAGTGCGCGTGAAGTTGGATGAAGTGGATGCCAGCAAGGCAGATCTAATTGATGAGAAGACAACCATTCGTCCAGCAGCAAAATTACTCGATCGCCAACAAGCATTTGGTTATACCCAAGAAGATATCAAATACCTGATGGCTCCAATGGCCATGAATGGTGAAGAGGCAATCGGATCAATGGGTAATGACAGTCCGTTGGCTGTTCTCTCAAACAAGAACAAGCCTCTCTATAGCTACTTCAAACAATTGTTTGCGCAGGTCACCAATCCGCCGATTGATCCAATCCGCGAAAACATGGTGATGTCTTTGGTTTCTTTCATTGGGCCTAAGCCTAATTTGTTAGATACCAACAATATCAATCCTCCAATGCGCTTAGAGGTGAGTCAGCCGATTTTGGATTTTGATGACATCACTAAGATTCGTCACATTGGTCACTACACCAATGGTAAATTCCGTTCTTACGAGTTAGACATTTGCTATCCAGCAGTATGGGGTAAAGCCGGTATCGAAGCGCGCTTAGCATCTTTGTGTGCGGAAGCTGCTGACGCTGTTCGTTCTGGCTACAACATCTTGATCGTCAGTGATCGTCAAGTGGATGAGAGGCACGTTGCTATTCCTGCATTGTTGGCGACTTCAGCAATTCACCAGCACTTGGTTCAAAAAGGTTTGCGTACCAGCGTTGGTCTCGTAGTAGAGACCGGCAGTGCGCGCGAGACCCACCACTTTGCGCTCTTGGCAGGTTATGGTGCGGAAGCTATTCATCCATACCTCGCACTGGAAACTTTGGCTGAGATGGCTAAAGGCTTGTCAGGAGATTTATCTGCTGAAAAAGCCGTGAAGAATTTCGTGAAAGCAGTTGGTAAGGGCTTGCAAAAAGTCATGTCCAAAATGGGCATCTCTACCTACATGTCTTATACCGGCTCACAGATTTTCGAAGCAATCGGCCTAAACCACGACATCATCGATCAGTACTTTGAAGGGACTCCATCTAATGTTGGTGGTATCGGCGTATTTGAAGTGGCTGAAGAAGCCTTGCGCATGCACGGTGCTGCATTTGGTAATGATCCAGTATTGACCAATATGTTAGATGCTGGTGGTGAATATGCATTCCGTATTCGTGGTGAGGACCATATGTGGACACCTGACACGATTGCGAAGTTGCAACACTCTACTCGCACTGGTGCGGAGAAGGGCTACCAGACTTATAAAGAGTACGCCAACATTATTAATGACCAAACTAAGCGTCAGATGACTTTGCGTGGTTTGTTTGAGTTCAAGCTTGATCCAAGTAAAGCTATTCCACTGGATGAAGTTGAGTCTGCAAAAGAAATCGTTAAACGTTTTGCAACAGGTGCGATGTCTTTGGGTTCGATCTCTACTGAAGCGCACGCTACTCTAGCGATTGCGATGAATCGTATTGGCGGTAAATCCAATACGGGAGAAGGTGGCGAAGATCCCAATCGTTATGTAAATGAACTCAAAGGTATCCCAATTAAGAAGGGCGAAACCCTCTCTAGCATCTTAGGCAGTGATGTCGTTGAAGCTAATATTCCATTGCTTGATGGCGACTCATTACGCTCTAAGATTAAACAAGTAGCTTCTGGTCGTTTTGGCGTCACTACTGAGTATCTCCGTTCGGCTGATCAGATTCAGATCAAAATGGCGCAAGGTGCAAAGCCAGGTGAGGGTGGTCAATTACCAGGCGGAAAAGTATCTGACTACATTGGTAAGTTGCGTTTCTCTGTACCGGGCGTTGGTTTGATTTCTCCTCCTCCACACCATGACATTTATTCAATTGAAGATATCGCCCAGTTGATTCACGATTTGAAAAACGTCAATCCAAAAGCCGACGTTTCAGTCAAGTTGGTTTCTGAAGTAGGTGTTGGTACAGTTGCTGCTGGCGTTGCTAAGGCCAAAGCAGATCACGTTGTGATTGCTGGTCATGATGGCGGTACTGGCGCTTCACCGCTCTCCTCAATCAAGCATGCTGGTTCACCATGGGAACTTGGGTTAGCTGAAACTCAGCAAACCTTGGTTCTAAATGGTTTGCGTAGCCGTATTCGTGTTCAGGCTGACGGCCAAATGAAGACGGGTCGCGATGTGGTAATCGGCGCTTTATTGGGAGCGGATGAGTTCGGTTTTGCAACAGCTCCATTGGTAGTTGAGGGTTGCATCATGATGCGTAAGTGTCATTTGAATACCTGCCCAGTAGGTGTTGCTACTCAAGACCCAGAACTCCGTAAGAAGTTTTCTGGTAAACCTGAGCATGTTGTGAACTTCTTCTTCTTTATCGCAGAAGAAGCGCGCGAGATCATGGCGCAATTGGGTATTCGTAAGTTCGATGACTTGATTGGTCGAGTTGATTTGTTAGATACCCGTAAGGGCATTGAGAATTGGAAGGTGCATGGCCTAGACTTCAGCAGGATCTTTGCTGAACCTCAAGTGGCTGCAGACGTTCCACGTTATCAAGTGCTCACCCAAGATCATGGTTTGGCAAGTGCGCTTGACAATATTTTGATTGAGAAGAGTGAGCCTGCCTTAGAGCGTGGTGAGAAAGTCTCTTTCATTGTTCCAGTCAAGAACGTGAACCGCACAGTAGGCGCAATGCTCTCTGGTGAAGTAGCGCAGCGCTATGGTCATGCAGGTTTGCCTGATGACACTATCCACATTCAATTAAATGGCACTGCTGGTCAAAGCTTCGCAGCCTTCTTGGCACGCGGCATCACTTTAGATTTAGTTGGCGATGGAAATGACTACGTGGGTAAAGGTTTATCCGGCGGTCGCGTCATTGTTCGTGCTCCACATGAGTTCCGTGGCGATACGGCGAAGAACATCATTGTTGGCAACACTGTTCTGTACGGTGCAATCGCTGGTGAAGCATTCTTTAATGGCGTTGCTGGTGAACGTTTCGCAGTTCGCAACTCTGGCGCGACTACTGTTGTTGAAGGCACTGGTGACCATGGTTGCGAGTACATGACTGGTGGAACCGTAGTCGTGTTGGGTACAACTGGTCGTAACTTTGCTGCTGGTATGAGCGGCGGTATTGCTTATGTCTATGACGAAGATGGTTTATTCGATAAGCGTTGCAATACCAGCATGGCGACTTTGGAAAAAGTCCTGCCTTCTGCCGAACAGAGCGCCAAGATGCCGAAGTCTGAGTGGCATGCTCCTGTCGATGTTAAAGATGGCGGCGAGCGTTTAACCGACGAACAAATCTTGAAGAGCTTTATTGAGCGTCATTTCCGCTATACCGGTTCAGAGCGCGCTAAAGCAATCTTGGCTGATTGGGAAAATGCCCGCGGTCGTTTTATGAAGGTTCTCCCCACTGAGTACAAGCGTGCTTTAGGTGAGTTGTGGGAAAAGGCTCAGAAGAAAACGGTCGCTGCTTAAGTAGCTTAAGTAAACAGATAGACGGATATTAAGAAAAGATACTAAGGATTAGATATGGGTAAGGTCACTGGATTTATGGAGTTTGAGCGCGTCGATGAGACATACGAAGCGCCCACTAAACGCCTCCACCACTATAAAGAATTCGTTGTAGCGTTAACTGACGAAGAAGCCAGAGTTCAGGGCGCGCGTTGTATGGACTGTGGTATTCCGTTCTGTAATAACGGCTGCCCAGTGAATAACATCATTCCAGACTTCAATGACTTGGTGTTTCATAACGATTGGAAGAATGCCTTAGATGTTTTGCAGTCTACTAATAACTTCCCAGAATTTACGGGTCGTATTTGTCCGGCACCTTGCGAAGCTGCTTGTACATTAGGCATTAATCGTGCACCCGTTGGCATTAAGTCCATTGAGCACGCCATTATTGATAAGGGCTGGGAAAGCGGCTGGGTAAAGCCACAGCCCTCTAAAACGAAGACTGGCAAGAAGGTAGCGATTGTTGGTGGTGGTCCTGCAGGTATGGCAGCCGCCCAACAATTAGCGCGCGTTGGTCATGACGTGACCGTGTTTGAGAAGAACGATCGTGTTGGTGGTTTACTGCGCTACGGTATTCCAGATTTCAAAATGGAGAAGTGGCTGATTGATCGCCGTGTAGAGCAGATGCAAGCCGAAGGCGTGAAATTTGAAACAGGCGTTTTTGTTGGTAAAGAAGCCATGGGTGCAGAAGTAAAAAATTACTCTACCAAGACTGTTTCGCCTGAGCAGTTAATGAAAGATTTTGATGCAGTGGTCATTACTGGTGGCGCTGAGCAACCACGTGATCTGCCAGTACCGGGTCGTGAATTGGCTGGTGTGCACTATGCATTGGATTTCTTGATTCCCCAAAACAAAGAAAATGCAGGCGACTTTAAGAACGAAATTCGTGCAACTGATAAACACGTTGTCGTGATTGGTGGCGGTGATACGGGTTCTGATTGCGTGGGGACATCGAACCGTCATGGCGCGACCAAGATCACGCAGTTTGAGCTGCTTCCTCAGCCACCAGAAGAAGAGAACAAGCCATTGGTATGGCCTTATTGGCCAACCAAGTTGCGTACCTCCTCTTCGCACGAAGAAGGTTGTGATCGCGATTGGTCAGTGGGAACCAAACGTTTTGAAGGTAAAAACGGTAAGGTAGAAAAATTGATTGGTGTTCGTTTGGAATGGAAAGACGGCAAGATGACCGAAGTTCCCAATTCTGAATTTGAGATCAAGGCAGATTTGGTGCTTTTAGCTATGGGCTTTGTATCACCAGTTCAGCAGGTGCTCAATGCATTTGGCGTTGACAAAGATGCTCGTGGCAATGCTAAAGCCACGGTAGATGGTCAAAATGCCTATCAAACTAACGTTTCCAAGGTTTTTGCTGCGGGGGATATGCGCCGCGGTCAATCCTTAGTAGTTTGGGCAATTCGTGAAGGTCGCCAATGCGCCCAAGCAGTAGACCAGTACTTAATGGGGTCATCTGTTTTACCCCGATAATATTGGGGATATGAATAGTCCTCGGCCAAGCTCATTGGATGTCAAAAAATCTCTAGGTGAAGTTGTCGTCTCTATTAAAGACGTCAACTTTTCCTATGCCCCTGGCGAGCGACAAATTTTGTCAGGGCTTAATATGGAGTTCCGTCGTGGCCAGGTAGTTGCCGTAATGGGCGGATCTGGCTGTGGTAAGACGACGATTCTGCGTTTAATTGGTGGTCAATTCACCGCCCAATCTGGACAGGTCTTATTCGAAGGTCAGGATATTGGCAAGATGAGTAGCAAGGAATTAATGGCTGCCCGTCGTCGCATGGGAATGCTTTTTCAATTCGGCGCCTTGTTTACCGATCTGAGTGTTTTTGAAAACGTCGCGTTTCCATTACGTGAACATACCGATTTAAGTGAAGAGCTTTTGCGCTCACTCGTACTCATGAAATTAAATGCAGTCGGTTTGCGTGGCGCACGCGATTTAATGCCCTCGCAAATTTCGGGTGGTATGGCAAGACGAGTAGCCCTGGCTAGAGCAATTGCATTAGATCCTCCACTCATCATGTACGACGAGCCCTTTGCAGGCTTGGATCCCATTTCTTTGGGCATTACAGCCAGGCTCATTCGCGATCTGAACAATGCCCTAGGGGCCACGAGCCTATTGGTCACGCACGATGTTGAAGAAACCTTTGAGATTGCAGATTATGTATATTTCATTGCGAATGGCAGCATTGGTGCACAAGGTACACCTGAGGAATTAAGTCGTTCCACAGATCCTTTTGTCAGACAGTTTTTAGACGCCGCGCCTGATGGTCCGGTGCCATTTCATTACCCGGGCCAAAGCTTGGAAGAAGATTTTGGAGTGAGGGCTTGATGACTGCAATCCTCAATCTTTTTGGTGACCTCGGATTTTTTATTCGTCGTAACTTAATTAGTCTTGGACTAGCTACGCGCATGTTTGCTGCAGTCATTTGGCGCTCAGGTTTTTTATTGAAAAGACCACGCTTAGTTGTGGATCAAATTTTATTTGTTGGCAATCACTCATTTGTGATTATTGCTGTCTCCGGTTTGTTTGTTGGGTTTGTTTTGGGTCTCCAGGGTTACTACACCTTAAACCGCTATGGCTCAGAACAAGCTTTAGGTTTATTGGTTGCTTTGTCCCTTACGCGTGAGTTGGGCCCAGTCATTACGGCCTTATTGTTTGCGGGGCGTGCCGGCACTTCTTTAACTGCAGAAATTGGGCTAATGAAAGCGGGTGAACAGTTAAGTGCCATGGAGATGATGGCGGTAGACCCATTGGGCCGTGTGATTGCCCCGCGTCTGTGGGCTGGCATTATTTCTATGCCGATCTTGGCAACGATTTTTACGGCTGTGGGCGTGATGGGCGGTTATTTTGTTGGCGTTCCTTTAATTGGGGTCGATTCGGGGGCGTTTTGGTCACAAATGCAGGGTGGGGTGGATCTCTTTTCCGATATTGGAAATGGCTTAATTAAAAGCTTGGTATTCGGTGTGGCAGTGACTTTCATAGCCCTGTATCAAGGCTATGAGGCAAAACCAACGCCTGAAGGTGTTTCACAGGCAACCACACGTACCGTGGTGATTTCTTCTTTGTCGGTTTTAGCGTTGGATTTCTTGCTCACCGCAATGATGTTCTCAAATTAGAAAGAATAAACTAGGGTTCTTATGAGAAAAAGTGCAATTGATATCTGGGTAGGAATTTTTGTTGCCATTGGTTTGCTGGCAGCGTTATTTCTTGCATTAAAAGTTGGCAATATGAATGCTGTTTCATTTGCGCCGACATATAAAATTTCTGCGCGCTTTGACAATATCGGTGGACTCAAACCACGTGCGCCTGTCAAGAGTGCTGGTGTCGTAGTGGGGCGCATCGCCAATATTTCATTCGATGATAAAACCTATCAAGCAACTGTTGTGATGACGATAGAAGATTCTTATAAGTTTCCCAAAGATTCATCGGCAAAGATTTTGACTTCAGGTCTATTGGGTGAGCAGTACATTGGGCTAGAAGCTGGCGGGTCAGATGATATGTTAACTAATGGTGAAAAGATTTCACAAACCCAATCAGCGATTGTTTTAGAAAATCTGATTAGTCAGTTCCTCTACAACAAGGCTGCTGATAGCGGCCAAGAGAAGAGCACAGCAAAATAATGTTGTCAGCAGTCAGGTTCATCAGCAAGCTTAGGCAATGCATCTTGCTTTGCATGGCTGTTGCATTGGTGGGCTGCGCTTCTATTCCTGCGGGAGTTGAGCCTTCTCCCCATGATCCATGGGAGCCTTTCAATCGCTCTGTCTTTGAATTTAACGAAGGCCTAGATGCTTATTTGTTAAAGCCGGTGGTTGCTGGTTATCGTTTTGTATTGCCTGAGTTTGTTCGCGACGGTATCTATAACTTCTTTAGTAACTACGGCGATATCTATAACATTTTCTATAACTTATTACAGGGTAAGCCTGGTTATGCTTTCAATGATTTCATGCGTGTCGCTGTGAATACAACGATGGGTTTTGGAGGCTTTATAGATTTAGCTACTCCAGGTGGTCTTGAGAAGCATAAAGAAGACTGGGGTCAAACCTTTGGTGTATGGGGTGTGCCTGCTGGTCCTTATGTTGTTCTGCCTTTCTTTGGTCCAAGTAACATACGCGATACCTTCGGTACAGTCGCTGATCTAGAGTCTGATTACCTATTTAAGTATGTAAAAGATGTGGGTCTACGTAATAGCATCACTGGTTTGCGTGTATTAAATGCACGTAATACCTATTATGAGGCGGGCGATCTTTTGGATGGAGCTGCTATTGATAAGTACAGCTTCATGCGAGATGCCTATATTCAAAGGCGTCAATATCAGATTAATGAGGGGCGTGATGACGAAGAGCCTCAGATGCCGGTTTACGAAAACCCTTACCAGTAAGCACAGCGCTCAAGGGTTGGTGTAAAGGGCTAAAATGAGCCCTCAATGAGTTCAATGTTTTAGTTAAATCTAGCGAGTTGGAATATATGAAAAGTTGCAATATGTTTTCCAGATGCTTAGCAATCGGATTGCTGTTGATTTCTGGCCCCCTCTTTGCGCAAGTGCCTGATCAGGCAACCCCTCCAGATGCCTTAATCAAGATGGTGGTGACCGATGTCATGGCTTCAGTCAAGGCTGATGCAGAAATTCAAAAAGGCAATATTCCGAAGATTATAGATTTGGTCGAAAAGAAAATTGTGCCCTATACCGATATGCGCCGCACTACCGAAATGGCGATGGGCCCTAACTGGAAAAAAGCGACTCCTGAGCAACAGGTGCAACTTACTTCTGAATTTAAGAATCTGTTGATCCGTACTTACTCTGGCGCACTCAGTCAATTGCGCGATCAGACTGTGCAATTTAAAGCGTTGCGTGCTGCACCAGATGACAAAGAGGTCGTTGTTAAAACTGTAGTGCTTGGTCGTGGCGATCCAGTACCTTTAGATTACCGTTTAGAAAAAACGGATAAGGGCTGGAAAGTTTACGACATGAACATCATGGGCGTTTGGTTGGTGGAAGCCTATCGTAATCAGTTTACAAACCAGATTAGCCAAAATGGCGTTGAAGGTCTTGTGAAATTCTTGCAAGATCGTAACAAGCAGCTCGCAACTGCAAAGCCAGCGAATTAATTTAAGCCCCCAAACTATGCCCTTTCTTTTGCCTCAGACGGTTACACAAGAAAATGCTCTGCAGTTGCAAAAAGAGGGCTTATTAAATAGCGCAATGTTGACAAAAGTTGATTGCTCAGCCCTGACAGATTTTGATTCAACGGTTTTGACAGTCTTATTGGCATGGCAAAAAAAGTTACAAGCTGATGGACAGTCTTTAATAGTTGAGCGTCCTCCTGAAAAGCTCAAAGTATTAGCCAATGTCTATGGTGTCTCTGCATTGCTGGGTTTGTAGCAGCATGCATTCAGCGATCTCGATTCAAAATATTTCAAAGCAATACGGCGCCCTTCAAGCGCTAGATGATGTTTCTTTGGAAATTGAGCCTGGAGAGTTTTTTGGACTGCTCGGACCCAATGGTGCGGGTAAGACCACGCTGATTTCGATTCTTGCAGGTCTGGTAAGGGCCGATAAAGGACATGCGGCCATCTTGGGGGCAGATGTTCAGAGTTCATTTCGTGAAGCGCGTCGCATGCTCGGCGTTGTGCCACAAGAATTAGTCTTTGACCCATTCTTTACAGTTCGCGAGACTTTGCGTTTTCAGTCAGGCTATTTTGGTATCCGCAACAACGATGCCTGGATCGATGAAATCATGGCAAATTTAGATCTCACAGGAAAAGCTGATAGCAATATGCGCGCTTTGTCTGGTGGTATGAAGCGTCGCGTATTGGTTGCCCAAGCCTTAGTCCATCGCCCACCCGTCATTATTTTGGATGAGCCTACTGCTGGCGTTGATGTCGAGCTACGTCAATCTTTGTGGCAATTTATTAGCAGACTCAATCAGGATGGTCACACGATTGTATTAACCACCCATTACTTGGAAGAAGCTGAGGCTTTGTGTCAGCGTATTGCGATGCTCAAGCAGGGCAAGATTGTTGCCTTAGATACAACTGCAAATTTACTCACCCGCTATGGCTCAGTGAAAAAAGATGGTGAAGGTAAAACTGATCTTGAAGATGTATTTGTCAACATCATGTCAGGAGGTGCATTTTGAGTAAGGCCCCAAATCAGGCTCTCAATAAACCCGCCCTCGAATATGGCAGCGGTTTTCCGACTTTGTTGTTTAAAGAGGTGAAGCGTTTCTATAAGGTGGCTTTTCAGACAGTGGCTGCGCCAGTCTTAACCGCAGTTCTCTATCTCATGATTTTTGGCCATGTATTAGAGGGTAGGGAAGTCTATGGACGCTTGAATTACACCGCTTTCTTAATTCCAGGTTTGGTCATGATGAGCGTATTGCAAAATGCCTTCGCAAATACTTCTTCATCTCTGATTCAATCAAAGGTTACCGGCAACTTGGTATTTGTATTGCTTGCCCCTTTGAGTCACTTTGAATTTTATGCAGCGTATATTTTGGCCGCTGTATTTCGTGGAATTGTTGTTGGCTTAGGTGTATTTTTAATTACGCTCTGGTTTGGATTGCCCTCCTTAGAACATCCGCTATGGATTTTGGCGTTTGCCTTTCTAGGTGCTGCCATTCTTGGTAGCTTAGGCTTGATAGCAGGTATTTGGGCAGATAAATACGATCAACTGGCTGCTTTTCAAAACTTTATCATCATGCCTGCCACAATGTTATCGGGGGTTTTCTATTCGATTCATTCTCTGCCTCCCGCTTGGCAGGTTGTATCCCATTTCAATCCATTCTTTTATATGATTGATGGTTTTCGCTTTGGATTCTTTGGCGTCTCTGATGTTTCCCCATGGAGTAGCTTAGCCATCGTTCTGTGTTTCTTTGCGGTAGTTTCAGCCGTTGCTTTGCGCTTATTGCAAAAGGGTTATAAGCTGCGCCATTAATGATTTGCACTATATCGATTTTGAGGAGAGAAGTATGTTTCCAACCCCCGAGCAGATTGAGGGCTATATCAAACAAGGTATTAACTGTACCCACGTTCAGGTTGAGGGTGACGGCCAACATTTTTTTGCAACGATTGTTAGTCCTGAGTTTGAAGGTAAGCGTCTCGTACAGCGTCATCAATTGGTTTATGGTGCGATGGGCGATCGTATGAAAGCTGAAGTACATGCTTTATCAATGAAGGTATTTACACCAGAAGAGTTTGCTCAGAATTCAGCTGCCTAGTAGAAAACCCAGAACAGCAACAAGATTAAATCACATATACAAGTTTTTACTGGAAGCGTTTCATGGATAAATTACGAATGGTAGGCGGGACCCCCCTCAAGGGTGAGGTCAAGATAGCTGGTGCTAAAAATGCCGCTTTACCCATTTTGTGTGCTTGCCTATTAACCGATGAACCTGTGGTCTTGCGTAATGTGCCAGATCTCCAAGATGTTCGTACCATGCTTAAACTCTTGCAAGAGATTGGTGTGGTGGTGAGCTTTCCTGATGCAGAAAATCGTAACCATGTGGTATTGAATGCTGCAGCCATCAAGAGCTCAGAAGCTACCTATGAGATGGTAAAAACCATGCGCGCTTCTATCTTGGTGCTAGGCCCGCTTCTTACTAGAATGCATAGCGCCAAGGTTTCTTTGCCAGGCGGTTGTGCAATTGGTGCCCGCCCTGTGGATCAGCATATTAAAGGCTTAAAGGCCATGGGCGCAAGCATCAAAATTAAGAGTGGTTACATTCAGGCTGAAACAAATCCGTCAACTGATCGCCTAAAAGGCGCTTCAATTTTGACAGACATGATTACTGTCACTGGTACAGAAAATTTATTGATGGCGGCAACTTTAGCTTCAGGCACAACCATTTTAGAAAATGCTGCACGCGAACCAGAGGTTGGTGATTTAGCTGAACTATTAGTGAAGATGGGCGCGAAGATTTCGGGAATTGGTAGTGATCGTTTAGTGATTGAGGGTGTCGAGAAATTACACGGCGCTGAACACTCTGTGATTCCGGATAGGATTGAAGCGGGCACCTTCCTTTGTGCAGTCGCTGCCGCTGGTGGCGAGGTGCTAGTCAAGCACTGTCGTCCCGATACGCTCGATGCAGTGATGGTGAAGTTGAAAGAGGCTGGCTTACAAATGGAGGTGGGTCCTGATTGGGTCAAAGCTTCCATGCGGGCTCGTCCAAAAGCAGTGAGTTTCCGTACTTCTGAGTACCCCGCATTTCCAACGGATATGCAGGCGCAACTGATGGCGGTCAATGCAGTAGCTAGTGGCAGTTCAACTATTACCGAGACTATTTTTGAGAACCGCTTTATGCATGTTCAGGAACTCAATCGTCTAGGCGCTGATATTGCAATTGAAGGCAACACCGCGATTGCTCGGGGTGTAGAAAAGCTTTCTGGTGCCATTGTTATGGCGACTGACCTACGCGCCTCTGCCAGCCTAGTGATTGCGGGGCTTGCAGCCCAAGGCGAAACCCAGGTAGACCGAATTTACCATTTAGATCGTGGATATGACCGTATGGAGCAAAAGTTGACCCTCTTGGGCGCCAACATTGAACGAGTGAAGTAACTCAGCGGCATAACTGAGTGATAATTAAGTCATGAAATTGACTTTAGCCCTCTCTAAAGGGCGTATCTTCGAAGAGACTGCTGAGATCCTGTCTAAGGTTGGCATTGTGCCAAAAGAGGATCCTGAGAAGTCTCGCAAACTTATTATTGAGACATCTAACCCTGATGTGCGTTTGATTATTGTGCGTGCTTCAGATGTGCCGACTTACGTGCAATTTGGTGGCGCTGATTTTGGTGTCGCAGGTTTAGATGTCTTGATGGAAAAAGGTACAGATGGTTTATATGTGCCTTTTGATTTAAATATTGCCAAGTGCCGTATGTCAGTTGCAGTTCGTGAAGGCTTTGACTACGCAGCAGCAGTAAAGCAAGGCTCTCGTTTAAAAGTGGCAACGAAGTATGTCAATTGCGCGCGTGATCACTTTGCTAATAAAGGTGTTCATATTGATACGATTCATCTTTACGGCTCGATGGAGCTTGCTCCCTTGGTAGGCTTGGCTGATGCTATTGTGGACTTAGTCTCGACAGGCAATACGCTTAAAGCCAACGGCCTAGTTGAGGTTGAGCCTATTGCTGATATCAGTGCACGTTTAGTGGTGAATCAAGCTTCGTACAAACGAAAGCGCACTCAGCTACAACCTATTTTTGATTTGTTGAAATAAGCTAAAAACACATTCAATGTCTTCACAGGTCAAAGTTAAGCGTCTCAATAGTAAAGATGCGGGTTTCAAAGAAACACTGCTCTCTAGTCTTTCTTTGCCCATGGCTGATGACGAGGCAATTGATGCTGCTGTTGTCAAAATCTTATCAGTTGTTAAAGAGCAGGGCGATGAAGCAGTTCTCAGTTTTACTAAGCAATTTGATCGCTTAAATGTTTCTCATGTTTCTGAATTAGAAATTCCTCGTAAAGATTTGGAGCAAGCCTACAACTCTTTATCTATCGAGCAAAAGAATGCTCTGGACATTGCTGCTAAACGAGTGCGTGCGTATCACGAGAAACAAAAGATTGAAGCAGGCTGCCACTCTTGGGAATATGAAGAAGCTGATGGCACCCGTCTTGGTCAGAAAGTAACGGCCTTAGATCGTGTTGGTATTTATGTACCTGGTGGCAAAGCCGCGTATCCATCATCTGTTTTAATGAATGCGATTCCTGCAAAAGTAGCAGGTGTTACCGAAGTCATCATGGTGGTACCAACTCCTGATGGCGCGCGCAACCCTTTGGTGTTGGCTGCAGCTTATTTGGCTGGCGTAGATCGCGTCTTCACCATTGGTGGTGCTCAAGCAGTTGGTGCTTTAGCCTTTGGTACAAAGAGTATTCCATCCGTAGACAAGATTGTTGGTCCAGGCAATGCCTATGTTGCTGCTGCTAAGCGCAGAGTATTTGGTACGGTTGGCATCGATATGATTGCTGGGCCTTCAGAGATTTTGGTTTTATGCGATGGCTCTAGTAATCCCGATTGGGTTGCAATGGATTTGTTTTCTCAAGCAGAGCATGATGAGCAAGCGCAATCCATTTTGCTATCCCCTGATGCAGCATTTATTGAGCAAGTGCAGGCAAGCATCAATAAATTACTTCCTGAGATGCCAAGAGCAAAAGTGATTGAGACTTCTTTAGCCAATCGCGCTCTTCTGATTCAGGTTAAAGATATGAATGAGGCTTGCGATATTGCCAATGAAATTGCTGCTGAGCACTTAGAGATTTGTGCTGTAGATCCGCGTAAGTGGGCTGAACAGATTCGTCATGCTGGGGCTATCTTCATGGGTAATTACACTAGTGAGTCACTTGGCGATTACTGTGCTGGTCCTAACCATGTCTTACCTACTGCGCGCACCGCCCGCTTCTCGTCACCATTGGGTGTGTATGACTTCATTAAGCGCTCAAGCATGATTGAGGTTAGTGAGGCTGGCGCACAAACCTTGGGTGCTGTAGCTAGCACCCTGGCCCACGGCGAAGGCTTGCAAGCTCACGCACGTGCGGCTGAGATGCGTTTGAACAAATAATAACGAAGTTAAGAAAGTATTTCTTTTAAAGCGGCGATGAGTTCGCCGCTTTGTTCGTCTGTACCAATCGTAATGCGCAAGAATTCTTCAATACGCGCAGATTGGAAATGACGTACGATGATCCCGCGATCTCTTAAGGCTTGGTACATTTTTGCGCCAGAATGTTTTGGGTGACGAGTAAAAATAAAGTTTGCGGTTGATGGCAAGGTATCAAAACCCAAAGTATTCAATTGCTCAACTAATTTTGTACGTGTCTGAATCACTTTTGCACTGGTTGCTTCTAAGTGCGCTTGATCCTCAATGGCTGCAATGGCACCTGCTTGAGCAAGGCGCCCTAATGGATAAGAGTTAAAACTATTTTTTACCCGCTCTAAGCCTTCAATCAAGGTGGGGTGACCAAGAGCAAAGCCAACTCGTAGGCCGGCAAGGGCTCTAGATTTAGAAAGCGTATGCACTACTAAAAGATTTTCAGGACACTGATTACCGCGCAAGAGGGGAATGCAGGACTCTGTTCCGTAATCTACGTAGGCTTCATCAATTACTACTACAGAGTCTTTATTCTTCGCGAGTAGTTTTTCAATCTCTGACCTGGCAATAGATCTGCCAGTGGGGGCATTGGGATTGGGGAAAATAACGCCACCATTGGGTTTGCTGAAATCGCTAGTATTGATTTCAAAATCGTTTCCTAGTGGAATCGTTTGATATTCGATGCCAAAGAGCTTGCAGTAAACCGGATAGAAGCTATAAGTAATATCTGGAAAATGAACTGGTTTGTTTTGCTTCAATAAACCCGCAAAAACGTGAGCTAAAACCTCATCCGAACCATTTCCTAAAAATACTTGGTTTGGATTTAGGCCATGCAATTTGGCAATAGCTTGTTTTAGGGCCACACCTTCTGGATCTGGGTAGAGGCGCAAGTCATCGTTTGTTTGACTATTGATCGCTGCCAACGCTTTTGGTGATGGGCCATAAGGACTCTCGTTCGTATTGAGCTTTACCAGCCGCTGCATTTGCGGTTGCTCCCCAGGAACATAGGGGGTCAAAGTTTGAACAACGGGGCTCCAAAAACGGCTCATGAGGGTACTCAGGTCAAAAATCAGAAAAAAAGTGAAGTAATTTCAGCATTTATATATCTTCTAGGAATGATATTATGAGGCTTCAATCAACACTTCGCCTCGCGGCGCAATGAAGCATGCGGCAAGCCGACGTTACCCGAAACACTTCGGAAACCAAAATTCAAATTTCCATCAATTTAGATGGTACTGGGAAGGCCGAACTAGCTTCAGGCGTCCCTTTCTTAGACCATATGCTCGATCAGATTGCCCGTCACGGCATGATTGACTTGAAAGTAGTGGCGCAGGGCGATACCCATATTGATGATCATCACACCGTTGAGGATGTGGGGATTACATTGGGCCAAGCATTTGCAAAGGCAGTGGGCGATAAAGCAGGTATTACCCGTTATGGCCACTCCTATGTTCCTTTGGATGAAACCCTTTCACGCGTAGTGGTCGATTTCTCTGGGCGCCCAGGCCTGGAATTCAATGTCCCATTTACCCGTGCGCGGGTTGGTGATTTTGACGTTGATCTAAGCATCGAGTTCTTCCGTGGTTTTGTAAACCATGCAGGAGTGACTTTGCACATTGATAATTTGCGCGGTATCAACGCGCACCACCAGATTGAGACGGTCTTTAAAGCCTTTGGGCGTGCGCTTCGGATGGCTTTAGCAATTGATCCACGCGCCTCTGGTTCGGTTCCCTCAACCAAAGGTAGTCTCTAATCTAGATACTTCTAGTTGCCCGATAGATAACAGCAAAGATAGGCTAAATTTTGGCGCAAACTATTGCGATCGTTGATTACGGAATGGGTAACCTTCGTTCTGTATATCAGGCTTGTCATCATGTTGCGCTTGATGACAAGATATTGATTGCTCACAAGCCAGAAGAAATTCGTACTGCCGATCGTGTGGTGTTACCTGGTCAAGGCGCCATGCCTGATTGCATGAAACATCTTGAGGAGTCAGGTCTCCTCGAAGCATTGCTAGAAGCCGCCAAAAACAAGCCATTGTTAGGGGTTTGTGTAGGTGAGCAAATGCTCTTTGATAAAAGTGCAGAAGTTCGGACTAATGAACAATGGACACCTTGTTTGGGGCTCATTTCCGGGGAAGTACGTCGCTTTGATTTAAACGGTAAAAAGCAAGCCGACGGCTCAGCTTACAAAGTGCCCCACATGGGCTGGAATCAAGTCCGTCAAGACCGTCAGCATCCGATTTGGGAGGGAATCCCAGATTTAACAAGTTTTTATTTTGTGCATAGCTACTATGTTGTGCCGCAACGTAAAGAAGATTCTGCTGGATCTACTGAATACGGCGATTGGTTTACATCTGCGGTTGCAAGAGATAATATTTTTGCAACGCAATTTCATCCGGAAAAAAGTGCAGAATACGGGTTAAAGCTTTATCAAAACTTTCTTTCTTGGCAACCTTAATTAATTTATTAACGTTTCACTATGCTGCTCATCCCTGCAATTGATCTTAAAGACGGCCACTGCGTTCGACTAGAACAAGGTGATATGGACAAAGCCACGGTATTTTCTGAAGATCCAGGGGCTATGGCTGCGCATTGGATTAGCAAAGGCGCGCGACGGTTGCACTTAGTTGATCTGAATGGCGCGTTTGCTGGAAAACTCAAAAATGAGTCCGCTATCAAATCGATTTTGAAAGCAGTCGGAGATGAAATTCCGGTTCAACTTGGTGGTGGTATTCGGGATCTGGAAACAATTGAACGTTTATTGGATGATGGTATTAGCACAGTGATTATTGGCACTGCTGCAGTAAAAAATCCCGGCTTTGTGCAGGATGCTTGCACAGCATTTCCTGGACAGGTGATGGTAGGCCTTGACGCTCGCGACGGCAAAGTAGCCACTGATGGTTGGAGCAAGATTACCGGCCATGAAGTAATTGATCTCGCTAAGAAGTTTGAAGATTGGGGTGTAGAGGCCATTATCTATACCGACATTGGTCGCGATGGCATGCTCCAAGGCGTTAACATTGGTGCCACGATGAAGTTGGCTCAAGCAATTCGTATTCCAGTGATTGCCAGTGGCGGCCTTTCCAATAATAAAGATATTGAAGCGCTCTGCAAAGCTGAAGAAGAGGGTGTGATGGGCGTGATTGCTGGCCGCTCTATTTATGCTGGTGACCTTGATCTAGCAGCTGCTCAAAAATATGCTGATGAGTTAACACTCAAATACAAAAAGAACATTATCTAGTGTTAACCAAAAGAATTATTCCTTGTTTGGATGTCACAGCAGGGCGCGTTGTTAAAGGGGTGAACTTTGTTGGTTTGCGTGATGCAGGCGATCCTGTAGAAATCGCCAAACGTTACGACACACAAGGCGCTGATGAGTTAACTTTCTTAGACATTACTGCAACGTCCGATGGGCGTGATTTGATCCTGCACATTATTGAAGATGTCGCTTCACAAGTATTTATTCCGCTTACTGTTGGTGGTGGTGTACGTGCAGTCGCTGATGTGCGTCGCTTACTTAATGCTGGTGCTGATAAAGTGAGCATCAATTCTTCCGCCATCACTAATCCAGATTTAGTTTCAGATGCGGCAGCCTATTACGGCTCTCAATGCATCGTTGTTGCAATTGATGCCAAACAAACTGAGGCAGGAAATTGGGAAGTGTTTACGCATGGCGGCAGAACCGCTACTGGAATCGATGTGGTGGCATGGGCTATTGAAGTTGCCAAACGCGGTGCTGGAGAAATTCTCCTGACGAGTATGAATCGCGATGGTAGTAAAGATGGCTTTGACTTAGCCCTCACTGCTGCAGTAAGCGATGCGGTCTCCGTTCCAGTAATTGCTTCTGGCGGCGTGGGCAATTTGCAGCATTTGGTTGATGGTATTACCCAAGGTCATGCAGACGCTGTCTTGGCCGCAAGTATTTTTCACTATGGCGAGTACACCGTTGGTCAGGCAAAAGAATATATGGCTGCCCAGGGAATTCCGGTTCGTATTTAGTCGAATTTCAGAATTCACCACTTTCACGGTAAAGTTTAGGTATGAACAAGCCTAAGAGCACATTTACCCCAATTGAATCTATTCAAGTAGGGCCCTGGCTCGATGCCGTCGCTTGGAATGAGCAAGGCTTGGTTCCAGTGATTGCGCAAGAGTTTGGTAGTAAAGATATCCTGATGATGGCCTGGATGAATCGCGATGCCTTGTTGGCTACTTTGCGTTTAGGCGAGGCGGTCTACTGGACGCGCTCACGTCAAAAACTTTGGCACAAGGGCGAGGAATCTGGCCATACCCAGAGGGTGAAAGAAATTCGCTTGGATTGTGATGGAGACACGATTTTGCTCATTGTTGAGCAAAAAGATGGAATTGCTTGTCATACCGGTGAGCACAGCTGTTTTTTCCAGCAGTGGGACTCAGGTAATTTGACTTGGGTGGACGAGTCCAAGCCAAAATAAAAGTCTTTCATAAAAGACATAAAATGAAGCTATGAGTAGCTCAGTAAATAAACCTTCTAATTTAGATTCTGCATTAGCTCATTTGGCTGATGTGGTGGATCAACGTCGGGATGCGTTTAAGGCTGGCAATGCTGACCCAAAAACCTCTTATACCGCCCTACTTTTTTCAAAGGGTGATGACGGCATCCTCAAAAAGATTGGCGAGGAGGCAACCGAGGCTGTCATGGCTGCTAAAGATGCGCGCAGTTCAAATCTAGCGGCTGAACAGCAAAAGCTCTTGGTTGGGGAGATGGCGGATCTTTGGTTTCACTGTTTAATTGCGCTGTCTCAGTTCAATTTGCGCCCTGAAGACGTGATTGCTGAGCTTGATCGTCGCCTGGGTACCTCAGGAATTGAAGAAAAAGCTGCCAGAAAAGCAGCGAATAAGGAATAAGGAAGAATAGGAAAAGATGAGCCACGATCCTAATTGCCTATTTTGTAAGATTTCTCAGGGCTTGATTCCGTCTCAAAAGGTGTATGAGGATGAAGAGATCTATGCCTTTAAGGATATTAATCCTGCTGCTCCAGTGCATTTTTTAATGATTCCGAAGAAACATATCCCCATGCTGGAGTTGGCGGAAAGCATCGATGCCCCTTTGCTAGGTAGAATGATGGAATTAGCGCCTCGTCTTGCCAAAGAGCAGGGTTGCCGACCTGGAATAGACGGCGGCTTTAGATTGATGGTCAATAACGGGGTAGATGGTGGGCAGGAGGTTTATCACTTGCACTTGCATGTGATGGGCGGTCCGCGTCCCTGGAAAAAGTAAGATAAAGAAGAAGTTTAGGAATTCCAAGGAGATTAGAGATGGGTTCATTTAGCATTTGGCATTGGTTAATTGTTTTGGTCATCGTAATGTTGGTATTCGGTACCAAGAAATTGCGCAATATCGGTCAAGATTTGGGCGGTGCTGTTAAGGGATTTAAGGACGGCATGAAGCCATCTGATGAGCCTAAGGAACAAATCCAGCAAGCTGCTGCATCAACAGAAAAAACTGTGGATGTGCAGGCTAAAGACCTTAATAAATAATTCACATCATTTGTTCATAGCGCAAAGAGAAATCGTGCGGTCCTCATTTAGC
The DNA here is from genome assembly GCF_018882005.1 of Polynucleobacter sp. es-GGE-1. Lineage (NCBI taxonomy): Bacteria > Pseudomonadati > Pseudomonadota > Betaproteobacteria > Burkholderiales > Burkholderiaceae > Polynucleobacter > Polynucleobacter sp. es-GGE-1. The sequence continues at coordinate 164,326 of NZ_JACVPE010000001.1, forward strand.
TCCCTAAGATGATTGATTTAGGGGTTTCAAAACTTGCGCTGATTGCAGTTGTAGCTCTGGTGGTGGTTGGTCCAGAGCGCTTGCCAAAAGTAGCTCGTATGGCTGGTAATTTATTTGGTCGTGCGCAACGTTATATGGCAGACCTTAAATCCGAAGTAAATCGGCAGATGGAAGTTGAGGAATTTAAAAAGTTCCGCGAAGAAAGTGCATCTGCCTTAAAAGAAGTTGAAAACAGTATTAGCTCGGTAGCAAGCGAAGCAAACGCAAATCTCACAGATCAGGCGGATATTTTTGAAACCAATTTTGAGAAGTTGCCTCTTGATGAAAGAGCTGTTTTAGATAAGACTAAGCGGCAGGGGCGCAATAGCTGGGGCGTTAGGCGTGCAGCAAGACCTATTTGGTTTAAACGTTCAGCTGGCGTACGTACTCGTGTGCAATCTGGTGCCGCAAGAATGAAGCGCTTTCATCATAGTGCTGGCAAATAAAAATTAGATTGGCATGACAGAAAATAACTCTACCGAAGATTCAGGTTTGCAAGAATCTTTTCTATCGCATTTATTTGAACTGCGTGATCGCGTGATCAAGTCTGCATTAGCGATTATTGTGGTGTTTGTTTGCTTGGTTTATTGGGCGCCAGATATTTTTCATTTGTTCTCGCAGCCGCTGCTTGATTCATTGCCTGCGGGCGGCAAGATGATTGTGACGGATGTAACGGGCTCTTTCTTTGTGCCCATGAAGGTCACGATGTTGGTGGCTTTCATCATTGCTTTGCCGATAGTGATTTATCAACTATGGGCTTTTATTGCCCCCGGCCTATATCAACATGAGCGCAAGTTGGTTATTCCATTAGTTGTGAGTAGCTACAGTCTATTTATCTTTGGTATGGCATTTGCCTATTTTTTGGTATTTCCGACTGTGTTTAATTTTATGGCAAGTTATAACGCACCATTGGGCGCAGAGATGTCTACTGATATTGATAAGTACCTTGGTTTTGCTATGAATACTTTCTTAGCGTTTGGTATTACCTTTGAAGTTCCGGTGGTAGTTGTCGTTTTAGTTCGTATGGGTATTGTCTCTTTGGCAAAATTAAAAGAGATTCGACCCTACGTGATTGTTGGTGCTTTTGTTATCTCTGCAGTAGTGACTCCGCCAGATGTTCTTTCTCAGTTATTGCTGGCAGTGCCTATGACTCTGCTGTATGAGTTGGGTTTATTAGTGGCGCGCTTCTACATGCCAAAGACGTCCGATGATGAAGAAGAAAGTAAAACCGCAAGCTAAGCGAGTTCAGTATCGGTTTGAATTTTCAGATTTTTAGAAAACGTCGCGCTTAACCAGTCAGTCACCTGATCAAAGCGATAACGTCTCTGGCGTAAATTGCCTTCAATATCTGGGTCAGTGCCCGCAAAGACTTTTCCAGCAGCTAGTAAAGCGCGACGCTGTTGAGTCGTCTCAATTTGAATGAGTCTTGGCAATATCTTTGGAAGCTCCCAGCGAATATCCACTACTACGCAATGTTCATGCTGAAGTTGGCTTACTTCAGATAGCAATAACTCTGCTTTACTAAGGTTAAATTGATTAGCAATGACAATGCGGTGACAGAGCATTAGCCATTCGAGGTCTAATTTATGTTCCGCATGATGATTGATAGCATGATCTGCGCATTGAGCCAGTTTATGCCAATCATTTTTCTCGGGATGGGGGCAGCTGACTAATATTTTTCTCAGCAATTCTTTTGCTTCAGGAACGTCTTGCTGACTTGCTTGCCAAACCCAATAGGATGCTTGTAGCCCAAGAACTTTTTCTTCGATTTTTTCACGCTTGCGCCAGAGGTTTGCACCTTTTCGTAATTGTGCTTGTGGATGCCCAAGATCAGCTGCACGATCAAAGCAGCGATCGCTTTCCGCGGCGCTATATCCAGAAAATTGGGGGCGACGATAAATTTCACCGAGCGTATACCAGGCATTACGATCACCATCTTTTGCTGCAAGTTGAAGCCAATACGCCGCTTTTTTAAGAGATGCATTTGACTTACTCTCTTTATTGCCCTCAAATTGAGCGAGCCGCAGACCTAAAGTGAGTTTTGCAGCCGTTAGACCCAATTCAGCAGCCTGAGCTAAGGCATATTCATTCTGGCTGTCTAACCATGTATTCCATAGCCCAGAAAGAGCCTCATTTTTGGGTTGCAGTTTAATGAGTAAATCTTTGGCTTGTTTTTCAAACTCAGAGCTTCCATCTGCCAGTTCTTGTAAATAATGCCGAGCAATTTTTTGAAGTCCATTGAATTCAAGACTCGCTAATTTTTCACCCAAAGTGGTCGAGTTATTTTTCTTTAGCCAATCCACAAGCTGCAATTGAACTTCTTGATTACTTGGATTAATAAGTAAGTCTGCTAATTGCCATTTGGCTGCAAAAGTTAAGCTTGACTCGCTCTTGGCTTCGGCCAGTTGCCAAAAGGATTTCCAGCCAAAATGAAATGCGGGGGAGTTAAAAGTTTGAGCGAGTGGAATGGTGGCTAATTGCTGAAATACTTTAAGAATTTCAGGGCTTTTTGAGTTAACCCTCTCTGAGATTTGATTTTGAATCAGCAAATAGGATTTTTCTAACCAAATCAAAGCGTTAGCAGGTTGAATGGGGGTTTTGAATGCACCGGTCAGGTATGCATCGGTTAACTTTTGTTGCGCTAATACATCACCAAGACGTGCTGAGCTAAGGATTTTTAAGAATTCGCGACTTGCCATATGACAATTTTGGCATCTAGAGATCTTAAAAGGCAGAAATCTAAGCTCTTGTTGTCGAGATACAACGAAGAAAGCCAAAAAACTACCTTTTGACAAGCAAAAAGAGCCTGTAAATACCTTTACGACTAGCCTAGTAAGGCAAAGGACTGAAAATTCAATTGTCCCGGTCTTACTAGGGCATTACTTTTAATTTATGGAGATTTACAGAATGAAAAAATCGCTATTTGCAGTTGCAGCGGTAACAGCTTTTGCTGGTGCTGCTCAGGCTCAGTCCAGCGTCACCGTTTACGGTATTTTGGACGTTGGTTATGTTGGTTCAAATGCTAAAGAAGTAGCAGCACCATCCGCGACCAATGCTGGCATTAACGTTGCTAATACACAAACAACTAAGATTGTTAAAAATGCATTTGGTGCAGGTAACGAGCAAACATCTCGCTTGGGCTTCAAAGGTACTGAAGATTTAGGTGGTGGCTCTTCTGCATTCTTTACCGTTGAACTTGGTTTGACACCTACAAATTCTTCATTGTCTGGCAGTACCGATAAAGATTCTATTCAAGGAACTACCCAAGCTGGTGGTTCTGGTGTTGATAACCGCCAATCATTTGTTGGTATCAAGAAAAATGGTCTAGGTCAAGTTGCAATGGGTCGTCAATACACCCTAATCTTTAACTCTGGCGCAGCAACTAACCCAGGTCAGTACAACAGCATCGCTGGTGACGTTATTTACAACGCCGGTTCTGTTTATACAGCGGATAACAATGCCTCTGGTACTAACAACAGCGTAGGTTTTACTAACCGCGCTTCTAATGCTTTGACTTTTTCTTCTGAGGTAGTTGCTGGCTTCAAATTGAACGGTATGTATGCATTGAATAATGCAAATTCATCACAGTTAGCCGCAACTAGCAACTCTTCTGGTGGCGGTGGTAACGTTAACTGGAACGGTTGGGGCGCTGGTCTTGACTACACTTGGAACAAGTTGTTTGTAACTGCTGCTTATCAGTCCTTTAAGTCACAGTTGACAAACGGTGTTTACGCTTCAAGTGGTACATTAATGAATACAGGTAGCACAGGTCCTTTAGCTGGTCAATTGTCTGCAACCGGACTTCTTTTAGCTCCTACACTGCTTTCTGACAAGCAAATGTTTGCAGGTGCTACATATGACTTCGGTATTTTGAAGGCTTATGCTCAGTGGGTTGGTCGTAAGGTACAAAACGATGTAACTTCATCTTTTACCATTGGTAACGGCACTTCTGCAACGTCAGTAGTTGCTGGTCAGCAGTTAAATCGTAACGCCCAGCAGATCGGTGTTCGTAGCTACATCACTCCTGTAATTGAGTCTTGGGGCAGTATTGGCCAGGGTAACTACAAAACTACTGAAGCTTCTGCAAACGTACGTTTTGTTGGCTGGCAGTTAGGTAGCAACTACTACCTAAGCAAGCGCACAAACTTGTACGCTATTTATGGTCAGCAACAATCTACTTCCGGCACGCCTTCTACTGCTGGATCTGGTGCAAGTGCTAACCAGTACGCTTTAGGTCTTCGCCACACTTTCTAATATCGTTAACTTAACGATTCTAGAAATTAAAAACCACCGCTTATGCGGTGGTTTTTTTTTGCCTATTTAAATGTTGCATGAGTTTTGTAATCACTGAAGTCCAATCTCCAGGCTTGTCTTGCCTTATTAGAAGAGTGCTGGGATACCAAGGCGTGTCCTCTCTATCAATGAGAGACATAAAGTCTGGTGGGTCCGGGAGAAGTAAATAAGTTAGCTTATTTAATGCGCCGGACAGATGGCCTACTGCAGTATCAATCGAAATCACGATATCCAGCTCATTAATTAGGTAGGCAGTTTGCAGGAAATCGCTTAAGTCATTTTGGTGAACATAAAGACCTAAATCTTTTACGATTTGTATATCCTGCAAATCTAAATCTGCTTGAAGTGAGTGCAATTGAACATTTTGATCTTTGAGCTTTGAGACTAGCAATTCAAGGGATTGACTGTTGAGGTCTCGTCTTGCATTTGCTTGTCCTGCATACTTCCCTGAGCCACGCCAGCAAATACCAATTTGTAAGGTAGGATTCCAGGACTTGGTATTTGCCGATTCAGAGATTCTCTCGCGCCACTTAAGAGAAAAATCTGGAGGGAGAAAAAAATATGGGGTATTAGCAGGGATGTTGCTTAGGTCTGTCCCAAATAAGTAAGGAAGACTCATAATTGGGATTTGGTATTCAATATTTGGTGGCAAACCAATTAGATTGCTAACTACTTTAATTTTTGGGTGCAATGTTTGCATTAGTGTACAAAGCGCTTTAGGACTGTAAAATTGAACATTGAATCCATATTTTTCAGTTAGCAGCGGAAGGTAACGGGCAAGTTGAATATTGTCTCCAAAGCCTTGCTCGCTTAAGACAAGAATCGTTTTTTTATCGCCACCATATTCACCATTCCATGTTGGAATATTAGCTTGCCAGCCATAGCGTTTTATGTCGTGAATACCCCAGCGGTGCTCATAGAATTTCCATCCATTTTTAAAGTCACCAAGCCGAATAAGAGCCATACCCTTGTTAGTGTTAGCTTTAGGATTTTCTGGATCAAGATTTATTGCAGCTCCAAAATCTTTTATTGCAGAGTCATAGAGTTTGAAAAAATTTTTAACATTCCCCCTTCCAATCAAAGCCTCTACAGAGGTTGGGTTAATTTCAAGCGCAATATTAAAGCAGTCAAGGGCTTCGTGGTGTTGGAAGATATCTTGAAGAATATTACCTTTATTAATTAGAGCCTTTTCATTTTTTGCATTTTTAGATAGCACCTTATTAAAAGAAGCAAGCGCTTCTAGCGTAAGACTCGTATGTGCCTGATAGATGCCAAGATTTAGCAAGGCATCTTCATCGTCGGGAATTAGTTCAAGGGCTAGAGATATAAATTTAAAAGCTTCATCCCATTGATCTTGTTCAATGAGGCAGGTTGATAAATTCAATAAAACAGACATCCTATTAGGAGTCAGTTCATTAGCCTTTCTAAAAGCGGTTTCAGCCTGCGAATAAGACTTTACTTTTAATAACTCTAGACCGTTATCAAAGTATTTTTTGGATTTGTTGTATTGATTGTCCATATTATTGAAATCAATATTATTGATTCAAAGACTAAAATATCAATTAGCTCATTAGTGTTTTATGTTTTTTAAATTGTCACGAATTTCTCTTAATAAAACTACCTCTTCCGGTGCTGAGGGTGGTGCCGGTGCATCAATTAAGCGAATCCTATTAACCACCTTTACCATCTGCAAAATGACAAATGCTAATAGGAGGAAGTTGATGGAAATGGTGATGAAATTCCCATACGCAAAAATCGGTACCCCCGCTTTTTTTAGGGCATCAAAAGTTCTCGGCACACCTTCTGGCACGCTGCCAAGGACAAGAAATAGATTGGTAAAGTCAATATGACCGCCCAAAAGGATGGAAATGACCGGCATAACGATGTCATTTACCATGGAGTCCACAATTTTTCCAAAAGCGCCGCCAATAATGACGCCCACCGCCAAATCGATCACATTACCCCTGACCGCAAAGTCCTGGAATTCCTTTAAAACGCTCATAAATGCTTCCTTTTTTGGCTGAATAGTAATTAAGCTGAGATTAACCCCATAACTTTCTTGCCTACCCCACTTTTTACTTTAAAATACTAGGTTTAAGCAATTTCCACCCTTAAATACCCTTTCTAGGAATTTTGTAAATGAGTGACAAGCCCAGTATGGACAAGGATCGTCGCAATTGGCTGATCGCCACATCTGCAGTAGGTGGCGTAGGTGCAGCAGCAGCCCTATACCCTTTTGTAGACAGTTTTGAGCCTTCCGAGCGTGCTAAAGCCGCTGGAGCTGCTGTTGAGATCGATATTTCAGGTATGAAGCCAGATGAAATGCGCATGGTTGAGTGGCGCGGCAAGC
>NZ_JACVPE010000002.1:0-215798 GCF_018882005.1 Polynucleobacter sp. es-GGE-1
GGTGCGATGTTCCTGTCTATCGGTGTTTTATATGACCGCATGCATACCCGTCAAATTGCAGATTACGGCGGCGTAGTACATCGTATGCCGGCTTTTACTGCCTTTGCAGTTTTGATGGCCATGGCTAACTGTGGATTACCGGCTACATCAGGCTTCGTTGGTGAATTCATGGTGATATTGGCTGCAGTTGATTACGACTTTGTGATCGGTGTCTTAGCAGCAACTGCATTGATCCTTGGAGCTACCTATTCATTGTGGATGGTCAAACGCGTATTTTTTGGCACTATCAACAACGTACATGTTGAGGTACTCAAAGATCTCAATGCCCGTGAATATTTCATGATGACTGTATTGACGATCTGCGTGATTGGAATGGGTGTATATCCAAAACCATTTACCGACATCATTCATCCAGCCGTAATCAATCTGCTGCAGCATGTTGCTGTTAGCAAACTCTGAGTAAAAGCAAATGCAAGCATTCGACCTATACGCTATCCTGCCGGAACTCGTTTTACTGATTGCTACCTGCATATTGCTGGTAGCCAGTGTTTATGTTCGCGAAACAGTCACTTCAACCCCTGGAGTTGAGCAAGATATTTTCCATACACCGCGTGGTGTAGGTTTTGTTTATTTCTTCTCTTTAATTCTGTTGATTTATTTGATTTTTGCTTTTGTGGGTCGTTTGGGTGACGTGTCTTTAGTGGCAATGAACGGCTTGTTTCAGTCTGACCCTTTGTCAAACCTACTCAAAGCATGTTCTTGTGCTGCGGTATTAGTGAGCTTGATTTATTCCAAGCAATATTTATCGGATCGCGCTTTATTCCGTCCAGACTTTATTGTGCTGGTGCTATTGGCTCTATTGGGTCAACTGGTATTAATCTCAGGCGCGAATCTCTTAACCCTTTATCTTGGTCTCGAGCTCATGGCTTTGCCGATGTACGCCTTGGTCGCGATGCGCCATACTAGTGAGAAGAGTGTAGAGGCTGGTATTAAGTATTTTATCCTAGGAGCTCTTGCTTCAGGCTTTCTACTATACGGTATGTCCATGCTGTATGGCGTGACGGGTTCTTTAGATTTAATTGAGATTTTCAAAACAGTTGCTGACCCTCGCGTAAACCATTTAGTCATGGCTTTTGGTCTGGTGTTTATTGTTTCTGGATTGGCGTTCAAGTTAGGCATTGTACCTTTCCACATGTGGGTTCCTGATGTTTATCAAGGTGCGCCAACTGCAGTTACCCTCATGATTGCTGCGGCACCTAAGTTAGCAGCATTTGCATTGTTATTCCGCTTATTGATTAATACCTTATTGCCGTTGATGGGCGACTGGCAGCCAATGTTAGTACTGTTGGCTGTTCTATCCCTAGTTGTTGGCAACGTGACTGCGATTGCTCAGACTAACGTGAAACGCATGCTGGCTTACTCAGCGATTGCGCAGATGGGTTTTGTACTGCTTGGCATGTTGTCGGTGTTTGATGATCACGCCTTTAGTGCATCGATGTTTTACGTCATCACATATGTTTTGACAACCTTGGGTACCTTCGGTCTCTTGATGGCGCTCTCGCGCAAAGGCTATGACTGTGAGACCTTAGAAGGGCTCAAAGGTTTAAATAAGCAACATCCTTGGTTTGCCTTTATTGGCTTAGTTATGATGTTCTCATTGGCAGGCATTCCGCCTACAGTTGGTTTTGCAGCTAAATTGGGCATACTAGAAGCCTTGGTGGATGCGGAGCATACCTTCTTAGCTGTCATTGCCGTAATGGCCTCTTTGATCGGTGCTTTCTATTACTTGAGAGTGGTAAAAGTCATGTACTTTGATGAACCATCTCACGAAGTTACAGTCTCAGGCTCTGCATTTGCCAAGGGATTATTGAGTCTGAACACGATCTTGGTTTTATTAATCGGTATTATTCCTGCCGGATTGATGAGTGTTTGCTTAGATGCAATGCGCCGAACTTTATTGGGCTCATAATTTTATTGACTGGATGAATTAAAGGCTCCCGTGGGGGCCTTTCTTGTTTTAGGTAGCTGGTATGACATTTGAATGACATAAGGCCTTTGTACCATTGCTTAATTATTGATTGAACCCATATTGAAAGATTCTCCATGACCGAAAAATCATTCAAAGACCTACCTGTAGGTGATGAGCATTTACGCGAAGATCGAATTTCTGGCGAAGATATCTATGGTGGCATCTTTTTAAATATGAAACGAGACCAAGTGCGTTTACCAGATGGTGAGTTAGCAGCTCGAGAGTATTTAACGCATCCTGGTGCTGTGGCAGTCCTTGCATTATTAGAGGATGGTAGGGTCCTGCTTGAGCGCCAGTACCGGTATCCAATTGCAAAAGCTTGTATTGAAATCCCAGCTGGAAAATTAGAAATTGGTGAGGATCATCTCTTGTGCGCAAAACGAGAGTTAGAAGAAGAGACTGGCTATACCGCTAGAAAATGGAGTTACATTCGCCGCATTCATCCAGTCATTTCGTATTCAACAGAATTCATTGATATCTATTTAGCGGAAGATTTAGTTCCCGGTAAGAGCAAATTAGATGATGAAGAGTTTTTAGACGTCTTTGCGGCGCCTTTAGAGCAGTTAATTGCTTGGGTGGAAGAGGGTGAGATTACAGACGTTAAAACCACGATTTCGACCTATTGGCTGGATCGTTATCGCCGTGGCTTGATTAGCCCTAGGCCTATTAAATAGGTCATTTTCAAATCCTATTAAAATAAGATCTATTGATTTTGGTAATTTTGCCCCTATATAGGTCTTATGAAAGTCTACAACCTCACTTGCCCCTTGGATCATCGCTTTGAGGGATGGTTTGCCTCAGAGGACGATTGTCTTGCTCAGCAGGATAAGGGTATGCTCGCCTGTCCAGTTTGTGATAGCCCTGAAATCACGCGTATGCCTTCTGCACCTCACATTGCAAGGACTGCCTCTACAGCGCTAACTACTCCCAATGAGAATATTGGCTCTACTAGCGGTGATGTGGTTGCCTTAACAGGAAATGATCATTCCCATTTGGAAGCCCAGGTTCAGGCTGCCTTTTTGAAGGGAATGCGTGATTTGATGGGTAAATCTGAAGATGTTGGTACTTCGTTTGCTGAAGAAGCTAGGAGGATCCACTACAAAGAGTCACCGGAGCGGAGCATTCGTGGACAAACTACCCTAGATGAGGCTGAGTCTTTAAGGGAAGAGGGTATTGAGGTCTTAGCCGTTCCTTTAATGCCGGCTTTCAAAAATACCCTGCAGTAATTTCTTGGCTGCAATATAAAAAATAGCGATCCGAAGATCGCTATTTTTTATTTGGATTGATGAGTGCTTATTTTGAGGTCGGCATGACAAACTCTGCACCCTTGGCAATACTTTCAGGCCAGCGCTGCATGACACTCTTTTGCTTGGTGTAAAAGCGAACACCTTCTTTGCCATAGGCATGCATATCGCCAAACAGAGATTTTTTCCAGCCACCAAAACCGTGCCAAGCCATGGGTACAGGAATAGGCACATTGATACCAACCATGCCAACTTGCACGCGTCGAGCAAATTCACGGGCGATATTGCCATCGCTAGTGAAACAAGCAACACCGTTACCAAATTCACAAGAATTGACGAGGTTTAGTGCCTCAGTGAAATTGGCCACACGCAAGCAAGAGAGAACTGGCCCAAAGATTTCCTCGAGGTATATTTTCATATCGGGGGTCACGTTATCAAATAAGGTGCCACCCAAGAAGAAGCCATTTTCATTGCCGGGAACTTTGAGTCCACGACCGTCTACAAGCAGTTTGGCTCCAGATGCAACGCCACTATCAATATAACCAGTGATGCGCTCTAAAGCGGCTTTAGTAACGATAGGGCCCATCTCAGCATCAAGCTCCATACCATTTTTCACTTTCAGTGTCTTGGTGCGTTCAATTAGCTTAGGCATAATCTTCTCAGCAGCATCACCAACTAAAACAGCAACAGAGATTGCCATGCAGCGTTCACCAGCGGATCCGTATGCTGCGCCTACCAAAGCATCAATGGCTTTATCAATATCAGCATCAGGCATGATTACCATATGGTTCTTGGCGCCACCTAATGCTTGTGAACGTTTGCCAAAGTGGGCGCAACGCTCATAAATATAGTTCGCAATGGGTGTCGAGCCAACAAAACTGATGGCTTGTACGTCAGGATTTTCAATCAAGGCATCAACCGCTTCCTTGTCACCCTGAATCACGTTAAATACACCATCAGGAAGACCTGCTTCTTTTAGTAACTTCGCCATGAGCAAAGATGCGGAAGGGTCTGTTGGACTTGGCTTGAGGATGAAGGTATTACCGCAAGCAATCGCAACCGGGAACATCCACATCGGGACCATGACCGGGAAGTTAAATGGTGTAATACCAGCGACAACTCCTAAAGGTTGGCGCATGACCCAGTTATCAATATCTGTTGAAACCTGTTCGGTATATTCACCTTTGAGGAGTTCTGGAATCCCAGTAGCAAATTCTACGATCTCAATCCCACGGGTGACTTCACCTTGTGCATCTGTGAATACTTTACCGTGTTCAGCGGTAATAATGGCTGCTAATTCATCGCGGTGAGCGTTGAGTAGATCAAGATACTTAAAAAGGATGCGTGCGCGACGCAGTGGGCTAGTTTGACTCCATGAAACAAAAGCCTTTTGGGCAACGGCAACGGCAGCGTCTACCTCCTTACGACTAGCTAATGCAACCTTGCGAGCAACTGAACCCTTTGCTGGGTTATAGACATCCGCAAAACGACCATCTTTAGGGTTAACAATAGAGCCGCCAACAAAGTGGCCGATATCTTCTTTAGATTCAAAGGCTTGGGGTGCATTCATAGTCTTTTTTGCTTAGTTTGGATAGTTTTTCAGGGTAGAAAAGCCGGATGCTAGGTTAGCCTGCGCGACTTTGCTGTCTCGTATATTCTGGTTTTTAGTATTCTATCGCTTTAAGGCATTTTTAGTATTTTGACCCATTTTTCGACCTTTAAGACACCTTTATGAGCCTGCTGTTTTCAAGCTATACCCTTCATTCTCCGCGTGGACCCCTAGCACTTGCCAATCGCATTGTTGTCGCCCCCATGTGCCAATACTCAGCCTCCAATGGCGAGGCAACCGATTGGCATTTAATGCATTGGGGTAACCTGCTCAATAGCGGGGCAGCATTATTTATTATTGAAGCAACAGCGGTTACCCCAGAGGCTAGGATTACCCCGGCCTGTTTGGGATTGTGGGATGACCGCACTGAAGCAGCTCTAAAAGACAAGCTGAGCCGTGCACGTCAATTGGCCCCAGCAAGCCCAGTGTTTATTCAGTTAGCTCATGCTGGCCGCAAAGCCTCGAGTGCAACACCTTGGCATGGTGGTCAGCTATTGCCAGTTGGTCAGGGTGGCTGGGAAACGGTAGCTCCTTCAGCGATCCCTCAGCTAGAGGGCGAGCGTTTGCCGCACGAACTCTCAAAAACAGAGCTTAAAGAATTAATTGATGCATTTGTGATTGCGGCTAAACGCGCAGATCGCATAGGCCTTGATGGGATTGAGCTCCATGGCGCCCATGGTTATTTGCTCCATCAATTTTTATCGCCGATTGCGAATCAACGAACCGATGAATACGGTGGCTCTTTTGAGAATCGCATCCGTTTTCCCTTGGAATTGTTTGCAGCAGTAAGAGCTGCCTATTCAGGTGTATTGGGTATTCGTATTTCAGCCAGTGACTGGGTGGAGGGCGGCTGGACTCCTGAAGAGACTGCGAACTTTGCAAAGCAACTCAAACCTTTGGGTTGTGACTTTGTTCATATTTCTTCAGGTGGAATTTCGCCTAAACAAAAAATTGCCTTAGGACCAAACTATCAAGTGCCTTTTGCAAAGATTGTCAAAGATCAATCTGGTTTACCAACCATGACGGTTGGTCTAATCACTGACCCTCATCAAGCCGAAGCTATTTTGCAAGCTGGTGATGCTGATTTTATTGCCTTGGCTCGGGCTTTTTTATACAAACCGCGATGGGGCTGGGAAGCTGCAGCAGCTCTAGAAGGCACAGTGAATGCGAATGAGCGTTATTGGCGTTGTTTACCACGAGAGGCTCAAGCAGTTTTTGGTAACGTTAAGGTAGGCCAGAGATAAGCTTATTCAAGAAATGATCAGGAGATAGACATGAACACATACACTATTACAAAAAAAGTATTGGCAATCTTCAGTTTTATGACGGCCACCAGTATTGCTAGCGCGCAATCCTATCCCGATAGGGCAATCACCTTGGTCGTACCAAATCCTCCAGGTGGTTTGGTTGATACCTCTGCCCGCTTACTTAGTGAGCCGCTTACAAGAGTGATTGGTCAAACTGTTGTAGTAGACAATAAACCAGGTGCCAGTGGAAATATTGCCTATCAATACGTGGCTAATGCAAAACCAGATGGCTACACATTATTAATTTCATACTCTGGTTATCACGTTGGTAATCCAGCCTTGATGGATAAATTGCCCTGGGATCCTGTTAAGGATTTTTCACCAATTGCTTTACTGACTGTGTCGACCAATGTGATCGCAGTTCACCCTTCAGTACCAGTCAATAATTTGAAAGAATTCATTGCCTACGCAAAAGCCAATCCAGGTAAGCTCAATTACGCCTCACAAGGTAACGGTTCTGTTTCTCATATTGGCACCGAAATGTTTAAGCAAACTACTGGTATTGATATGGTTCACGTTCCCTATAAGGGCTCTGGTCCAGCGATTCAGGATGTATTAGCAGGTCAGGTGCAGGTATTTATCTCTACGCCACCGTCAGTCATGCAACACGTTCAGAGCGGCAAGTTGAAGGGCTTAGCGGTTACTGGTAAGAATCGTCACCCTGGTATGCCTAATGTTCCAACGACTGCCGAAGCTGGTTTACCATCATTTCAGTTGGAATCATGGGTCGCATTATTTGCCCCTGCTGGAACTCCTGCTCCAATCGTGACCAAACTCACTGATTCTGTCAAAAAAAGCTTAGCACTGCCTGAAGTGAAAGAGCGTGCGGATGCAGCAGGTGTGGAATTACGTTATCTCACTCCAGCTCAAACTGAAGCTTTGGTAAAGAAAGAATTGCCTTATTGGAGCAAAGTCATTAAGTCAGCGAATATTACCTTGGACTAAATCTTTAATAAATGAAGCCTGATCTCGTGCTTAGGATCCGGGATCAGGTAATGAAGAGGATTGGGTAACTTGTGATGTGCTTACCCTTTTCAGATCTTCCGCCCATTCTATTTTTGGTGGCGCATAATCGCCGCTTTCCTTTTTTCTTAATCTAAATCTTTATATAAATGAAGCAACATTCTGTTCGTGAAGCATGGTTGGAAGATGCTGTGAGACATCTTGAGCCAGTATTTTCTAAAGCCGGCTATGCTATTCCTCCTGTCAGAGTGTCTTGTGGTTTTCCAGCGTCTAGTAGCCCCAGAACGACTTTAGGGCAATGCTGGCCGCGTGAGCGGTCTGGTGGCGGTGTAAATGAGATTTTTATTTCCCCTAAGATTGATGATCCAGTTCAACTGCTTGATACCTTGGTGCATGAGCTTTGTCATGCTGTAGACGATTGTTTCAGTGGACATGGAGAGGATTTCAAAGGCATTGCCCAAACCGTTGGTCTTGAGGGGCCAGCCAGAATGGCGCATGCTACTGAAGAACTCACCGTCAAACTCATGATGATTAGCCAGGAGCTCGGTCCGTATCCACATCAGGCCATCGTTTTTCCACCACCAAGGCCTAGCAATGCCAGTCGTAGCAAAGCGAAATGTGGTCAATGCGGTTACGAGGTCACATTATTAAAAAAATGGGCCAGTTATGGTGCGCCTATCTGCCCAAAAGACAATATTCGGATGCTAGAGGATGCTCCTGAAACAATTGAAAATACCAGTGATTACGATAGTGATTCTGTCGGCAAGCGTGGCAAAGCCCCACCTGATGAGATCCGCCGCGCTATTAGCTAGCGATAGATAAGTGGGTAAAATTAAGGTTTTATGCCAATAATTTGGCCAACAATCATTACTTGAGACTATTAACAAATGAACACCAAAAAAATATTTAAGAATCCTAAAATTGCAGTAATCCCGGGTGATGGAATTGGTAAAGAGGTTATTCCGGAGGGTGTGCGTGCGCTGGAGGCTGCCAATCGTAAATTTGATATTGGTATGCAGTTCGATCACTTTGATTTTGCAAGCTGCGATTACTACCTCAAGCACGGCAAGATGATGCCGGATGATTGGTTTGATACCTTAATGAAGTATGACGCTATTTTCTTTGGCGCAGTGGGTATGCCTGATATTTTGCCGGACCATGTTTCATTATGGGGTAGTTTGATTCAGTTCCGTCGCGGTTTCGATCAATACGTCAATTTACGTCCAGTGCGTTTATTGCCAGGAGTACCTTGCCCGCTTGCAAATCGTAAACCTGGGGATATTGATTTCTTCGTAGTACGTGAGAATACAGAAGGAGAGTATTCCAGCGTTGGTGGAAAAATGTTTCCAGATACTGACCGCGAGTTTGTGATTCAAGAATCGGTCTTTACAAGACAGGGCGTCGATCGTATTTTGCAATATGCCTATGATTTAGCCCAGAGTCGTCCAAAGAAACACCTCACTTCAGCTACCAAATCAAATGGTATTGCGATCACGATGCCTTATTGGGATGAGAGAGTGGAGACGATGTCCAAAAAGTTTTCTGATGTAAGAACGGATAAGTACCATATCGATATCTTGGCAGCACATTTTGTGATAAATCCTGATCGTTTTGATGTAGTTGTTGCTAGTAATTTATTCGGAGACATCTTGTCAGATTTAGGCCCTGCGTGTACTGGCACTATTGCGGTAGCTCCATCGGGAAGCATTAATCCAGAAGGCAAGTTTCCATCATTATTTGAGCCGGTACATGGTTCAGCCCCCGATATTTACGGGAAGATGATTGCCAACCCTATTGGGCAAATTTGGAGCGGCGCAATGATGCTGGATCACTTGGGATATCCAGAGGCAGGTAAAGCGATTTTTAACGCCATTGAAAAAGTATTATCAGCAGGCTCAGGACATGCACCATTAACCCCTGATTTTGGTGGTACTGCTAAAACGGATGATCTTGGTAAAGCGATTGCTGCAGCAATTTAATTGCTTGATGAATTAAGCTATGGCTCAGCCCTACGCGCCATTACTCCAGCAAATGATGCTGGAGTTTCAAAGCCAGCGGCTTGAGTCTGCAGAGCGAATAGCGCGCTCGATATTGCGCATTAATTCTAAAGATATCGTAGCCCTTCAAGTTCAAGGCCTATGCTTGGCAATGCAAGGGCGAGTAGCAGAGTCTGTAGAGCCCTTTACTAGAGCTTCAGCATTAGACCCTAAAAATCCTGAGCTACTTACCAATCTAGCGAAGGCCCAGTATGGAGCCAATCTATTTGGTGAATCCGTCAAGACCTATGAGAAGTTGACTCGCCTGATTCCAAATAATGCTCAAATCCTGACGGACATGGGAACTTCTAATGCCAAGCTCAAAGACTATGACAAGGCTTTTTCACTGTATGACAAAGCAATTGAATTACAGCCCCAATATTATTTGGTCTGGTCAAATCGAGGTAACTTACTTGCAGATTTAAGCTTTAGTCTAGAGGCCATCGACAACTATCAAAAGTCCCTAGAGTTAAATGCAAATTACCCAGAGGCCTGGACTAACTATGGCAATGCATTATTTGACTTGGGGCGTTTTGAGGAAGCAAGATTAGCTCATGAAAAAGCCTTAACGCTGAATCCAAAATATGCCGAAGCTTGGTCAAATCACGGAAACACTTTGCTTGAGCTTAAATCTGGTGAAAACGCTTACGAGAGTTATAGAAATGCCTATGCGTTAAAGCCCTTGCACCCTTATTTAATTGGGCAGCTGCTTTCTGCAAAGTTAACGTCGTGCATTTGGGATGATGTTGATCCAACCGTTTCTCAGATGCTATCTTTATTAGCTGACAACAATGCTGTCACCATTCCCTTTGCCTTGTTACAAACTCCGGCAAGTCTTGAGCTCCAAAAACGTTGCGCACAAATTTTTGTTGCTGATCGCTATCCAGGAATTGATTCGCAACAGATTGAAAAACGTAGTAGGACTCCTGATGACATAATCAGGATTGGATACTTCTCTTCAGATTTTAAGAATCACCCGGTCGGTATCCTGATGCAAAATCTGATTCATTTTCATGATCGGTCAAAGTTTGAGGTGTTGGGCTTTTTCTTGAATCCCAAATCCAATGATGAGGTTGAGAGTGGGCTCATCTCAAGCTTTGATAGCACCTTCGAGTTATTTGCACTGAATGATACTAGTGCAAAAAATCTCATTCTTGAGCAAGAGCTTGATATAGCGATTGATCTCAATGGCCACACTGCAGGTGCTAGAACGGGCTTATTTTCTAAAAAAATTGCACCCTTACAAGTTAATTACCTTGGTTATGCGGGAACATCTGGCTCTGATTTTTATGACTACTTAATTGCAGATGAAGTGTCCATTCCTGAGAGTCACCAAGACTTCTACACAGAAAAAATAGCGCGTTTGCCGCATTCATTTTTCCCTGTAGATACAAGCATTTCGATTGCTGCACTTGGTGATTTACCAACAAGAGAGAGTCAAGGTTTGCCTGCAGCTGGATTTATCTTCTCATGCTTCAATAATTCTTACAAAATTAATCCAGATATCTTTGATCTGTGGATGAGATTACTAAAACAGGTCTCAGATAGTGTCCTTTGGCTATCAAAGACTTCTGAGAAGGCAATGAAGAACTTACAAAATGAGGCTATTGCACGTGGGGTTGATGCACGCAGGCTTGTGTTTGCGACCCGTGTGCCGGCAAGGAAAGACCATTTAAGTCGTCTTCGTTTAGCAGATCTTTTTTTGGATACTCCCAACTACAATGCACACGCTACGGCTGCTGATGCTTTATGGGCTGGTGTGCCTGTCTTAACGCAGTTAGGTCAGACCTTTGCAGGCAGGATAGCAGCTAGTCAGGTGTCTTCATTAGGTATGCCTGAATTGATTGTGAATACCCCAGAAGAGTATTATGCAAAAGCTCTAGAGCTTGCTACTCAACCGCAACTAATAAAAGATTTACGCATGAAACATGAGGCTAATCGCTTAACAGCCCCTTTGTTTAATACCAAAGAATATGTGAGAGATTTAGAAAAACTTTACACGGACTTTCTTGAGCAGAAGTCTTAGTTGATAACATTCATAGGACTCCAAACGGGGTCTTTTTTGCTTGATTTAGCGATCTCAGCCAAAATCTTTTCATGCTGTTCCAAGTCTTCACTATTAGCTAGCATTAATTTTAAGCTTGTTGGCAGTGCTTTTGTATGGCCGGTTGAGTCAGTGCCTACTGTGTAATCGATTAAGTCAATGGAGAGGTCTTCCTGACCTCGAGTCATTGCGATATAGACTTCAGCTAACAGCTGAGCATCTAATAACGCTCCATGCAGAGTACGATGTTCGTTACTGATTGAGAAGCGATCACATAAGGCATCTAGAGAGTTTCGTTTACCCGGAAACATTTGCCGTGCATCTAGCAAAGTATCAATAATCTTAGAGGCCAGGCCACGAAATGGTGGTCGCTTGAGAAGTGCAAATTCATTGTCCAGAAATCCCAAGTCAAAGGCTGCGTTATGAATCACAATCTCAGCACCATCTACAAATTCAATCAACTGTTCAACAATACTGCCAAATAATGGCTTGTCAGATAGAAATTCTCTAGAGAGTCCGTGAACGGCAAAAGCCCCCGCATCAATATCTCGCTCAGGGTTGACGTAATAATGGAAGGTGCGATCCGTCAAGCGACGGTCGATAACTTCAACGCAGCCAATTTCAATAATGCGATCACCAGTTGCTGGATTTAAACCAGTGGTTTCAGTATCTAAAATCACTTGACGCATTAAGTTCCCTCGAGAACGGATGGTGGAATTTCCATAGGACCATTACCTGCATATTTATCTAGATAGAGATAAATCACGGGTGTAATGATCAGAGTTACAAACTGAGAGAAGATGAGCCCACCTGCCACGCTAATACCTAAAGGTTGTCGTAACTCTGCACCTGCACCAATACCAAAGGCAATTGGAAGGGCGCCCATTAATGCAGCAATTGTAGTCATCATGATAGGGCGAAAGCGCAAGATACAGGCTTCACGAATCGCTTTTTCGGGCGTCATACCTTGATTACGTTGTGCATCCAAGGCAAAGTCAATCATCAAAATCGCATTTTTCTTCACAATACCAATGAGCAGTAAGATGCCGATCGAAGCAACAACGGTTAGCTCAAATCCGAAGATGCGAAGGGATAAAATTGCACCAATCGCTGCAGAAGGTAGGCCTGCCAGAATGGTGAGGGGGTGGATATAGCTCTCATACAAAACACCAAGCAAGATATAAATAACGCCTAGTGCAGCCAATAGCAAAATAACCTGACCCGATTGATTGTCTTTAAATACGGCAGCATCACCACCATAACTCGTGATGATGGAAGACGGTAAATCAACCGCCTTAACAAAGCCATCTATTGCCTTAGTTGCATCCCCTAAGAAAACATCTGGAGCAAGGTTAAAAGAAATCGTTACTGCTGGAATCTGACCCTGGTGGTTTACTGCAGTGGGTCCCACGGTTCTGACAAAGCTCGCCAAACTGGATAGTGGAATCAATTTATCTGTCGCTCTACCCCGCACGAAGACCTTGTTCAAGTCAGTTTCAAATTGACGATCATTCTCTGCTGTTTCCAAAATAACGTAATAGGTATTGACAGGGGTATAGATGGTGGATACCTGCCTCTCACCGAAGGAAGAGTAGAGAGCTGTACGTATATCGGCGATGGATACTCCCGCACTGGCGGCTTTTTCTCGATCAATTTCAATCTTGACGTTCAAACCTTTTAATTGAGAGTCACTAGTGACATCCTTAAAAATGGGATCAGCGCGCATTTTTTGTAACAATTTTTCAGCCCATTCATTGACACCTTCAAAGCCAACGCTTTGCAGGGTAAATTGATAGCGACTTTTACTGCTTCGACCACCTAGCTGTAAATTTTGTACTGGACTCATGTAGACCTGAATACCAGGAATTTCTTTGAACTTGGATCTAAGACCCTCCATTACCTTGCTCATTTTTTGGCGCTCATCCTTGGGCTTCAGAATGATAAAGAACCTTCCGGTATTGCGACCTGAACTTTGGCCGCCACCAAGAATAGAGATTGAGGTTGCAACATTGGGGTCGCTATCCACTACTTTCGCAGCCTGATCTTGTAGAGCCATCATTGTGCTAAAGGAAGTGTCCTCAGAGGCTTCTACAGTCACGCGTAACTGACCAATATCTTCTTCCGGAAAAAATCCTTTAGGGCTATAAACAAAGAGAGCAATAGTAATCACAAAGCTGGCTAATGCCCCAAATAACACTCTCCTTCTGTTTGCCAAGGCTAAATCTAAAAAGTGAATATATTTTTTTAATGTCCATTCATAGGCGCGATCGAACTGCTTTGTAATTTCATATTCTTTTGGATGCTCACCAGGTTTAGGCAAAAAGCGGCTGCATAACATGGGTACTACTGTTAATGAGACAACCGCTGAGACCAATATAGACAGTGTTACCACAACGGCAAATTCTCTAAAGAGAAGGCCGATTGGACCTGCCATGAAAAATAGCGGAATAAATACAGCAACCAAGGAAATAGAAATGGAGATGATGGTAAAGCCAACCTCTTTGCTACCTTTTAATGCTGCTTTTAAGGGGTCCATACCTTCTTCAACATAACGCATGATGTTTTCTAGTACTACGATTGCGTCATCCACCACTAAGCCAACGGCAAGAGTGATGCCCAGTAAGGAAATGTTATTCAGGCTGTAGCCTAAAAAGTAGAAAACAAAGAACGCGCCGATCAGAGAAATCGGTAAGCTAATGGATGGAATGACAGTTGCAGACAAATGCTTTAGGAACAAGAAGATGACTAAGACAACGAGTGCGATAGTGAGAAGCAATGTCAGATTGACATCATGAATTGACTCAATAATCGAAAGGGAGCGGTCATTAACCAGTGTTAACTGAATAGATTCCGGCATTTGCGCTTTGAGAGAAGGCAACAGTTTTTTGATTGAATCAACAACTTCAACCGTATTGGCATTTGGTTGGCGCAGTACGGCAATCGCTATTGATCGTTCACCATTTGCTGAGGCAAAGGTCTTTACATCTTCAAAGCTTTCTTGAACATCGGCAACATCTTTGAGATAAATTGGAAGTCCATTGCGCTGTGCAACGATCAAGTTGCCAAATTCCTCAGCTGTCACTAACTGTGGATTGGCATAGATGGTGATCAGTTGGCGGGGGCCATCGAGAGTTCCAATGGGGCTATTGGTATTGGCTTTATTGACCGCAGCAGCCACCTCATCCATGGTGATATTGCGATTGCCTAAGGCATCTGGTCTCACACTTACTCGGACTGCATAACGCTTTGCTCCATACACTAATACTTGTGACACCCCAGTGATAGTGGATAAGTTTGGAGACAACAGATTCTCTGCATAAGCATTCATTTCAGAGAGACTGATTGACGGGGAGCTCATACGCACAATTAATACGGGCGTATCGGCAGGATTAATCTTTCGATATGAAGGAGGCACCGTCATTTCAATTGGTAAGCGGCGTTGCGCCCGTAAGAGGGCTGCCTGAACATCAACAGCTGCTTTATCAATATCACGATCGCTTGTAAATTCAAGAGTAACGCTCGTTGAACCAAGTGAATTCGTAGAGCTGATGACTTTGATGCCATCAATCGTTGAAAATTCTTTTTCAAGCGGTAGCGCAACAGCCGAAGCCATGATTTCAGGTGATGCACCAGGTAAGGTGGCCGTTACAGAAATCACTGGTGTATTGAAGCTAGGAAGTGCGGCTACCGGAATCTTAAAATAGGCAACCCCTCCAGCAACGACAGTTGCAATAGACAGCAATACCGTCATTACAGGGCGTCTAATGCATAGCTCAGAAAGCGTCATTTTGGTTCAGCGGGAGTGGTTTTATTAGCAGGGGGCTGCTCTGATTTGGAGGATTTTGCTTCACGCACTTTGCTGCCAGTACGTAAATTCTGCTTACCTTCAACCACAATGCGATCACCAGCATTAATTCCAGTAATTACCGAAGTGCCAAGGTATTCATAGGTCGCCTTTACCGGTTTTGCAGTGACCTTGTCATCCTTGTCAACAACATACACTAGGCGTCCATTGGGGCCAATGACAATGGCCTGAGTAGGCACAGCAATCACATCTTTTAGGGTGTTGGCGTTCAATGAAACACGAGCAAATTGCCCAGGAAGCACTTCTAACTTATCGTTCGGAATTTGTGCCTTAACACGAACAGCGGCAATCAGAGGGTCTACTTGATTGTCGATCACCAGAACCTGACCCTCATAAGTATTTTTTCCAGTATCACCAATAGTGACTTTTACAGTTAAAGGTGCATCACCCTTCTTATTTTCTAGGATGATGGGAATATCCTTTTCTGGAATAACAAACTGAACATTAATTGGATTGAGTTGCGTAATTGTCACCATCGAACCTACGCTAGAGGTGGCAGTAGAGCTTGTTGCAGTAGATACTATATTGCTTGCTTGGACTAGAGAGCCAGGGAACACATTAATAATTCCCGCTCTTCCATTAATGGGCGAGCGAATAGAATCAAAGGAGAGTTGCACCTCCGCAGAGCGAGCAGCAGCTTGTGCAGACTTGGCATTAGCTAAGGATGTCTCCAAGCCAGCCCTAGATATAAAGTTTTTCTCTACCAACTCTTTGGCACGTTGATATTGTTTCTGAGCATCATCAGCCAATGCTTTAAGCCGTTCGTAATTAGCCTTGTCATTGCGATCATCAAGAGTAAAAAGAAGCTGTCCCTCTTTAACTTCTTCGCCATCCTTGATATGAATTTTAGAGACTATATTGGTTACCATTGGACGGATATCTACAATGCTGTTAGAAACCGTCGTGCCGGTAGCTTCAATAACCAGGGGGATATCTTTCTTCTGTACGACTACGCTAGTAATAACTTGCGGACCACCAGCTTTTTTTCCTGCTGGTAAAAAGTAATCAAAAGCCTTCGATCCTGCGTACAAAATGATGATGACTATTAGGATCCGCCATTTGTATCGAATCGCAAAGGATTTGACAGTAGCAAAATCGAGCTGCTTGAACTTACCAGTAATGGGTGATAGTTTTTGCCAAAGAGCACACAAACGGGCTTTGCCAACATTTTTAAGCTGGCCTAACTTGGCGACTAACTGATCGAGAGAAGATTCTATTTTTGACACAGTCTCGTTTTTCTAAGTTTTTTGTAGTTTAAATGCGGTTTCTGGCTAAATAATGCCTACCCATTCTCTCATAAGCGGGCTTTAATCGCGCTGGGCGAGGGCTAATCTAACCTAGGGTAAAAACTCTTCAACACCCTTATTAGCAAGCTGATCAGCCAGCTCGTTTCCGGGGTGACCGTTGTGACCCCTGACCCAGTGCCAAGAAATATCGTGGTCAGGAAGCAAGGCGTCCAATTCTTGCCATAAATCAGCGTTTTTGACTGGATCTTTGCTGGCGGTCTTCCATCCTCGCTTTTTCCAGCCCTCAAGCCATTCAGTGACCCCTTTTTGCACATATTGGGAGTCCGTCCAAAGCTCAACGGAGCTTCGTTGTTTCAAGGCGCGAAGGGCAAAGATCACAGCACAGATTTCCATGCGATTGTTGGTGGTGAGTTTTTCGCCGCCATGGATCTGCTTCTCATGATTACCTGAACGCAGGACCGCACCCCATCCTCCTGGCCCGGGGTTACCTTTGCAGGCACCATCGGTATAGATGACGATATGAGGAGGGTGATGTGCTGGTTTGGTATGAGGCATATTGCTAATTTAATTGACCTCAGTCTTGTTCAAGGAATCGCATAATTGATTACGTTCGGCAGCAGGGGCTAACTGGTTGATTGCTGGAAGGCGAACAGATGCCACTTGTCCTATCAGCCTCATGCCTTTGTGACGCTTGATTGCCGAGATGATGAACACTGCACCAAAGATAGGCCACCAACGGTTGCCCATCGGTTCGAGAAAGTCCATGCGGTTCATGGCAGGTTCGCCATGCAAAGGAAATTTGTAACACCCGAAGTGACCACGGTCGAGTGAATAATTCAATAGTTGCAGCCAATCTTTAATACGTAAGAGGCCAATAAATTGGCCATCCCGCGGTAGATAGGGATTGCCAATCAGCCTACTGAGATATTGTCTGGCACCCCATAAGCTGGCAGGATTAAAACCAGAAATGACCAAGCGACCCTCAGGGAGCAATACTCGATCCACTTCACGCAAAATTTGATGGGGATCGGCTGCAAACTCGAGGACGTGAGGCAAAACAATGAGGTCAATACTTTCATTGGCAAAGGGGAGCTCATTCGCGTTACCTTCTATGACACGCCAACTAAAACGGTGCGCATCTTTTCGACTATCTTGTGAGTTCACCAAGAGGGCATGCAAGGGCATGCGGTTTTCGCTTAGGGCATTGATTTGGGGTAAGCCAATCTGGACGGCATGAAAGCCAAAAACATCCGCAACCATGCGATCAAAGCACTTTTGCTCCCAGCCAAGCACATACCGCCCAGGAGGCGACTGGAGCCACTTCTCCCATGAACTCCAAGGGGGTGCTGGCATCTGCGAAGGAATAGGTGGGGTTGGTATCATCGGTTTATGGATAAGAATACTTTATTGCAAGTTTGGCCGATCACGGCCTTTGACGACAACTACATCTGGTGCATCCATGATGGAAAGTCAGCCTTGGTGGTTGATCCGGGCGATTCTGCTCCTGTTCTGGATTACCTCTCACAGTCTGAGCTGACGCTAAAAGGCATTCTGATTACCCATCATCATGCGGACCATACTGGTGGCATTCTCAACTTATTGAATGCATTGGGTCCCCAGATACCGGTATATGGCCCTGCCGGTAACAATATTCCTGGGCGAACTCAAGTGGCAAAAGAGGGCGATCAGTTTGAGATCGATTCCCCGCGTATTAGTCTAGAAGTTTATGAGGTGCCAGGCCATACCTTAAGTCACATCGCTTATTTTGCGAATAAGCAATCTAACCTTGTCGAGCCTATGTTGTTTTGTGGCGATACCCTATTTGCTTCTGGGTGCGGTCGCTTGTTTGAGGGCACACCAACCCAGATGACAGAGTCTTTAGCCAAGTTTGCTGCACTCCCTAAAAATACATTGGTGTACTGTACCCATGAATACACTTTATCCAATATTCGATTTGCGCTTGCAGTCGAGCCAAATAATGCGAACTTAATCTCTTGGTCAGAGCGTGCGCAGAAACTTCGTCAACAAGGTTTGCCAACACTACCGACAACAATTGGACAAGAGCTACAAGTAAATCCGTTTATGCGCAGTGATCAGGCGGAGGTGATTGCGTCTGCAAAAGAGGCTTCTCATCAAGCAGATCTTCCGAGTCCAGCGCATGTGCTAGCAGTGATTCGTGCTTGGAAAGATCGATTCTGATGCGTTTGATCTATGCGGCAATCGCGGTTGCCGTTTTTTTATCAGGTTGTGCCAGCACGGGTGTTTGGTCATCGGATACGCCAACTAAAGCAGGCTCTAAAGCATCCAAGGCTACCTCGGTTAATCTGAAGAATCAGTCTGTTAGTAAGGTGTATGCACCTTCTGATAATTTATGGATACGGATTCGGGATGGCTTTCAAATGGAGCCGATGATTACCCCATTAGAGATTGAGCAAGTTCGCTGGTTAAGTGCTCGACCTGATTATGTCAACCGCTCTATGACACGTTCATTGCGTTACCTTTTTTATATTGTGCAAGAAGTCAATGCGCGCAATATGCCAACCGAAATAGCCTTGCTTCCCTTTGTGGAGAGTGCATTTGTTACCCATGCTAAATCGAGTGCAAAAGCGGTAGGCCTGTGGCAATTTATGCCAGCAACTGGAAAAGATTTTCAATTAACGCAAAACGTCTTTCGCGATGAGCGTAGAGATGTCCTGCAATCCACCGATGCTGCTTTGGATTATTTACAGCGTCTCTATAATCAATTTGGTAGTTGGGAGTTGGCTCTTGCTGCTTATAACTGGGGTGCCGGCAATGTTGCTAAAGCCCAAAAACGCAATCTCGCTGCAGGCCTATCAACGGATTATGAGAGTTTGAACATGCCTCGCGAAACCCGCATGTATGTTCCTAAATTGATGGCCTATCGACAGATTGTTTTAGATCCATCGGCTTATGGCATCGTCTTACCAGAATTAGAAAACCACCCTTACTTTGTTGCGCTAGATGTTGGTAATGATATTGATGTTGCCTTGGCGATTAAGTTGGCGGAAATTCCAGAGGATGAATTTCATAGTTTGAATCCCTCATTTAATAAGCCTGTAATTCTGAGTAATGCTAACCAACAAATTTTATTGCCGTTTGGCCATGCAGAAATCTTTCAAGAAAATCTCAAGAAGTACACGAAACCCCTGTCTTCTTGGACCGCAGTGAGGATTAGTAAAACAGAAAGCGTTGATCAAGCTGCCAAAACATTAGGCGTCAGTCCAGAGGCGCTAAGACAGGTGAATGCCATTCCGAGTGGTATGCGTATCAAGGCGGGATCTACCGTGATCATTCCTAAGGTTGGTAATCGTTCAGGAGATGTTTCTTCGGCGATGGCAGACAATGCCAGCCTGAGTCTAGTTAAGCCACCGCCACCCACACCGAATTGCCCTAAACCCGCTAAAGGGGTGAAGAATGCCAAAGCAGTGAAATGCGCCCCAGTCAAGCCAAACAAAGGCGCTGAAGCGGTCGCTAAGGTTAAATCTCCGCAAAAAAATGCTGCATCTCAGCATAAATCCGCATCGACAGGACTTGCAAAATCTGCGAAAAATGTTACTTCAGCGTCCTCAAGCGGTAACCCTAGTGCCAAGGGGGCGAGTAAAAACCCGTAATTTCAGATACTTTTAGATTAGGTTGATCATGTCTTATAAAGCACATCACGAACGCTCGATCAAAGACCCAGACGGATTTTGGGCTGAGCAGGCTAATTTGATTCACTGGGAAAAGCCCTTTGATCAGGTTCTGAACTACGACAACCCGCCATTTGCAAAATGGTTTGAAGGTGGCTTGACGAATCTTTGCTACAACGCAGTGGACCGTCACTACCAAGCCAACCCAAATCAAATTGCATTAGTAGCGGTTTCTACAGAAACCGATCAAGAGAAGGCGTACACATTTAAAGAGCTCTACGAAGAAGTGAATCGTATGGCTGCTATTTATAAAGCCAATGGCATTAAAAAAGGTGATCGTGTACTGATTTATATGCCGATGATTGCCCAAGCCTGCTTCGCAATGTTGGCTTGTGCCCGTATTGGTGCGATTCACTCAGTAGTATTCGGTGGCTTTGCTTCCCATAGCCTTGCTTCCCGCATTGATGATGCAAAACCAAAAATGGTGGTGACTTCTGAGGCAGGTATGCGAGGTGGTAAAGCGGTGCCATATAAGCCACTATTGGACGAGGCAATTACTCTCGCCAGCTACAAACCAGAAAAAGTATTGATCGTAAATCGTGGACTTTCTGAGTTCACTACTGTGGCTGGAAGAGACTTGGACTATGCGTCTGAGCGTCAACAACACCTCAACGATATTGTGCCAATTGAATGGGTAGATGCAACGCATCCTTCCTACATTCTGTATACCTCAGGAACGACCGGCAAACCTAAGGGTGTTCAACGTGACACCGGTGGTTACGCAGTGGCATTGATGTCCACCATGAACCATATTTTCTGTGGCAAAGCTGGTGAAACGATGTTCACCACCTCAGACATTGGTTGGGTAGTGGGGCATAGCTATATCATTTATGGCCCATTGCTCAATGGCATGGCAACCATCATGTATGAAGGCACGCCATTGCGTCCTGATGCTGGCATTTGGTGGGAGTTAGTTGCCAGATACAAAGTATCGGTGATGTTCTCTGCACCTACTGCGGTGCGTGTTCTCAAAAAACAAGATCCTGCATTCTTAACCAAGCATGATCTTTCCACATTACGTGCTTTATTCTTGGCTGGTGAGCCACTCGATGAACCAACAGCAAGTTGGATTCATGATGCGATTAAAAAACCAATTGTCGATAATTATTGGCAGACTGAAACTGGTTGGCCAATGTTGGCTATTCAACGCGGCGTAGAAGTGATGCCCCATAAGTTCGGTTCACCAGGCGTGCCATCCTTTGGTTACAACATGAAACTTCTAGATGATGCTAGCTCCGCCGAGTTAGGCCCTGATCAAAAGGGTGTCATCGCGATTGAAGGTCCGCTACCTCCAGGTTGTATGCAAACTGTTTGGGGCGATGACAAGCGTTTCGTGAGCACCTATTGGGAAACGATTCCTGGGAAGTTAATTTATTCCACCTTCGACTGGGGTATTAAAGATAAAGATGGTTACTTCTTTATCTTGGGTCGTACTGATGATGTGATTAACGTTGCTGGCCACCGTCTTGGCACACGGGAAATTGAAGAAAGCATCTCTAGTCATCCCAATATTTCTGAAGTTGCGGTGGTTGGTATTGAGGACAAGCTAAAAGGTCAGGCAGCCATTGCCTTTGTGATTCCCAAAGATTCAGCCAAAGCAGAAAATTTAGAAAAAGAGTGCATGAAGACAGTAGATAGCCAGTTAGGAGCGATTGCTCGTCCTGGTCGTGTTTATGTCGTGACCGCATTACCGAAAACCCGTTCTGGCAAGATCGTGCGCCGCGCATTGCAAGCGGTTGCTGAAGGGCGCGATCCGGGTGATATCAGCACTATGGAAGATCAGACCGTGTTGGCTCAAATTAAGACCATCATTGAGCAAGGTGCAGCTCCTTAAACTCCAGCAGTAAAAAACACTTTTTTGCATCTCCCCAGATTTCGGATTTGGGGAGGAGCCGCCTCTAAAGGCTATTAGACTGGGGATTCAAGGGTTTATGGACCAAAACTGGTATGATTGCAAGGTTCGAAACTTATTAAATACCCTAGCGCTTAAAGACACTCACCTCCCGCATAAACAAGCCTCGGGTTAGTCTTTTTAGGGGTTTTGAGCGTCGGATGGAGCAGGGACTGGAGATGGTTTGTCACCCTTGCTTCCTTCTTTTCCTCCCGCTGTGTTGGCTCTAGCCAACGGCACTGTACTCCCCGGTTTTAGTATTGGTGCTCCTGGCGAAACTACCGGTGAAGTTGTTTTCAATACCGCCTTGACGGGTTATCAAGAGATCATTACCGATCCAAGTTATTCACGCCAAATCGTGACCTTGACCTACCCTCATATTGGGAATGTCGGCGTAAATCCACAAGATGCTGAATCAGATCAAATTCATGCTGCTGGTCTCGTGATTAAAGATCTACCAAAACGGGTTTCTAATTTCCGCTCTGAGGGGAGTTTAGAGAGCTACCTCACCAAAGCCGGAGTTGTCGGGATCTCTGGAATCGATACCCGTAAACTCACCCGTATCTTGCGTGATCAAGGCGCCCAATCTGGCGCTATTGTGGCGGGTAAGTTGGGCGAGGATTACGAGGTCTTGGCTAAAAAGGCGCTTGAGCTAGCTAAAGCCTTTCCCGGAATGTCTGGTCTCGACTTGGCAAAAGTAGTGACAACTTCAAAAGCGTATGAATGGCGTGAAGCTGAGTGGGAATTACATGGCCCCGATGACAAACCAGTTTATAGAACTCTGAATAAAACCAAACCCACCAAAAAAGTAGTTGCTTATGACTTTGGTGTGAAGCGCAATATTTTGCGCATGCTCACTGAACGTGGATGCGAGTTGACAGTGGTACCTGCACAAACTTCTGCTGCTGAAGTTTTAGCAATGAATCCTGACGGCGTATTTTTCTCAAACGGCCCTGGAGATCCTGGTCCTTGTGATTACGCAATCGCTGCTGCAAAAGAAATCATTGAAAAAGGCGTACCCACTTTTGGTATCTGCTTAGGCCATCAAATTATGGGCTTGGCAGCAGGCGCTAAAACCCTGAAGATGAAGTTTGGTCACCATGGTGCAAATCATCCAGTGAAAGATTTGGATACTGGCCGTGTTGCTATTACTTCTCAGAATCATGGCTTTGCTGTGGATGCCAATACCTTGCCAGATAACATTCGCGTGACGCATGTTTCCTTATTTGATGGATCGTTGCAAGGTTTGGCTTGGAAAGATAAGCCAGCGCTTTGTTTCCAGGGTCACCCTGAAGCATCACCTGGACCGCATGACATCGCCTATTTATTTGATCGATTTGTGGAGCTTATGAATGCTGCCAGTAAGAAGGAGGGCAAATAATGCCTAAGCGTAGCGACATTCAGAGCATCTTGATTATTGGTGCTGGTCCGATTGTGATCGGACAGGCGTGTGAGTTTGACTACTCCGGTGCACAAGCTTGTAAAGCACTACGTGATGAAGGTTACAAAGTCATTCTAGTAAATAGTAATCCTGCAACTATCATGACTGACCCTGAGATGGCTGATGTAACTTATATTGAGCCAATCACTTGGGAGGTAGTAGAGCGCATCATTGCAACCGAAAAACCAGATGCCATCTTGCCAACTATGGGCGGTCAAACTGCTTTGAACTGCGCATTAGATTTGCATCGCCATGGTGTATTAAAAAAATATGGCTGTGAATTAATTGGTGCTTCACCAGAAGCTATTGATAAAGCAGAAGATCGTCAGAAATTTAAAGATGCAATGACCAAGATTGGTCTTGGCTCTGCAAAATCTGGTATTGCTCACTCCATGGATGAAGCATTAGATGTCCAGCAGCGGATTCAACAGGAAACTGGCAGTTCTGGTTTCCCAGTAGTAATACGTCCTTCCTTCACCATGGGTGGATCGGGTGGCGGGATTGCTTATAACCGTGAAGAGTTCGAAGAGATTTGCAAACGTGGTCTTGATTTATCCCCAACTCGTGAACTCTTAATTGAAGAGTCGTTGCTTGGTTGGAAAGAATTTGAGATGGAAGTGGTGCGTGACCGTAACGACAACTGCATCATTGTTTGCTCAATTGAAAACTTAGATCCAATGGGTGTCCACACGGGTGACTCCATTACTATTGCGCCCGCCCAAACATTGACCGATAAAGAATATCAAATTATGCGCAATGCATCGATTGCGGTTCTCCGTGAAATCGGTGTGGATACTGGTGGCTCAAACGTTCAGTTCTCGATCAATCCAGTGGATGGTCGCATGATTGTGATTGAGATGAACCCTCGAGTTTCCCGCTCATCAGCTTTAGCCTCCAAAGCCACTGGCTTCCCGATTGCCAAGATCGCAGCCAAATTAGCAGTGGGTTACACCCTGGATGAGCTGAAGAACGACATTACTGGTGGTGCTACTCCAGCATCATTCGAGCCATCGATTGACTACGTAGTCACTAAGATTCCCCGTTTTGCGTTTGAAAAATTCCCGCAGGCCGATTCTCGTTTGACAACCCAAATGAAGTCGGTTGGAGAAGTAATGGCTATTGGCCGCACTTTCCAAGAGTCTTTTCAAAAAGCCTTACGTGGCTTAGAGGTTGGTGTGGATGGTTTAGATGAGTTTTCGACAGATCTAGATGACATCATCAATGAAATCAATGAGCCCGGACCTGACCGTATTTGGTACCTTGCTGATGCCTTCCGCATGGGCATGGGTTTAGATGAAATCTATAACGAAACCAAAGTAGACCCTTGGTTCTTAGAACAAATTGAAGAACTCATTACGATTGAGACTGAACTGAAGCTACGCAAGATTGATAGTCTCTCAGCTGCAGAACTACGTTTTGTAAAGCAAAAGGGCTTCTCTGATCGTCGCTTGGCAAAGTTACTGGGAGTTGACGCATCTTCCGTGCGCGCTGCACGTCATCGCTTAAAAGTAGTGCCAGTCTATAAGCGGGTAGATACCTGTGCTGCTGAGTTCTCGACCAATACAGCATATATGTATTCGACATATGAGGCTGAGCATGGTGAATGCGAATCTCGTCCCACAAGTAAAGAGAAAATTATGGTCTTGGGCGGCGGCCCTAACCGTATTGGTCAAGGTATCGAATTTGACTATTGCTGTGTGCACGCTGCCTTAGCGATGCGGGATGATGGTTATGAAACCATTATGGTCAACTGCAATCCAGAAACTGTTTCTACTGACTACGATACTTCGGACCGCTTGTATTTTGAGCCCCTCACGCTTGAAGACGTATTAGAAATTGTTGCGAAAGAAAAACCCAAAGGGGTAATTGTCCAATACGGTGGCCAAACGCCTCTGAAACTCGCTTTAGACCTAGAGCGCAATGGTGTACCGATTATTGGTACATCGCCCGACATGATTGACGCAGCGGAAGATCGCGAGCGCTTCCAAAAACTCTTGCAAGACCTAGGTTTGCGTCAACCGCCTAACCGGACTGCACGGGCTGAAGAAGAGGCATTGAAACTTGCCGAAGAAATCGGCTATCCCTTGGTAGTGCGTCCCTCCTATGTATTAGGCGGTCGCGCCATGGAAATCGTTCACGATGGTCGTGATCTTGAGCGATACATGCGTGAAGCAGTCAAAGTCTCTCATGACTCTCCAGTTTTACTTGATCGCTTCCTCAATGATGCAATAGAGTGCGATGTGGATTGCATCAGCGATGGTCAGAAGGTTTTTATTGGTGGAGTGATGGAGCACATTGAGCAGGCCGGTGTTCACTCAGGTGACTCAGCATGTTCATTACCTCCTTACTCACTATCCGATGAAACAGTTCAAGAGATCAAGCGTCAAACTGCAGCGATGGCTAAAGGTCTCAATGTTATTGGTCTCATGAATGTTCAGTTTGCGATTCAGAACGTAGATGGTAAAGATGTGATTTACGTTTTGGAAGTAAACCCACGGGCATCTCGCACCGTACCGTTTGTCTCTAAGGCAACGGGTTTACAGCTAGCGAAGATTGCTGCTCGTTGCATGGTGGGTCAATCTTTGGAGCAGCAAGGTATCAAGTCTGAAGTAAAGCCTCCATACTTCTCGATCAAAGAGGCAGTATTTCCATTTAACAAGTTCCCGGGCATTGATCCTATTCTGGGACCGGAAATGCGTTCGACTGGTGAAGTGATGGGTGTGGGTAAAACCTTTGGTGAAGCACTCTTCAAATCTCAATTGGGTGCTGGCATTAAATTGCCGAAGAGCGGTACTGTGCTCCTGACAGTGAAAGATAGTGATAAGCCCAAGGCAGTTGAGGTGGCTAAGTTATTGCACCAGCTCGGTTTCCCAATGGTGGCTACCAAAGGAACGGCTGCTGCCATTGAGGCTGCTGGTTTTCCAGTACGTGTCGTAAATAAAGTCAAAGACGGTCGTCCTCATATTGTGGATTTCATTAAAAATGGTGAAATCTCCTTGGTGTTCACGACGGTGGATGAGACCCGGACTGCCATTGCTGACTCTAGGTCTATTCGAACTAGTGCTCAAGCAAATGGCGTGACCTACTACACCACCATTAGTGCAGCTCGTGCAGTCATGGATGGATTGCTGGCATCCCAAAATGGCAGCAAAGAGTCCCTCGAGGTATATTCATTACAAAACTTACATCGGACGCTCATTTAATCTAAAATCCAATCTATAGGCGCGTTTTGCGCCTGTTTTTAAGTTAGGTTAGTAGCATGAGCACAATTCCCATTACTAAGCGTGGTGCAGAACTCCTGAAAGAGGAGTTGCACCGCCTCAAGCATGTCGAACGTCCAGCAGTGATTAATGCCATTTCTGAGGCGCGCGCTCAAGGTGATCTTTCAGAAAATGCTGAGTACGATGCCGCCAAAGAAAAGCAAGGTTTTATTGAGGGTCGCATTCAAGAACTAGAGGGCAAACTCTCTGCTGCTCAAATTATCGATCCTGCAACATTAGATGTTTCTGGCCGTGTCGTTTTTGGTGCCACAGTTGATCTTGAGGATCTCGAAGACGGCACAAAGTTCACTTATCAAATCGTAGGTGATGATGAAGCAGATATTGCATCAAACAAAATCTCTATTAGCTCTCCGATTGCCCGTGCCTTAATCAGTAAAGAAGAGGGTGATGTGGTTGCTGTGCAAGCTCCTGGCGGCAATCGCGAAGTTGAGATCTTGTCAGTACGCTATATCTAATTAACATCATGAGCGCTGCTCACTATTTTGGAGCGCAAAGACTTTTTACGCTAATAGCATCATTTTGGGTAGGTAGCCTTCTAACCGTTGGCTATTTAGTGGCACCAGCTATCTTTAGTACTTTGACAGATCGTCAAGTTGCCGGGATGGTAGCGGGAGCCATTTTTAGAATTGAAGCGTACTTGAGCATTACCATTTCCATTGCATTATTGGTACTGGCCAATCTCTTGGTTAGACGTGGCCTGAATGCTTATCGCTTGGCTCGTTGGCTTTTGCTAGCAATATTGCTGTGTTCTTTGCTGGGTGTGCTGGTCTTGATGCCTTGGATGAATACTCTTCGCGATCAAGCTTTAATACAAGGTATGCCGGTCATGCTCTCGCCCTCCGCCGAACTCTTTGGCAAACTCCATGGAGCCTCTAGTGCGTTGTACTTAATACAGAGCGCGCTTGGCATCTATTTAGTCTGGCGCTTAATCGGTTCATATACCAAGCAGTATTAGATTGCTAATAAAAAACGCCGACTAGCGGCGCTCTTTATGAAACAATAAGCTCTTAGGAGCCAAGAGATTTTTTCTTATTGCTACTCATACGAACCTTGCGTCTCTTAATCGGGGCAGGTGCTGCAGCTGCCTTGCGATAGCCAGGCGAGGACCAGCCAATCTTAGATTCAGCAGCTTCTGAGCGAAGAACGCGCTTCTTAGGTGTTGAGGATTTGACGGCCGCCGCACGTTCAAACGGCGATTTATTGGACGCAGAACGACGGTCTGATCTTTCAGAGCTGCTGGTGCGAATACCCGATTTTGCTGGTGCACGATTAGGTTGACGTTTGGTGCGGGGTGCTTGCAAAGTTTTTTTAGTTTGTTTGCTGGAGCGACCTAAATTGGCATAAGCCTCATCAACGATATCTTTTGGTTTCCAAAGCACCAGTAATTTACCAATGTGCTGCACTGGTGCGGCATCTAATTGCTCACATAACTCTTCATAGATTGCGATGCGAGCTTCACGATCATCACCAAATACGCGGACCTTAATTAAGCCATGATGATTGATGGCTAACTTTGCTTCCTTAATGACTGCTGGAGTGAGGCCGTCCCCCCCAATCATCACCACAGGACTTAAATCGTGTGCATCAGCTTTGAGGGATTTACGTTGGGCAGGGGTAATAGTCAGTGCTGTCATGGACTTGATGATAGAGCATTGATTGGTAAAAGCGCCTATTTAGACTGGATTTGCTTGGTTTTCAGTCGATTCCTTTTGCTTTAGGGGGCAGAAACTAGGAAAATGTAGGGCGAAAGTGGGTAAGTTGTGGCTAAGAATAAATTTAATAAAAGTTGGTTGCAGGATCATCTGACGGATCCTTATGTGAAGATGGCTCAAAAAGAGGGCTATCGCGCAAGAGCGGTTTATAAGCTCAGTGAAATCGATGAGCAAGATCACCTGATTAAGGCAGGGATAACGATTGTTGACTTGGGTAGCGCCCCTGGCAGCTGGTCTCAATATGCCCGTAACCGTTTGACTGAATTGGGCAAAAGTAATCCCAAGATTGAGTCAGGTAAACCCGATGGCCAAATTATTGCGATTGATATCTTGCCAATGGAAGATATTGCTGATGTGAGCTTTATCCAGGGCGATTTTCGTGAGGAAGAGGGTCTTACAGCACTCGAAGCCTTATTGCCAACAAATGCAGAAGGCAAGGTTGATCTTGTTCTCTCGGATATGGCCCCCAATCTTTCGGGGGTCGGCGTGGCTGATGCTGCCCGCATGGCCTTTTTGGCAGAGATTGCACTCGACTTTGCAGTTGATCACCTTAAGCCTGAGGGTGCCCTACTGATTAAATGCTTCAATGGTAGCGGTTATAGCCAGATCGTGGAATCATTCAAAAAGGTCTTCAAAACCGTTGCCTCTAGAAAGCCCAAGGCGTCTAGGGCCAAGTCTTCAGAAATCTTTCTCTTGGGAAGAAACCTAAAATCTCCTAAATAAGGGAGCAATTCGTCCTAGAATAGTCCAATAACCCCCTGAAATGAATGGGTTTATCAAATAAACATCCCATTAGCCCTTGAAAAAGGCTGGTAGTAGAATCAAATACTTATGTAGCGATTCGCTTTAACTCCTGGTTCACTCCAGAAAAGGACTCAATTTTGAACAGCAATATGTTCCAAAAAATCGGTGTGTGGCTCATTGTGGGCTTGGTGCTTTTTACTGTTTTTAAACAGTTTGATAAGCCTAAGGACCAGAATCAGGTTACCTATTCCCAATTTATGGATGACGCCAAATCCGGCAAAGTAAAGCGCGTTGATGTACAAGGTCGCACATTGCAGGTTACTCCTGCGGATGGTAATAAATATTCCATCATCTCTCCAGGTGATATCTGGATGGTGGGTGATTTAATGAAGTATGGCGTACAAGTGACTGGTAAAGCAGAAGATGAACCGAATATGCTGGTTTCTGCTTTGTACTATCTTGGACCTACTTTATTAATTATTGGTTTCTGGTTTTTCATGATGCGTCAAATGCAAGGTGGCGGTAAAGGCGGCGCATTTTCGTTCGGTAAGTCGAAGGCGCGTCTCATTGATGAGAACAGCAACACCGTTACCTTCGCCGATGTTGCGGGTTGCGATGAAGCAAAAGAAGAAGTATTTGAGTTGGTCGACTTCTTAAAAGACCCGCAGAAGTTCCAAAAGCTTGGTGGACGTATTCCCCATGGCGTTTTGCTTGTAGGCCCTCCCGGTACTGGTAAGACCTTGTTAGCGCGAGCGATTGCGGGTGAAGCGAAAGTTCCTTTTTTCTCGATTTCAGGATCTGATTTCGTAGAAATGTTTGTGGGCGTTGGTGCATCTCGCGTGCGCGATATGTTTGAAAACGCCAAGAAGAATTCTCCATGCATCATCTTTATCGACGAGATCGATGCAGTAGGTCGTCATCGTGGCGCTGGTATGGGCGGTGGTAATGACGAACGCGAACAAACCTTGAATCAAATGCTGGTTGAGATGGATGGCTTCGAAAGCAATAGCGGCGTGATTGTGGTTGCCGCAACTAACCGTTCAGACGTGTTGGATAAAGCCTTATTGCGTCCGGGACGTTTTGATCGTCAAGTGCATGTTGGCTTGCCAGATATTCGTGGCCGTGAACAAATCTTGCAAGTACATATGCGTAAGGTTCCGATTGACCCAGATGTGAATGCTGCAGTATTGGCCCGTGGCACTCCCGGTTTCTCTGGTGCTGACTTAGCGAATCTAGTAAACGAAGCTGCTTTATTTGCTGCACGCCGTAATAAGCGTTCAGTCGATATGAAAGATTTTGAAGACGCTAAAGACAAGATCTATATGGGTCCTGAGCGTAAGTCTGCTGTGATGCGCGAAGAAGAGCGTCGCAATACGGCGTATCACGAGTCTGGGCATGCAGTAGTTGCTAAGGTGCTGCCTAAGGCTGACCCTGTGCATAAAGTGACCATCATGCCGCGTGGTATGGCACTAGGCGTGACCTGGCAGTTGCCTGAATTTGATCGTGTAAATCTTTATAAAGATCGCATGTTGGAAGAGTTGGCAATTTTGTTCGGTGGTCGTGCTGCTGAAGAAATATTTTTGCATTCCATGAGTACTGGTGCTTCTAATGACTTTGAGCGTGCCACCAAAATGGCTCGCGATATGGTTACTCGTTACGGCATGAGTGATAGCCTCGGTACGATGGTGTATGTCGATACTGAATCAGAAAGTATTTTTGGTCGCAACAGTACTAAAACGGTTTCTGAGTTGACACAGCAAAAAGTGGATGCAGAAATTCGGATGCTGATTGATAGCCAATATGCCTTAGCAAGATCAATCCTCGAGCAAAACCGCGATAAAGTTGAAGCGATGGTAGCCGCATTGCTAGAATGGGAAACCATTGATGCTGAACAAATCAACGACATCATGGAAGGTCGTCCACCACGGACGCCTAAGCCACCACCTGCAACCCAGTTCGGTAACTCTGCTGGTACACCAGGTCCAGCAACGGGTAGCGCCCCAGCAACTGCATAAATATCAGTCTTAGTTAACGGGCTGTCTTTATGGATAAACAAGGCATGCATTTAATGCCCACAACATGGTGTTGTGGGCGTTTTCTTTTTAACTTTCATCAACGCAAGCGTCCCCTCGTTATGGGGATTCTGAATACCACACCGGATTCGTTTTCTGATGGTGGGAAATTTAGAACGGTAAAAGATGCATTGGCCCAAGCAGAGCTAATGATCACGAATGGCGTTGATCTGATTGATATTGGTGGTGAGTCGACTAGACCGGGTGCTGAACCTGTTTCTCTTCAAGAGGAATTAGATCGCGTATTGCCTGTTATCGAGGGTTTAAAGGATTGCGGCGTGCCGCTATCAATTGATACCTACAAAGCTGAAACGATGCGTCAAGCGTTAAGGACGGGTGTAGATTGCATTAATGATATTTGGGCATTGAGGCAAGAAGGTGCAATAGATGCCGTGCTAGAGCATGCTAATTGCGGCATCGTCTTAATGCATATGCAACGTCACCCTCTCACAATGCAATTTAATCCGGAATATCAAGATGTGATTGCAGAGGTGAAGCAATTTCTCCAAGAGCGGGCTGAATCATTGCAAGCAAATGGTGTTGAGCGAAACAGAATAGTCATAGACCCAGGCTTTGGCTTTGGTAAAAGTCTTGAACATAATCTGCATATGCTTTCTCAATTTCAAGCATTCTTAACACTAGGCTATCCCATCCTTGCGGGGATATCCCGCAAATCAATGATTGGTAAAATTACTGGTAAAGATACAAACGATCGGGTTGCCCCTAGTATTGCAGCAGCGATCATGGCCGCTGATCGAGGCGCTAATATTATCCGTGTGCACGACGTAGCCGAAACGGTTGACGCCTTAAAGCTTTGGGAGGCCATAAACACCCAGACTTAGATCCAAAAATCTAAAGTTCTGAGTTTTATAATGATATTTATGAAAAAACAATACTTTGGCACTGATGGTATTCGCGGCGAAGTAGGCACCTTTCCGATAGTTCCGGAATTCATGACCCGCCTAGGCTATGCCGCTGGCATGGTATTGAATCAGGATGTCAAAGCAGGTGAGCATTGCAAAGTGCTGATCGGCAAAGATACCCGCGTATCGGGTTACTTGCTTGAAGCGGCCCTAGAGGCTGGCTTTGCTGCTGCAGGTGTTGACGTTCTATTATGTGGCCCCATTCCAACTCCAGGCGTTGCCTATCTCACGAAAGCTTTGCGTCTTTCTGCAGGCATTGTGATCTCTGCATCACACAATCCCTATCAAGATAATGGGATTAAATTCTTTTCCGCTAATGGCGATAAGTTATCGGATGAGTTTGAACTATTAATTGAGGCTGAGCTAGAAAAAACCATGGGGTGCGTAAACTCCAAAGAATTAGGAAAAGTCTATCGCTTAGACGATGCAGCAGGGCGCTATATTGAGTTTTGCAAGTCTACCTTTCCAGGTGAATTAAATCTTAAAGGTTTGAAGCTGGTAGTGGACTGCGCCAATGGCGCTGCTTATCACACTGCACCTCATGTATTTCATGAGCTTGGTGCCGAAGTCATCTCTATTGGCGTTAACCCAGATGGACGCAATATTAATGATGGATGTGGAGCTACAGCACCAGCAGCCTTGATTGCTAAAGTTAAAGAAGTTAATGCTGATATCGGCATCGCCCTTGATGGTGACGCAGATCGCTTGCAAATGGTAGACGCTACCGGTCGCCTCTTCAATGGCGATGAGTTGCTCTATGTCTTGGCAAAAGATCGGCTAGATCGTGGCCAAAAGCTGGGTGGGGCAGTAGGCACCCTCATGACAAATTTAGCCGTTGAGAATGCTATTAAAGGACTTGGCATTCACTTTGAGCGTGCGAATGTTGGCGATCGTTATGTTTTGGAATTGCTCAAGCAAAGAGGCTGGATCATTGGTGGTGAGGGATCTGGACACTTACTTTGCTTAGATCAACACTCTACAGGTGATGGCACGATTGCAGCATTACAAGTCTTAGCGGCTATGAGTCAGAATAAGAAGAGTCTTGCCCAACTGCTGGAAACAGTGAAGATTTTCCCGCAAGTACTCTTGAATGTGAAATTCAAACCAGGGTACAACTGGAAGTCGGATGAATCTCTACAGCAGCAGATTGCTAAAGTAGAAAATGATCTCAAAGATACTGGCAGGGTATTGATTCGGGCATCTGGCACTGAGCCTCTCTTGAGGGTCATGGTCGAAACCAAAGATGCTGATGTTGCCATGAGTGCTGCAAAGAGTATTGCAGATCTAGTGCCTACAATTTAGTCATACATCATCATCGCTAATTCTGAATTTGGTTACCTATGGGCTGTTAGTGCAAACTTATCGTAACCAGTAACGAGAGAATTGCACCACATCTCCCATAAGTAGATCTCCACTCTACAAACGAAATATGACACGTGTGTGTGGATTGCGTGATATTTCATGTAGTGATACGAATCTGATGCAGGATATCAAAAAATATGTCTTAGGTCTTAGGTCTTAGGTCCTAGGAAGACTCATATTCTGCCTTAACAGAATTGGCGTGAAACTAAATGGTTGCTCAGACTCAGGATTGACTTGGACTTTAACTGCTTGGACTTGTTCGGCACCCATTACCTCTAGGCGCAGAACATTTTCGACGACGTGTTTTTGGTCTATGGTTTTTAATGGCTGGTCTATGATAAGTCGATGGCTATCGCCATGGATTAAGAGAACGGGCTTCTTAAACTCCTGCGCATGTTTGCTGAGCGTGTGTAAGGTATCTCGATAGCCGCTTTCCGCATGAGTTGCTTGCGTAGGGGTATAAAACATATCGGCCTGATAGCCAAAGACAATGCCTAAATAGCCCTTCATCGAGGCAAGTGCAAAAGCACTTTGTATCCAATCTAGATTAGCTTGGTTTCGTTCATAGTATTCCGCTTTGGATCGTTCATCTCGCTCAAAATTATTATTGGATCCAGGGATATGGAGATTGACAAAGAGAAAATGATTTTTAACCCAGTAAGCATTCTCAACGAACTTTTTATTTTTAGGATCTACATCGGCTTGTCTGGTGAGATCAAGCGTTTTTTTCCCCAGACTCTTAGTGGTATTGAAGAAGATGTTTCTGAGCTTATCTAGTCGCTCAATGGGATCATAAGAACCAGCGAGCGGTCTATGACAATCAGTCCATTCATTATCACCAAGGCTATAAATGAGAGGGGAGGTAAATTGATTGAAATAGGCCTTAACTTTCTGATTGTATTCATCGCTACATGGAGTGGAGCCCGATTTTGTATCGCCGATAAAGATGCTAAAGCTCGGTTTGGTTTTATTAATCTCAGAAATTAATCTTTCATAGCGAACATTATCTTCCGGAAGAGAGTAGGGCATGTCACCTAAAGCGACAAACTGAAAAGGCTCAAATGATTGGGCAGAGATAACGCCCGAGCAGGCGATGAGCAGCCAAACTAAAAACGCTTTAAATAACCGCATATTTATTTGTGAGAGATAGATGCATCAGTTAACTCCTTAATTTCCAGTTCGCCAAAGATATAGGATTCTAAGCTACAGTGTTTCCAGCCGAGATCGTGAAAGACATCCGCATAATTCTTGGAATATTTGCGGTTACTTTGGTAAAAGATATCCGTGAGCTCATCTTGCTCATCTTCCCCGACAGTATCGGAAAAGTAAATCACTTTCTCTCCACCATAAGTCTTGCTGATTGTGCCACCAGGAATATCATCGACGCAAATCCCAATATTAGGATCGTAAGCCTTGATGAAGGATGGCTTGATGCTGGTTAAAACGGAGCCTAATTTCCAAACTGTTCCACACTTAATCTCTTTATTTTCTTGCTGGAAGATATTGCGTTCTACTAAGGAGCCCATCTCTAGGGGAATGATTTGATAGTACATGGCAGACTCCAATTCAATGCATTAATGGTTAGGGTGATTTTGCTATGCGATTGTGACAATTTTGTAGCTGTTAAAAATAGATGTCGAGGTTACTCAGAATCTCCAAGTGATTCCGACTTCGCTGCGCGTGGCACTAGCTTGTTGCGATGCAAAAGTTTGACTGTAATTCATGCCGGTACGCATATAAGAAAGTCCTAAATCCAGGCTCTCAGTAAGTGAGTAAATTCCTGCGATCAGGGCGTAATGGCTGACATATTGTTCAACTGTCGGTGGGTTTGTTGTTACTCCAAGATCGAGTGCTATTTTCAAATCTTTGCTGATGGACCAAACAGGCGCTACTGAAACTAGAAATATGTTCGTACGATTATTGTCGGTAGCAAACCCTACGCTGTAATTGATGTTGTAGGGCGATCGCATATACATCGCATTCATATGAACTTCTATGTCATGCCAGTATTTTGAGGCGATAAAGTTCATTCCGTAATTGAAGGCTGCTAAGCCTAGTCCAGCCACTTGTTGCTGTTTGCCGGCCGGCAATACGACTGTGGGCTTAACGGCAAAGGCATAACCTAGTTGCTCGTCCTCATAAAACCGCCATTTACTTGCAAGGACATAGTTGGCAAACTTTGCGTAATATCCACTAGGTTGGTTGTAGTAGGTAGTAGAAACTGAGGCCTCAAATTGATCGCTTAAGCCACGTGTATAGGTAAAAGGAAAGGCTTTTGCATCTGTTCTGCCCGTATATTCCTCACCAGGCGTGGTCACGTCTGCTTGTTGATTGCCGCCATTACGATTAATCGAGAAAAAATACTGCTCTATTTGATTGCCACCAGCTTTTACCGTACCTGCATCATCCGTATTCAATGGTTCAAATCCATGGGACAGCATTGGGAGAAGCAGAAGAGCAAAGCA
Source organism: Polynucleobacter sp. es-GGE-1 (assembly GCF_018882005.1). Lineage (NCBI taxonomy): Bacteria > Pseudomonadati > Pseudomonadota > Betaproteobacteria > Burkholderiales > Burkholderiaceae > Polynucleobacter > Polynucleobacter sp. es-GGE-1. The sequence goes on from NZ_JACVPE010000002.1 coordinate 35,946, forward strand.
AAGGCGTTTCATGAGAATCTTGCAGGACGTACTAATGATTTAAAGATTTTTTATAGTCCAATTCCATGTCATTTAGATGTCTAGTGCTTAGGGAGTTCTTTTGCTTCTCTTTGCTTGAAAAACATGCATAAAACAAGGTGCTTCGAGTCATTCATGATCATTTTCTGACCGAGTAATGAGTTTAATCAATATTCTGCAAGATATTGATTAATATAGATATTATCTGTAAACGTTGGCTTGTCACTAAATCGTCATAGTGAAAACGTATCGTCAACCCATCGCAATGTTGCGTTATTTCAATATCGGGACTAATCACATGAAATCTTTTTTGAAAAAGGCACTCGTTATCGGCGCTATTTCACTTGCTCCAGCAGCATTTGCTGTGGACATGACCGGTGCAGGCGCAACTTTCCCATATCCTATTTATGCTAAGTGGGCTGAAGCCTTCAAGGCCAAAACGGGTTCTAACTTGAACTATCAATCTATTGGTTCTTCTGGCGGCATCAAGCAAATCAAAGCAAAAACCGTTGATTTCGGCGCTACTGATAATCCAGTCAAATTTGATGAACTCGAAAAAGATGGCATGGTTCAGTTCCCAGCCATTATTGGCGGCGTTGTTCCAGTGATTAACGTGGATGGTGTGAAGCCAGGCGAGATCAAATTAGACGGACCAACATTGGCAGACATTTTCCAAGGCCTTATTTCTGATTGGGGTGATAAGCGTATCGCCATCATGAACCCAGGCGTTAAGATTCCTTCTGGTCCAATCACGGTAGTGACCCGTGCAGACGGTTCTGGTACTACTGCAATTTTCACTGACTACTTAGCAAAGACTAGTACTTTATTTAAGGATTCAGTTGGCTCTGGTGCTAACGTGAAGTGGCCTGCAGCCTCTACAGTTGGCGGTAAAGGCAATGAAGGTGTTGCTGCAAACGTGACCCGCGTGAAGAACTCGATTGGCTATGTTGAGTACGCCTATGCCAAAAAAAATAAAATGACCTTTATTTCTTTGAAAAACAAAGATGGTAATTATGTTTCTCCTGATGATCTTACTTTTGCTGCAGCTGCAGCTGGTACTGACTGGTCAACTATTCCAGGTATGGGTACATTTATTACCAATGCTCCTGGTGCTAAATCATGGCCAATCACTGGTGCATCTTTCATCCTGCTTTATAAGAATCCTGAAAATAAGGCAAATGCTGCTGAGGTGATCAAGTTCTTCGACTTTGCCTTCAAAGATGGCAAAAAAATGGCAGAAGAGTTGGATTACGTTCCAATGCCAGACAAGACTACTGAATTCATTCGCAAGAATGTGTTTACGAAGGTTGTAACTAAGTAAGATTTGATGCTTGTTTTCTTAATCAATCATTCATGAGCAGCTCCACAACTTTGTGGAGCTGTTTCAATATTTAAATAAGCCAATCTCAATGGACATTACTCAGTCTCACTCGGCACCTACGCCGCAAGCTCTGAAAATCGCGAAATTACAGCGAGTACAGGATTTTTTATTCCATGCGGTCACGCAATTCTTTGCGGTGTCAGTTTTAATTGCATTGATGGGAATATTGATCTCTTTGGTGATGAATGCTTGGCCAGCCTTGCATACATTTGGCCCAGGATTCTTTTTCTCACAAGAGTGGGATGTTGTTAATGGTGAGTTTGGTGGACTGATTGCAATTTATGGCACAGTAATTACCTCATTAATTGCTCTGTTGATAGCCGTTCCTTTGAGCTTCGGCATTGCTGTCTTCTTAACAGAGTTATGCCCAGGTCCACTTCGCAGACCATTGGGTACAGCAGTTGAATTATTGGCTGCAGTGCCATCCATCATTTATGGCATGTTTGGTTTATTTATTTTTGCTCCTTTATTTGCTGAATATATTCAACCAGTATTAGCTGGCACCTTAGGACAAGTTCCTGGTTTGGGAATCTTATTTTCTGGTGCCTTTAATGGCATTGGTATTCTTTGTGCAGGTTTGATCTTGGCAATGATGATTCTGCCTTTTATTGCCTCTGTCATGCGCGATGTGTTTGAAATCGTGCCACCAGTTCTCAAAGAATCGGCGTATGGCATTGGTTGTACTACTTGGGAAGTGGTTAAGAATGTTGTCTTGCCCTATACCAAGGCTGGCGTAATCGGTGGCGTGATGTTAGGATTAGGTAGGGCACTTGGCGAAACGATGGCTGTTACCTTCGTCATCGGTAATGCACATCGCTTATCAGCTTCTTTATTCTCCCCAGGCACTTCGATTGCTTCAACTCTGGCCAATGAATTTGGCGAGGCTGAAGCTGGTAACCATTTATCTTCTTTGTTTGCCCTAGGCTTGGCGCTGTTCATTATTACCTTCGTTGTTTTAGCGTGCGCAAAGTGGATGCTAAATAATATGGAGAAGAAGCAGGGCTTGAAAACATGAACAATTCTTCCAACATCGATAAAAGCATTTTTGCCAAACGTAAAAGAGCCAATAAAATTGGTCTTACCTTGTCTATGGGTGCCATGCTCCTAGGAATGATCTTCCTTTTTTGGATTCTGGGTGTTTTGTTATTTAAGGGCTTTTCAGCCATTGATTTGAGTCTGTTCACTCATAGCACGCCAGCTCCTGGTTCAGAAGGTGGTGGACTGGCTAATGCAATCGTTGGCAGTCTTCTATTGGTAGGAACCTGTACCTTGGTCAGTACCCCCATTGGTGTTCTAGCAGGTCTGTATTTATCTGAATACGGTGATCGCAGCCGTGTTGCGGCAGTGACCCGCTTTGTAACCGACATTATGTTATCTGCACCATCGATTGTGATTGGCTTGTTCGTCTATGCCTTTATTGTGGCGCAAGCAAGGCACTTTTCTGGCTGGGCAGGTACTGTAGCTCTTGCTCTGATTGCGATACCTGTTGTGGTTCGCACTACTGAAAATATGTTGCGTTTAGTACCAGGCAGTTTACGTGAGGCAGCTTATGCATTGGGTACACCCAAGTGGAAGGTAGCTTTTATGATTACTTTGCGGGCAGCGCAAAGTGGTGTCATGACTGGTATCTTGCTAGCCTTAGCACGTGTAAGTGGTGAAACAGCCCCATTGCTCTTCACAGCACTGAATAATCAATTTTTCTCAACCAATATGAATGCGCCTATGGCCAATTTGCCAGTGGTGATTTTCCAATTTGCCATGAGTCCTTATGACAACTGGGTTGAGCTTGCCTGGGGTGGTGCCTTGCTGATCACGTTTGCCGTTCTCGGCTTAAATATTTTGGCACGCGTTGTATTCCGAGAGAAGGTCCAAGGATGATGAGTAATATGAAATCAATGTTTGACTTAAATAAGATTGATAGTCAAGGGGGTAGTGTGGAAACAACAAATCAACAATCAGGCCAAGCTGCGATTAATGCGCTTGAAGTGAGAGATCTTAACTTTTATTATGGCTCTTTCCAAGGTCTGAAGAATATCAATCTTGATATTGAGCAAGGTAAAGTTACTGCCTTTATTGGCCCATCAGGTTGTGGTAAATCTACTCTGTTGCGCACACTAAATCGTATGTATGACCTCTATCCAGGTCAACGTGCTGAAGGTCAAATCAACTTCTATGGTCAAAATATTCTTGAGCCAGGCCAAGATTTGAATTTATTGCGTTCACGTATTGGCATGGTTTTCCAAAAACCAACGCCATTTCCAATGTCTATTTATGAAAACATTGCCTTTGGTGTTCGCTTATATGAAAAACTCTCACGCTCTGAAATGGAAGAGCGGGTAGAGTGGGCGCTCAATAAGGCTGCATTATGGACTGAAGCAAAAGATAAATTGAATCAAAGTGGTTTATCTTTATCTGGTGGTCAGCAACAGCGTTTGTGTATCGCCCGTGGCGTTGCCGTGAAGCCATCCGTCATCTTGCTTGATGAACCTACTTCTGCCTTAGATCCAATTTCTACAGGTAAAATTGAAGAGTTGATCAATGAGCTTAAGCATGAGTACACGATTGCAATCGTTACTCACAACATGCAACAAGCTGCCCGTGTTTCGGATTACACAGCTTATATGTACCTTGGTAGTTTGGTGGAGTATGGTAAAACAGATGAAATCTTTATCAAGCCTAAGCGTAAAGAAACAGAAGACTATATTACCGGTCGCTTCGGTTAATTGGAGACATTAAATGCCAGATAAACACCTTTCATCCCAATTTGATGTTGACCTTAATTCGCTTTCAAGCCGTTTGCTTGAAATGGGCGGATTGGTCGAGTCTCAAATTGCTACAGCTATGCGTGCCTTCACGCAAATGGATCTTGATACCTGTAATATCGTCATTGAAAATGAAAAGCTGGTAAATGACCTAGAGATTCAAATTGATTTAGCTTGTACAGAAGTTATTGCTCGCCGCCAACCTACTGCTCGTGATCTTCGTTTAGTAATGGCAGTATCCAAAGCGATTACGAATTTGGAGCGCGCAGGTGATGAGGCAGAGCGTGTAGCCAAGAGAACCAAACGTTTAATTGAGGCTGGTGCACCACATAACATCAACGTTGCAGAGATTCGTCTTTCAGGACAGATGGCTATTAATCTCTTGCGCCGTAGCTTAGACGCCTTTGCAAGGCTTGATACCACAGCTGCTGCTGAAGTTGTTGCTGAAGATCGTCAGATTGATGAAGAATTTAGAGGCTTCGTCCGCAAGTTGATTACGTATATGTCTGAAGATCCTCATACCATTTCTACAGGTCTCGATATGCTGACGATTGCTAAGGCGATTGAGCGTATTGGTGATCATGCTAAGAATATTGCTGAGTTTGTGATTTATATCGCAAAAGGCTCTGATGTACGCCATATTCCGCACGAAGATTTAGTGCGCGAAGCGAACAAAAGCGACTAAATAAGCCCAACTATTCGCATGACTCACCGCATACTAGTTGTTGAAGATGAGCCATCGATTGCAGAGTTGATTGCAATCAACTTATCCCATGCTGGCTTTGAGGTAGAGAAGGCGATGCAAACTGACATCGCCCAAGGTCTCATGAAGGAGCGACTGCCAAGCCTTATCATCTTAGACTGGATGCTCCCTGGAAAATCCGGTGTGCAGTTTGCAAAAGAACTGAGAGCAAATGAGCGCACCAGAGGTTTACCAATTTTGATGCTCACTGCTAAAAGCGAAGAGGCCGATAAGGTCTTAGGATTAGATTCGGGTGCAGATGATTATGTGACCAAGCCTTTTTCTCCTAAAGAGCTCATTGCCAGGGTTAGAGCCCTTTTACGCAGACAAACTCCAATTGAAGATACTGGCCCGCTGACCGTGGGTCCTTTGAGGCTCGACCCAAGTTCCCACCGGGTTTTAGCTATTTGGCCCAATACTGATCCAAGACCGATTTCTTTAGGACCTACTGAATACAGACTCCTTCAGTTCTTTATGAGCAATCCTGAAAGAGTCCATTCACGTACCAATTTACTTGATAACGTATGGGGCAATGAGGTCTACATTGAAGAACGTACGGTTGATGTTCATATTAAGCGTTTGAGGGCTGCACTAGCCCCGGTCGATTGCGATCGTTATATTGAAACGGTCAGGGGTAGCGGTTACCGGATTACCAAGACTCCTACAGAGTCTTAAATCCATCAATTTTTGTCCTTTTCGCTCATTTCCGTGGTGTTTCTGGAGATGATCTAAGATGGCAGCATGATTTCCGCCTTAACCCGCTTTTTTTTCATTGTTGGTCTTGCAATCATTGCCGCCTTCATTACCCTATTTAATCTAGGTGCTGAGTGGGCTATTGTTGTTGGGATTGCGCTCTTGGCGGTACCGCTCATCTATACCTATATCAACTTAGCGCGACTAGGTAAATATGTACAAGATGACTCCATTGAGTCCATGCCTTTGCCAAGCGGACTTTGGGAAGAGGTGCTTTATAAGTTGCAGCGTTTAGTGAAGAACTTAAAGCTAAGAATGCGCAATATTGAGCAGCAACACGAGAATTTTATCGAGGCTTTTCAGGCTTCACCTAACGGCATTGTGATGCTAGATGAAAATGATCAGATTGAATGGTGCAACTCCATCGCTGAAAGTTTCTTTGGTTTGAACTTTAGGCGCGATGCGATGCAAAGGATTAATTTTCTGATCCGTCGCCCTGAGTTTATTCAATATTTAATGAGACGAGATTTTGAGGAACCTTTGCTATTAGAGCGAATGGGGCCTCAGAGTAGTCTGAGCTTAATATTGCAACCATTTCCGTTTGGTAATCAACGACACTTGCTACTGGTACAAAACGTCACCGATCTGCAAAAAGCAGATGCGATGCGTCGCGATTTCGTAGCCAATGTTTCGCATGAGATGAGAACCCCGATTACTGTTTTAATGGGGTTTCTTGAAACAGTCCAAACATTGGATCTTGAGAAGAGTCAACGTGATCAGTATTTCGACATGATGATGTCTCAAGCGCAGCGTATGAAAAGCCTCGTTGAAGATCTATTAACACTTGCTAATCTAGAATCTAATTCGCTGCCTGCCACTACAAATAAGGTGAATGTCGAAACAATCATGGCATTACTTAGGAATGATGCGGAAGCTTTGTCTCAAGGAAAACATAGTTTTAGTTTTGAGGTGCTTGCTAAGGAAAATATCTTGGGAGATGAGCGCGAGATACTGTCTGCATTTAGCAATTTAGTATCCAATGCTATTCGGTACACACCAGATGCTGGGGAAATTCAGGTGCGATGGGATGTGAGCGCACAAGGTCAGGGTGAATTTTCTGTAACAGATACAGGCCCTGGAATAGCGTCAGAACACTTATCAAGATTAACAGAACGTTTTTATCGGGTAGACCGGAGCAGATCTCGTGATACTGGAGGGACTGGCTTAGGCTTGGCCATCGTTAAGCATATTGCCAACAGGCATCAAGCTCTATTAAACATTGAAAGTACTTCAGGAAAAGGGAGTACTTTTACCTTGCAGTTTCCAAAAAACCGCTTAACTGCTTAAGCCTTTTAGAAAATCAATCCTTCTTTTTCTTTTTCTTTTTCTTGGATTCTTTTGGCAATTTATCGGCTTTGCCGCTGGCGTATAAACACCAAACCTTGATTTCTTCAAATAACTCGACAAGGTCCTCATGTGGGAGACTTTTTAAGTCAACTAGCCCAATTGCGCCAGTTTCTTGCAGTTGTTTAACTGCATCTTCATATCGATAATCACTCATGGCTTCAACTTGTCATTGTTAGGAATAGGCAATCCTATCAAACTAATATGACAACTCCCCCTTTTTGACTGTTTTAATGGGTTTTTAGTCCGGATCGTCAGAAACTTCGGACTCTCTTTTAACCCCGGTTAGCCCTGCCATCAGTCGCTCTAGAGGGCCTCCAATGATGAGGGTTAACAAAATTGCTCCCAAGGATAATCCCCCCAAAACAAATTGCCCAGCCCCAAAAGACGCGCCAATCAGAGCGCATGCCCAAAGACTGGCTGCCGTAGTCAGGCCATGAACCTTTTGGGAGCGTTGCTCACGAATGATGACTCCAGCACCTAAAAATCCTAGACCAGTGATCAGTCCTTGGAGTACGCGACTGACAGCCTGTGCATCATCTTGGACAAAGTCACTAATCAGCATGACCGCTGTTGCCGAGCCAATGGCAACTAAAGAGTGAGTCCGAATGCCAGCAGATTTGTGATGAAGCCAACGGTTAAGGCCAAGAATAGCGCCAACTATCAAGGCTAGAGCTAGTCTTAATGCGATAGTGCTGTAAAGGCTCCAATCCATGATTCGAATTCCTTAATGAATGATTATCAAATCAGTGTATCCCAGTCACTTCAATCTGTCATAAAAACGCCTCTCCCTTGTCATTTCATTATTGAATAATCTGAATGAGGTTGTTACTGCATTTCCACACAATGGAAATGCCGAGACTAATCTTTCACCACAAGGATGCAATATGAAAAAATTGATTTTACGTTTATGGAACGCTTGGAATGAAGCAAGAGTAGGGTATGCAAATCGATATGCGAATCACCGAATTGGTAGCTAGTCATCAGCATGTCATGTATTAACGCAATATTTATTTTCGGATATTTTCTGACCAAGATATAGTGGTAGCACTCTCCCTTAGACCCAGTTTCGACTGGGTTTTTTCTTTGATTGATATTAATAAAACTGAAATAAAGACGCACTAGGATAGTGTCATCTTCTCTTTAGAAAGTGAAATCGACATGAACACAAATCTTACTCAATATTTGTCTGATGTATTTCGCAACGAAGTCCAAGAAAAACCTCCACTAGACTCCGGTGAAGTTAAGCCTAAAATTGCCTACTTAAATGATCGAAAAACAAATCAATTTCTAATAGACGGAAAGTATGCATTGCGTCTCGATGAAATTATTTGAACTGAAAATTTATCTATTCATTTCTGATGACTCGCCCCTATAACATTCTCTTTCTGTGTACTGGCAACTCTGCTCGCTCTATTCTTGGAGAAGCCCTAGCTACGACTCTTAGTCATGGCCGCTTTATTGGCTATTCGGCTGGTTCAAAGCCAAAAGCCTATGTACATCCTATTGCTTTAAAACTTGCTAGGGAGATGGGTTATCCACTTGAATTACTGAGAAGTAAAACCTGGGACGAGTTTGGTAAAGAGGATTCACCTCAAATGGATTTCATCATTACCGTTTGTGATTCTGCAGCTGGAGAAGAATGTCCATATTGGCCCGGTCATCCTACTACTGCCCATTGGGGCTTTATGGATCCTGCTGCTGTAACTGGTAGCGAGCATGATATGTGGGAAGCCTTTAGAAAAGTTGAAATGGGATTGCGTAATCGGATTGAATTATTAATTGATCTTCCAATAGATAAGTTGGATCACTTGCAGATCAAAGATGAACTGCATGCTATTCATCATCAATGCAAATAAGACGGATTAATAACAGACCTTAATATGGCGACCTATAGTATTTATTACGCCGGCTTATCGCTGACAACCCATCAAAAATTCACCCTTGCCAAAGCGATCACCAAAATTCATGCAGATGTGACTGGTGCAGAGGCCTATTTTGCTCAGGTGATCTTTAAGCAATTAGATCAGCATGATTGCTTTATTGGTGGCGTTCTGCTTGATGAACCACATATTTTTCTAAATGGTCAAATCCGCATCGGTAGAAGCGAGCAAATGAAGAAACAATTGTTAGTTGAGCTCGAGATTGCTATACAAAGCACTACTAAATTAGCAGGGCACCAAATTTGGGCCTATATTGACGAAATTGTCCCCGGTCAAATGATTGAATACGGCCAAATCTTGCCTGCCGTAGGTGATGATAGTGTTTGGTTCTCGACTCTCCCGGCAAGTATTCAGAAAAAGCTGATTTACCTCAATTCTTAATCAACCCTCCTTATTTGTATAAGCATTAAGATGTGCAGGTAAGTTCATTGCCTAGGTAGCCCATGTCTTCTGAGAAGAAACCCCTATTTGCCGTTCTGAGGTCAGTAGAGTCCTTTAAAAATCCTCGCCCAAGTATCAAAAAGCGAATGGCCGATGGCAAGGCCTTACGTAAGCAGGTGAGCATTGCCGAGCAAGGGGTATATACAGCGCCAAAAAGCCGCATTGATCCTGTCACGATCTTGGAAGAGCAGGCCAAGCAACGCATTCAATCTTTAATTCCGATTCGCTATGAACGGATGCTGCAGTCTCCCTTCGCTTTTTACCGTGGTGGCGCTGCCATCATGGCACAAGATTTAGCCAATCAACCCACAACTAATATCATTGTCCAGCTCTGTGGAGATATGCATGTTTCCAACTTTGGTTTATTTGGAACAGCGGAACATCGATTGGTATTTGGTATAAATGATTTTGATGAAACGCTACCTGGCAGCTGGGAGTGGGATATCAAACGTTTAGTTTCTAGTGCTCTGATCGCATCAGAGAGCTTGGGTGGCGATAAGGCCTTGGGTAAAAAGTTGGTTTACCACATTGCATCAGAGTATCAAAAGCGGATTGAGCAATACTCCAAAATGCCTTATTTGGATTTGGCGCAAGAATTTATTGGTGAGAAAGATATTCGCAAGCACTTTAGCAAGGAGCATCAGAAAAAATTAGATGCCTACCTGAAGGAGACCAAGGGGCAGGGTAATATTCAGGTGCTGCAAAGTTTGACAACACTGGTGGGCAAAAATCGACGCATTATCAATAGACCTCCATTAATTGAGCATTTTAAAAAAGATGCTTATGGTATCTCCTTAGAATCGATGATTGATAAAGCCTTGTTGAATTACTCCAGCACATTATTGGTAGATCGACAAATCTTGTTTCAGCGTTACTCACTCAAAGATTTCGCCAGAAAAGTAGTCGGTGTTGGTAGCGTTGGAACCAATTGCATGGTCTTATATTTTGAGGGTGATAGCGAAAACGACCCCTTATTTCTGCAATACAAGGAAGCGCAAAAATCGGTCTTAACGCCATATCTTGGCGAATCTATCTATCGCGATATGGGTCACCGTGTTGTAGCTGGCCAGAGATTGCTTCAGGGTGCCCCCGATATCTTCTTAAATTATGGCGCCGTTCAATATGATATCCATAGGAGTCAGGGTTTCTATTTGCGTCAATTGCGCGATATGAAAGGCGGTATTGGAGTTGGTACTGGTGGAGTGACTTTAAAAAACTTTCCTGATTATGCAAAGTTATTCGGTTGGGCCTTAGCCTTAGGTCATGCACGTTCGGGTGATGCTGCCATGATTGCGGGATACTGCGGTCAATCAGCAGAGCTCAATGAAGCGCTATATTCTTTTGCCAAGTCGTATTCAAAGCAAAATATGAAGGACTATGAGCAATTCTGTAAGGCGGTTAAATCCGGAAAATTACAGACGGCAAAGAAAAAAATCGCCCTTTGAGGCATATTATGGTTTAGTCATCAGACTGTCATTTTCTGGGTGGATATTGTAGTTTCCCCCAACTTTTTTCTTGCTTCATTCTATGAAAATATCCTATCTCATTAAAGCCGTACTCCCGGTTTTATTTACTTCCTTTGCGGGATTCATTGAGGCGGCTGCGATCTATCCAATTGATCAAGCTAGTATTTTGGCTAGCTCTAAATTCGATATCAAAGTAGAGTTCAATCAAGTAATTGATCCCAGTAATCTCTCCCTCACTATTAACGGAGCACCTGTCAATCAACTGATCACTAGCAAATCAGAATTTATTCCTGACGAAAACGGTAAGGGTAGCTCAGTGATCTATCGGGATGTGCAACTGCCTAAGGCAGGAAAATATGAGTTAGTAGCTCGTACACCACAAGAAAAGTTACAAGTGACTTGGGATGTTTATGCAAGCGGTCCACGTAAGGTAAAAAATATCATTTTGTTTGTGGGTGATGGCATGACCATTGCCAACCGAACTGCTGCCCGTGTTTTATCCAAAGGCATCACAGAGGGTAAATATCAAGGTAGGCTGGCATTCGATGACATGCCCAGTACGGCGATGATTGGAACTTCGGGCTCTGATTCTTTGATTACCGATTCTGCTAATTCCATGAGTGCTTACACAACAGGACACAAGACTGCTGTTAATGCCATGGGCGTTTATGTTTCTCGTGCCAGTGATAATTTATCTCACCCTAAGGTAGAGACGATCACTGAGTTGCTCAAGCGCAAGACCAAGATGTCAGTAGGCATTGTGTCTGATGCTGAATTACAAGATGCCACCCCAGGAGCTATGGTAGCCCATACAAGACGTCGCGCTGATAAGCAATATATTGCTGATCAATTATTAGCCAGTGGGGCCGAGGTTATTTTGGGCGGTGGTGCTGCTTACTTTTATCCTCAATCGGCAAAAGCATCTAAGCGTAAGGATGAAAAAAATCTCATTGAAGCATTTAAAACCGATGGCTACCAACTGGCATTTACTAAACAAGAGTTAATGTATGCTGCGGATAATAAAAACACGAAAAAATTATTTGGCGTGTTTCATCCAGACAATATGGACGGCTCTTTAGATCGCCTTTTTCTCAAAAAGAATACTGTTGCCCAATACCCGAATCAACCTGATCTCACAGAGATGACTCAGTCGGCGATAGAGGTTTTATCTAGAAATCCAAATGGATTCTTTTTGATGGTAGAGGCTGCTCTAATTGACAAGTTCAACCACCCATTAGATTGGGAGAGAGCGGCTTTTGACACCATCATGCTGAGCAATGCTGTACAAATTGCTAAAGATTTTGCCAAAAAGAATCCGGACACACTGATTATTGTGACGCCGGATCATACCCATAGTGGTTCGATCAGTGGCGTAGTTCATGACGATATACCGGGCCCACTGCGCGAGAAGGTGGGCACCTATGCATCGGCTGGATTCCCTAATTACCCTAAGGCAGATGTGCAGGGTTATCCCAATCAAATTGATGTGACTAAACGTCTGGCATTCTTCTACGGCAATTACCCAGATCATTATGAAACCATGCATCCGAAACTGGATGGGACGTTTGTCCCAGCAGTCAAGAATGATTCTGGAAAATTCGTAGCTAATCCGAAATATATTCAGCTACAAGAAGATGCCATTCATGTGGGTGGCAATTTACCATCTCATCAGGATGTTGGTGTGCATACTGCAGACGATGCCTTGCTTAATGCAATGGGCCCAGGTTCTGAGAAATTCAAAGGCTTTATGGATAACACAGAGGTATTTAAAGTTATGGTTCAGTCTTTGGGTCTTGGCTCAAAATAAATTCCCTGCTTATGAGGTTTGTTACTCATATTAATTAGCTGTCATTGACTGAAACTGCAATCAGTCAATGACACAATACTGAAACATTCCTGGTTCAGTATTGCGCTGTGAATATTAAATCTGAACTTCTAGAATCAATCCTTACCTGTCCTCATTGCCAAGCCTCTGAGGTCATCAGCATTGAAGTGGGTAGCTCTTACCACCTCTATCGTTGCCATTCTTGCAGCACGATTCTTAAGCCCAAGTCAGGTGATTGCTGCATTTTGTGTAGTTTTGCTAATCGCGATTGCTCAAGCTCTGAGCAAAACTTGGCTGCCTAAACGAGTCCTGCCAAGCCCAGCCCATTAGGTCTGCTGTCATTTTCATCAATGTGTCACGGTTTTTACATAAAATAGACATATTTGATACAGCATTCCATTTTTGGGGAATATTTTGGCAAGTCATCCCGTAGATCCTTTATCTAATCCTGCAGACCTTATTGCTGCAGTGGATTTGGGATCTAATAGTTTCCGGATGCTCATTGCTCAGGCAGTCAATACACCCTCTGGCACTCAACTAAGACCTATAGATACCTTGCGTGAGTCGGTGCGTCTCGCTGCCGGCCTTACAGAGAATAAATTACTTGGTAATGATGCGTACCAGAGAGGCTTATCCGCTATTCGCCGCTTTGGCGAGCGTATTAGAGGATTTGATCCTGCCAACGTGCGCGCGGTTGCGACAAATACCCTACGGGTTGCAAAAAATGCTCAGCAATTTGTGGATGACGCTCAAATAGCTTTAGGCTTTCCAATCGAAGTGATTGCAGGGGTTGAAGAGGCGCGTTTAATCTATATTGGTGCCGCCCATGAAGTCCAAGCCGTGCAAGGCAATCGTTTGGTGGTTGATATCGGCGGTGGCTCGACAGAATTTATCATCGGCAAAGGCTATGAACCCAAGCTCTTGGAAAGTCTCTACATAGGCTGCGTTTCTCATAGTATGCGTTTTTTCCCCAAAGGCAATATCGATGCACATGAATTTAAAGAGGCGGAGTTAGCTGCCAGACGGGAAATTCAAGTCATTGCTGGGGCTTATCTCAATTCTGGCTGGAAACAGGCAATTGGGTCATCAGGTACGGCGAGAGCTCTGGCGGAGCTGATTTCCGCAAATGATCTCAATGGTCACGGGGATGGCCTGAGCATGGGTCGCGCGAATCCCAGCAGCGGTTTGATTACGCGTGAAGGCTTAAAAGCCCTTAAGAAACTTTTGCTTAAATATGAGAATGTCAATCAAGTTGAGTTGGTAGGTCTTAAGGATGACAGAAGGTCTGTTTGGCCTGGTGGCTTAGCCATCATGCTGGCGGTGTTTGATGAGTTGGGCATCGAAGAGATGGAAGTCACTGATGCGGCTTTACGAAGTGGTGTCTTATACGATTTACTGGGGCGCTCACAACATCATGACATGCGCTACGTAACAGTTGAACAGTTCATGCAGCGTTATGCGGCAGATCGTGAGCAGGCTAATCGGGTTGGCAAACTGGCGGTTGATTTTTTACAGCAGCTACCAAAGCCTGAGGCAGAGAATAGAGCAGATAATGTGGCTTTGTTGCAGTGGGCGGCTAATTTGCATGAAATCGGCCTTTCAATCTCGCATAATGGTTATCACAAGCATTCAGCCTATATCGCAGCGAATGCCGATATGCCTGGATTTTCCAAGAATGATCAAGCTAGATTAGCAGCCTTATTGATTGGCCATACTGGCAAGCTTGGAAAGCTCGCAAACAACCATAGTTTTTATGATTGGCGCATGTTGTTTTGCTTGCGCTTAGCTCAAGTGCTGTGCCGTGGTCGCAATGACACCAATTTACCGCGTATAAAAGTTTCTGAACACGATGGATCTTATCTAGTGAGTCTTTCTAAAGAGTGGGCTGCTGAACACCCTCTAACAGAATTTAGTTTGATTAAAGAGGCGGCTGAATGGGAAAGAGTAGGTCGGTCTTACCAAGTCAGTCTGAAGTAATACTGCTGCAGAATAAAAAAGCCTCTTCACGTGGAAGCGGCCAAATCACCTGAAAATATTTTCTTAGAATTACATCCCCAAGAAATGCTTTGCATAACGTGGATTGATATCTGACAAACGCAGCATAGTCAGTAAATCTACAGTATTGAAGTCAGGATCCCATGCTGGAGCGCTACAAATCTTGGCACCCAATTTAAGGTAACCCTTAATCAATGGAGGAGCGTCAACTTCTAGACCACCATTGAGCTTATCTAAGGGCAATGGTAAGCGGGGGAAGGCATGAAACTCAGTTGGCGCCATTTGATCGCTGCCAAGGGAGTTATAGAGACTGGCTGCAAAGTGACCACCGTCTGCCATCGGAATGCTTGCGCAACCGAGCATGATTTCGTAGCCATTTTTCAGCATGTACTGGGCTAAACCACTCCACAGAGCCATGATGACAGCACCAGAGCGATAGTCCTGGTGAACACACGATCTGCCAAGCTCGACTAATTTAGGGCGCAAGTGATCTAAACGGGTGAGGTCAAACTCAGAGTCAGAATACAAGCGACCAATTTCCTTAGCCTTGTGTGGTGGCAGAACGCGATAGGTGCCAACCACCTTAAGTGTGTCTTGATCGCGAATTAATAGGTGGTCACAATAAGCATCAAACTCATCGACATCTAAACCCTCTGGGTTTTGAGAGAGATTTGCGCCCATTTCTTCTGCGAAGACTTTATAACGTAAACGTTGTGCTTCTTTGACTTCACTTGCGCTACTAGCCCATTGAATCTGAAAAGCAGGACGTTTTGCTTTTGCTGCCTGAGGTACAACGGCAACTGCTTCAGCTGCCGCTAATTCAGCACGGGCTTTGGTGGCAAATTTTTTCCCAAATAGCTTCTTGGCCAGCTTTTTAGAGAGCTTTTTAATGGGATTTAACTTAGATTGGCTTGGATCCTTTTTCTTCCTAGGAGAAAAGATCTCAAAGGCGCCAATTGGGTTTGGTATATCAGACATAGTTAGCCTTGTGTATGGTTTATATGATCGTAGAGCGCATTTATTACGGTTTTAAGACAATCGGAATACAGACGGCAGACCACATCAGAACGGCAATAAACAGGGCTAACATGACCGCAGCAGAGCCAAAATCCTTGGCGCGCTTAGAGAGGTCGTGATGTTCAAAGGAGATGCGATCAATGGCCGCTTCAACGCTGGAATTGAGCAACTCAACGACCAATACCATGAGCAAAGAGGCAACTAGCAAAGCCTTTTCCAAATAACTAATTGGCAAAAGGAAGGCGACTGGCGTTAATAAAACGAATAGCGTTAATTCTTGTCTAAAAGCACTTTCTTCTTGAAAGGCATAAACCAAGCCACACCAAGAATTCTTAGCTGCATGCCATGCTCTAGCAAGTCCACGATTCCCTTTGTGGGGGTTTTGGTCTATGTGATAGGGGGAGGTCAAAACAAGCCCTTATTAAGCAATGGCAGTAACATGCACATCAGTCGTTGGTACCGGCTTGAGATGTTTTGCAAACTCTTCAGAAGCGGCTCTCCATGAAAATTTCTCAGCGTGCGCACGGGCAACTTCACGAGGAATTTTTAATGCTTCGATACAGGCCACACGTAAATCTTCATTCATGGCGCCCGCTTTGGAGTTTCCGAGAACATCAATGGGGCCGGTAACGGGATAAGCCGCCACAGGAGTACCGCAAGCCATGGCTTCTAGTAAAACAAGTCCAAACGTATCAGTCTTACTAGGAAACACGAATACATCAGCTGCTGCATAGACTTTGGCAAGCTCATGCTGTTGCAGAACACCAAGATAGTTCACTTCAGGATATTTTTCTTTGATGCCTGCCATCGCTGGACCATCACCAACTACCCATTTAGACCCTGGTAAATCGATCTCTAAAAATGCATTGATGTTCTTTTCAATCGCTACTCGACCAACATACAAAAATATGGGATGTGCAGTATTAAGAGTCTTGGATTCTTGCATTTTGAAAATATCCAAATCAACACCGCGTGACCACAGAACCACATTATTCAGACCGTATTTCTCAAGGTCATCTTTCACAACAATCGTTGGTGCCATCACTGCCATTGAAGGGCCATGGAACCAGCGAATAAAGGCATAAGTGATTGCCAGCGGAATACCAGTACGTGCTTTTACATACTCTGGGAAACGGGTGTGATACGCAGTAGAGAAGGGTAGATTGTTCTTAACAGCGTATGAGCGGGCAGATAAACCTAAAGGACCTTCTGTAGCAATATGCATGGCATCGGGAGCAAACTCTTTGATACGACGGGCTACTTCTTTGCCTGGAAATAAGGAGAGCGCGATATCTGGATAAGTCGGGCAAGGGATGGATTTAAATCCATTGGGCGTAATCATTTCAACCTCATGACCCATCGCAGTCAATTCAGCGCGGGTTTGCTTGAGGGTGCGAACAACGCCATTTACCTGTGGATCCCATGCGTCAGTAATGATCATAATTTTCATAGCACAGCCTCTTTCAGAAGTGATTCAACAGCAGGTTGGAAGGCAATTTCAGGAGTTTCAACAGGTTCACCCTTGATATAGGGCCAGTGAACAATTTTTAGCTCACCCGTATGGGTTTCAACTAAGGCGGTTAAACTTTCGACCCAGTCGCCATCGTTGCAGTAGAGCAAACCATCAATCTCACGGATTTCTGCTTTATGGATGTGGCCACAGACAACTCCGTCGCATCCGCGCAGACGGGCTTCTCTAGCCATAATATGTTCGAAGTCAGCGATGTAACTCACTGCATTCTTGACTTGATGCTTTAAGTATTGAGAGAGTGACCAATACTGCAAGCCCATTTTGACTCGCAGCATATTGAAGTAACGATTAATATAGAGAATGAAGGAGTAGAGCGTATCACCAACATAGGCAAGCCATTTGGCGTACTGCATCACTCCATCAAAAAGATCGCCATGGGTAACCCAGAGCTTCTTGCCATCTAAGGTAGTGTGAATTACTTCCTCAACAACCTTCACATCGCCGAAAGAGAGTCCAAAAAATTGACGGGCGCTTTCATCATGGTTGCCGGGTACGTAAATCACTTCAGCTCCCTTACGAGCCTTACGTAATAGTTTTTGTACGACGTCGTTATGAGCCTGTGGCCAATAGAATGACTTCTTTAAACGCCAGCCATCAATGATGTCACCAACGAGATAAAACTTATCGGCTTCGTTATGCTTTAAAAAATCGAGGAGGTAGTTTGCCTGACACCCTGATGTTCCTAGGTGTACGTCTGAAATCCAGATGGCTCTGTAATGCATCATGAAACCGTATTAAGCCAAGCCACTATGTAAGCATCATGACATTTTTAAGTCAGTTTGATGACGCAAGGCATTTGCTATATATTGAAGCCGTATATGAGTATTCCTCCAGCATTCATTGAGAAAGAAACCCCTTTTATTACCCGTTTTGGTCTATGGATGGCCATTTGGGCTCATGTTCTTTCTGGAGTAGCCACCCTCTTCATGGTGTTTCCATTCGCTAATCTGAAAACCAGACACTTTCATATTCAGCAGTGGTCAATAAAGCTGCTGAAGATTTTTGGCATTCAATTGCGGGTGATGAACCCAGGTATTCTGCCGAGCAATTCCTATTTACTGGCGTCCAATCATATTTCCTGGCTAGATATTCATGCTATCAACGCCTTCAAACCCATTCGGTTTGTGGCTAAGTCTGAGGTAGAAAAGTGGCCTATATTTGGATGGATGGCAAAACAGTTAGGTACGGTTTTTATCAAACGGGATAGCTCTAGACATGCCCATGTGGTGGTGGGGGAGATGAGTGCCGTACTGAAATCGGAGTCAGTCTGTATTTTTCCCGAGGGCACATCCACCATCGGTGAAACTGTGCGTCCTTTTAAGCCAAACTTATTCGAGGCCGCTGTGATGGCAGATTTGCCGGTCTACACCCTAGCAATTCGCTATTTATTCAAGGCAACTGGTCAACGCTCAGATGTGCCTGCTTTTGTAGGAGATATGGGGCTTTTGGAGTCAATGAGCAAGATTCTCAAAAACCGGAATTTGATTGCGGAGCTCACCTTTTTTCCACCCCCTGCCGCAACGTCTGAGCAGCCAAGTGATCGAAAATGGCTGGCTCTGCATAGCCATGAGCAAATTGCCAAGTACCTAAGCTCGTCAAATACCTTGTAGTCTGTAACAATAATGTCATAAGTTAGGGCGTAAACTTCACATTATTCAGTGGAAATAAGATGACTTCAAAGCATACAGAGATGGCAGAGTGGTATCAACGTGCTCAAGAAGAGATTCTTGATAGCATGGATGAAGAGCTCGAAATGGAGCTTGATGACGATCGTCTCTCGCCTGATGGTGAAGCTGGTTCCCAAGTCCCTCGCAATGTTTACTTTAAAGAGCTCTTCAGATTGCAGGGAGAACTTGTAAAGCTCCAAGATTGGGTCGTTGCGAATAATGTAAAAGTAGCTGTGCTGTTTGAAGGTCGCGACTCAGCCGGTAAGGGTGGAGCTATCAAGCGGATTACCCAGCGCCTGAATCCGCGCGTTTGTAAAGTGGTGGCTTTACCTGCGCCAAATGAACGTGAAAAGACGCAGTGGTATTTCCAAAGATATATTTCTCACCTGCCAGCTGGCGGTGAGATAGTGTTGTTCGATCGCAGTTGGTATAACCGTGCTGGCGTTGAAAAAGTGATGGGCTTTTGTACCGACGCAGAGTATGAAGAGTTCTTGAGAACTGTTCCTGATTTAGAGCGCATGATGATTCGCTCTGGAGTTATCTTGATTAAATACTGGTTCTCAATCTCTGATGATGAGCAGTACAACCGTTTCATGATGCGTATTCACGATCCATTGAAGCAATGGAAACTCAGCCCAATGGACTTAGAGGCTCGTCGCTTATGGGAGCAATACACCAAAGCAAAGGAAACGATGCTGGAACGCACGCATATTCCGGAAGCCCCTTGGTGGGTAGTAGCGGCCAATGATAAGAAAAAAGCCCGCTTAAATTGCATTACGCATTTGCTAAACCAGATCCCTTATAAAGAGATCGATCACCCTGTAATTACTCTACCAGCCCGCGTTCACAACCCTGATTACCTCCGTGGACCGGTGCCACCAGAGATGTACGTCCCTCAAGTCTATTAATCCTCGCGGTATAGTGATAATCTCTTGCAAACAGAGGTTATTGTGAAAAAACTCCACCCGTAGATTACCAATAGAGAATTTAAGCTGCTTATCAAGCCCAAAGGCTTAGATCGTCGCAGCAAAATCACCGCCCTTAGCGAACAGCTGATCAAGTTTTGCAAGAAAAACAAGGTTGATTTTTTTCATCTAGATAATGCTAATACCGGTTTGCGTAACATTTATTTTTATGACACGCCGGGCGAAGATTTTCGCCTGAACAATATTATTTTACGTGTCCGAGAATCACGCCAAAATGTTTGGGTGGATGATTACGCTGAGGTCACGCTGAAATGTCGTGCGCATGAGATGGATCATGCCTCAAACTTTGACCCGACACCGCAGAAAAAGATCAAATCACGGATTCGCTTCAAAGAAGAAATTCTCCGTGGAGATGGGCTGGGTACACAACGTCAAATATATTCAAACAATGCCATCTTGGATGCTGTTCCGATTGATGATCTCTTTGATAGAACACTCAGCAGCGCTAATAAATTCTTTCCTGGTCTTGCTAAACTCGCCATTGATAAAAAATCACCGCTACGTATTGTGGGCGGATCAACCAATAAAATATTAGAGGCCTGCTTGCCATTGGGCAATCTCGTCTTTGGTGATGGTGTTCAGGCGCATTGTGATATTGCTATTTGGATGAAAAGTGCGGGAGACCCTATTGTTGGCGAACTGGCTTTTTCATATCGAGTCAATGATGAAAACCGAGCACAAGCTAAAGCTCATAAGCGAGCAGATAAATTCTTCAAACAACTTCAAATTGAGCTTGCCGATTGGCTAGAAATAGGGAGTACTAAAACTGCCTTGATCTATGGAAAGCCTGAATGAGCCTTGAAAACCCTAGTGGGGATAAAGTCAAGGTCACTCTGAGTGATTTATTTATACAGTTTTTGATTATTGGTGCAGTGAGTTTTGGTGGTGGAATCATTGCTTACGAGCGGATTCTTCTCATTGAAAAACGAAAATGGCTCAGCGCTGATGAATTCATGGGTTACTTGGCGATTAGTCAAACCATGCCTGGTTTAAATTCAGTGAACTTAGCAGTGCTCGCTGGCGATCATTTGCGGGGAATCTGGGGTGCAGTGATTGCTGCATTAGGATTAATTCTTCCGGGATCTCTTTTTGTCTTAATCATTGGCATTGCTTTTACCAACAATAATGATCATCCACTTGCAAATCTGCTTTTAACTGGGATTGCCGCTGGTGCATGCGGTCTATTGGCTGCGATTACATACCGTATTGGCGATGAGCACTGGAAGCACTTGAAATCCGTCATCATCATTGCATGTACCTTCGGACTCATGAGCATTGCAAAACTCTCTTTGCCTTTAGTTCTGTTAATCATGGCGCCGATTTCTATCTATGTATATAGGCCAAAACTACAGCCATGAGTTTGCTAGTTCAACTCGCACTCACCTTTAGTCTTTTATCGATCCTGGCTGTTGGAGGAGGTACTGCTGTCTTGCCAGAGATGCAAACTCTTTTCGCTCATCAATTTGATATTACTCATGCACAATTTATTCATATCTATAGTATTGGGCAGGTAGCGCCTGGCCCCAATATGTTGATGGTGCTTATTATTGGTTTCAAAGTAGCAGGTATAGTGGGTGCGGGTATTGTGCTGCTGGCCTTTTTTCTACCTTCTAGTATTTTGTGTTTTTATGCAGGTCGTCTATGGAGTCATTTTGCTCATAATCCCTGGCGACGCACTATCCAGAGTGCTTTAGAGCCTATCTCTATTGGATTGATGGCATCTGGCGTGTATGCCGTTGCTAAGGCATCAATCGTCAGCCCAATGACTCTGATCTTGGCGCTGTGTACGCTTTACTTGATTCTGAGAACCAAGATCAATCCCGTTTTTGTGATCTTAGGATCAGGCGTGCTGGGTTTTATTTATCTGCGATTTTTTTAAGTAAGTTCAAAACGCTGCTCTGACTCCAAGCATTAAGCTTCTTCCTGGTTGAGGCGCGTAGAGTCTCACGGCCATAGGTGATGTTGCATAGCGAATTTCCTCATTGAGAAGATTCTTTAGTGCCATATATCCAGTCCAATTGATTTTACCAATTCGCTCTGTGTAGGAGAGATTTGCATTTAAGAGCTTATAACTCGGGGTAGGACCAATTTCCCAGCTTGCTAGCCTGTTCTGTTGATAGCTATAAATATAGGTCGCACCGGTAAGCCAACCATCACGTTGATAAGCAAGTTCACTACCAAGTCTGGGTGCTGGCTGTAAAGGTAAATTGCCACCAGCATTGAAGCTTCCTTGCGATACATCACCAAATAGCCGTCCACCAATACCTGTTTGATTCCAGTTATAGGTCAATTCTCCTTCGGCACCACGGATATTGGCATTTGCTTGGGAAGCTTGTACCACTGAGAAGTTGTTATTCGTACTGCTATAAGAGCCTGTATAAAAACCATAGATGTAATTACTAAATTGATTGCGATAGACGCTCACCTTGCTCCGCATGAGCCCTAAAGTTTTCTGAAAACTCAATTCAAGATTATGTGACGTTTCTGTACCTAAATTGGAATTACCGATGTCAAAAGTAGCAGTGGAATCATGCGGACCATAGGAGTAAAGCTCTTGTGGTGTTGGTGCCCTCTGTGAAACGGTATAGGCCAAACCCAAACCATAACCGCGAGCTACATCAAGCATACCACCAGCAGAGTAAGACATCAGATTGAACTGTCGGTTTTGAATGGTTGGTGGACCATAGGTATTTGGAGTAAATCCTTGTGAACTCGTACTCGGAAATTGCGTGGCTGAATTGGGATTTTGGGCAGCATAGTTATAGCGCGCTCCTAGACTGCTCTTCAGGGGTCCGTAACGACCTTCCTCAACCCAAAATAGTGCGGTGGAGTTCGATTTTGTCTGCGGCACGATGGCATAGTTATTGGTATTGAAATCCATCGCATTCAGAGTAGCTCCGATTACTTGTGCGCCAATCACTCCTTTCGACCCTAGCAGTTCTTTGTGGGTAAGCTCTAAACGCGCTTCCGATGCAGTGTTATTCCACTGCGTTGATGCCACACCATTGTTAGTAAATTCAGTATGTTGATAATTGGTGTTAGCTGCACTAATCTTGATCGATGAAAAACCGTCAAAGGGATCGTTGGCTTGATGGGCAAAGTCATAACGATTTTGTGACTGCTGAATAAATCCACCCTCAGCAGTGGGTATGCCGTAGTTATGATTCATACGTTCTAAGGAGACACCGGTATAACCGTCTGATCTTAAATAGGATGCGCCTAATCCCAAACTATTTTGATTGCTAAATGAGAATGGAAGCTTTCCACTATAGGGTACGTTCACGGTTTGCCCAGGATTGATTGACCAATTGGCATTGGGACCCCCTTGTTCAGCAAACCCCGGAATACGGTAATTATTTGAGTTGCTAATTGTCGAATCAAAATGTAATGCTAATGGGCCAGCAGGCGCATCTAATTCAATATTTGCGGTTTTACCTTGGTTGACTGTTTCATAGCTGGTATTCATGGCTCCAGACAGGGCATCTGGCATTGAGGTGACGATGCGATCATTCACCACATTCACTAGACCACCACTAGAACCCGATCCATATAGAAGGGCAGATGCACCCCGCAAGATTTCAATTTGATGCGTGTTTTGCATCGGATTAGCTACTGCGTGATCAGCGGAGATGCTTGATACATCACCAACGGATAAACCATTTTGCAAAATCTGTACTCGAGCACCTTCAAGTCCTCGTATTACCGGTCTAGATGCACCCGAACCATAACCCGTTGCTGAAACACCTAGCTCATTTGCCAGAGTTGCTCCAAGCGTGCCACTCAGTTTGTTTTGTAAATCATCACCTGAAAGCACCTTATTAGGCGATAAAAACCCTTGACCATCATCACGCACGCCGCTGACATTGAGTTGCAATGATGGTTCGGCATTGCCTTGCGGCCATGCCGAAAAGCTAGCAATCGAAGTAGCTAGTAATAATGCATATCGAAATGTGGAGTAATGCCTGTAATTCATATTTCATCCAAGATCACCAAAAAGTGGTGATGATTAAAACGGGAGGTATCCAACCTTATTAGTTGGTACGGGTTTTAAAGGATGTCAGCAGGGGGAGCGCGTGATTGGTAAGCCGATTGGGCAGCTTGCGCAAAGTGAAATTCTAGGGGACTGGCTAGAACGAAGCTAGTAGTTTGAGATAGCAGCACTCCAATGAATGCTTCTGGTATGAAACCAGCTAAAGTTAAGGCATCAAGAAGATGGCAAATATCTGAGCTGTGAACCGATGTGGGAGCAAATTCATCTGCGGATGATGGGCTAATACTTTGTTGCTGAATACTTGCGTGGCTAATACTGTGAGCAAAGCCAATCCAATGGGTTCCCATCATGCAAGCCATAAGCAAAGCCACTGCAATAGCAGCGTGAACTTGCTTAGTTAATTTGCTGTAAAAATAGGCAACCATGCTCCGAATCTTACAGGATTTGCCTGTAATAGCTCTGCCGGTGTAGAATGTTGGTTCCGTCGGAGTGTAGCGCAGCCTGGTAGCGCACCTGCTTTGGGAGCAGGGGGTCCAAGGTTCGAATCCTTGTACTCCGACCACTTTCCTGATTGTTCTAGATACAGACCCAGCATATTCTGCCCATAGCTCAGCTGGATAGAGCAACGCCCTTCTAAGGCGTAGGTCGCACGTTCGAATCGTGCTGGGCAGGCCAAAATTTCATATCGGTTCATATAGAAGTAGGCTGGTAGATCGCGGTCTATTGATCTGATCATGCGTGAGCTTGGTTAGCGTAAGTGTGGCCTTGGTCTAGCGTGGAGAATCCTGGCGGACTATGAGCAACTCAGAGGAAATTTGACCCTGACGATCTAGTGTCGGTTTGACCCGACTCTAGGTTGTCCGGTTACGTGACGGTCAGGTGGTTTTTAAGGTTCGCTCAGGCAGGGCGTAGGTTGATCTTATTTGTTACCAATAAGCAAGTTGAGTGCTCGCACATACTTGGCAGAATCAATTGCTTTTTCATCCATGAATACGCTTTGTACAGTAAAGCCTGGTATGACCAATCCAAATAGGGCTACGGATAACTGCTCAGTATTTTTATCTTTTTTCAACTTGCCTTTTTTCATCAAGAGAATAATTTTTTTCTCTAAGCCGCTACGAATTCTCTCAAAGTAAATCAGCATGGTTTTACGTACTTCAGGCTCAACCATTGACATTGACCATACATGGAACGCAGTTCCTTTGCCGGGACCTTTGGTAATTTCTTCGGCAAAACTGGCTAATTCTTGAATAATCTCTAATAAGCTCAAGTCACGCGCATCAGATTCTTTGAGAATGGTATCGATACGATCACTGAATCGACCTAGGTTCTGCTCAGTAATGATTTGGACTATTTCTTCTTTGGCTTTGAAGTGGTGGTACAAGTTTCCACGTGAACAGTCTGCGGCCAATTGAATATCTTTCATGGATGTGCCAGCAAAGCCTTGTTTGGCAAAACAGGCCCGAGCCGCCATCAAAATCTTTTCCCTACCGCTTAAAAGATCCTCTTCTTTGGCCTTTAAAAGACGCTTTTTAAGCGTGACGCCTTGACCTGTTCTAGCCACAGGAGAATTGGATTTATTCAGGGGTTTGGATACTTTTTGCTTATTTGTCATAGTCACTTTCTCTCAAAACCGACCGCTTGATTCTAATTTAGTAATTGTTCTCAGTATTAGTTTTAGAAGCCTGATTTCACATGGGCTTCATGGCTACATTAGTTTAAAAACCGACCGCTTGATTCAAATTTAGTTTTTTAATTTAATCTTAAACAATATAAATTTATACCGACAAGTTAGTCAGTAGCAAGAGATTTTTTAACAAGCCAAGAACTAATTAAAAACCATATTCAATTAATTTTTTATGTATCAACGCAAATTACTCAATTCCTTTATAGCCACAATTTCTTTAATGTTATTAATCGGACTCACTGAATTCTCAGTAGCCGCTGGCGTTGATTCAACCGTATACGGAACTGGCGCCTCAGTAAATGGTGATCAATCAACTGCAATCGGTAACTCCGCCTCAGCAAATAATGATCAATCAACTGCAATCGGAAAATCCGCACTCAGTTTTATTGGATCAACTGCAACTGGTGCTTATGCAGAAGCAACTGGCGAATATTCAACCGCAACTGGCACTAATTCAGTGGCTAGCAGCCTTCATTCAACTGCAATCGGCAGATCCGCAACAGCTAGTGGTTATCAATCAACTGCAACTGGTGCTTATGCACAAGCCGTATATGATTATTCAACCGCAACTGGCGTAGGATCAGTAGCTATGGGTAGTAGTTCGACAGCAACCGGACATTTTTCAACAGCTAGTGGTGATCAATCAACTGCAACGGGAGACACATCAATCGCCAGCGGTATTCAATCAACTGCAACTGGTCGAGCATCAATAGCCAGTGGTGATTACTCAACAGCAACTGGAATGGGTTCAACGTCATCTGGTCTTTATTCAACTGCAACAGGTCATAATTCAATAGCCATTGGTACCCAAGCAACTGCAACTGGTCAAGGTTCAACAGCTAGTGGTAATTTTTCAACAGCAACCGGACAATCTTCTACTGCCAGTGGTGCCCAAGCAACTGCAACTGGTCAAGGCTCAACAGCTAGTGGCGATCTATCATCGGCAACAGGTATGTCTTCAAGTGCCAGTGGTTTTAAATCAACCGCTTCTGGTTTTTCTTCACAAGCAACAGGCGATAGTTCAACTGCAACTGGTAGCAATTCAATAGCTAGTGGTGATAAATCAACTGCAACAGGTCAAGACTCAGTAGCTAGCGGCCTTCAATCAACAGCAACAGGTCAATCATCAATAGCTAGTGGTAATTCTTCTACTGCAACTGGTATGTTCTCAAAGGCTAGTGGCGATTACTCAACAGCAACTGGAAAGGGTTCAACGTCATCTGGTCTTGCTTCAACCGCAACAGGTCTATCCTCTCAAGCAACGGGCGGTTATTCAACTGCAACTGGTAAAAGTGCAACAGCTAGCGGTCTTAAATCAACCGCTACAGGTCAATCTGCAGTTGCTGTTGGCATTCAATCAACCGCAACTGGTCAAAACTCAAGGGCAGGAGGCTTAGGTTCAACTGCAACAGGAGTGAACTCTGCTGCTCACAGCACCAACTCTATAGCTTTAGGATACGGTGCAGTAGCAGGTTCAGTTTCTGGAGATGGTGTTGGCGCAATTGCAATTGGATCCAATTCAAGTGCGACCGGTGTTAATTCAGTAGCAATTGGAACGGGTGTAATTTCAAGCTCTGATAATACGATTGTTATTGGTGATACAAGCTCAAGTACTACGATTGGTAATACTTTAAATATAACCGGAGTAACGACAGCTAATGGTATTTCTAATACAGGGAATATCGCTACAACTACCCTCAATACGACGGATCAAGCTACTTTAAATAGTGCTGCAATTACAAATAATGCAACTGTTGGTGGAACATTACTTGTAACCGGAGTAACAACAGCCAATGGCATCAACAACACGGGGGTATTAACCAGTACTGGAAATGCCACTATTGGCTCGGGTGCATCCTCTACTGTAACGATTGGTAATCAAAATAGCTCAAATGTAGGTACCTCAACCGTAAGTTTTAATAACAATCGGTTGCAGAATGTTGCAAATGCTACAGCCACTACTGATGCAGTTAACTTAGGACAGGTAAATCAATTAATTGCCAGTTCTAGCGGATCATCACCAGCACTCCAAAGTCAAGTCAACGGAATCCAGACCCAAGTAAATAATCTTCAGACTCAAGTCAATCAGAATAATTTGATTGCTCAGCGTGGTATCGCTGGTGCAAGTGCAATTGCCGGCATACCAGCCATCGAGTCGGGCAAGAATTTTAGTGTAGGAGTTGGCGTTAGAAATTATGTTAGCTCAAGCGCTATTTCAGTTGGGGCGCAAGCACGCTTAACGCAATCAACTGTTGTAAAAATTGCAGCTGGGACGACTACCTATGGAGGAGTTGTTACTACTGCTGGTTTAGGTTTTAGTTTTTGATTATGAAGCCACCTCAATTCCTTGCTATTGTCCTGGCTTGCCTTACTTCTTTAAACGCTATTGCTCAGAATACGCAAACAAAACAAAAGGTTCAAATGCAGTACATAGCGACATTTGAGGCAGGACAACCAGGAGCTGGAATTTATAAGCTTTATGATGCCTCTGACGATGTTGTTTGTTATGTATTAATGCCAGATACCGCATCTCGAAAACAGGTTGATGGTAAGTGGGTTTATGATTCAAATTCACTGGGTTCGTTAAGTTGCCTAAAGGCCAACTCCCCTGTTAAAAAATAATTAATCTTAGTACGTTGTGGCCGTCTGCTTTGGGTCGTTTTGAGACTGCTATCGGTAACTAAGGCAAAGGTCTGCTTTGGTCCGTACCGGACACATGGTTTACATCCGGTACCGACCACATAGTTTACAGTTGCCGTTCACTCTAACTATTTTTTCCCATAAGCGGCATCATGGTTTGGCTCTATCAATAAGACTCGTAAAAAGTGATTTTCCCTAAAGCCAATCCCTCGAATAGATTTGCTTACACGAAAGGAGTAGAGCGCTTCAATATTTTTAGGGGCTGCAATACTGTGAAT
This sequence comes from Polynucleobacter sp. es-GGE-1, assembly GCF_018882005.1. Taxonomy (NCBI): domain Bacteria; kingdom Pseudomonadati; phylum Pseudomonadota; class Betaproteobacteria; order Burkholderiales; family Burkholderiaceae; genus Polynucleobacter; species Polynucleobacter sp. es-GGE-1. The sequence continues at coordinate 64,413 of NZ_JACVPE010000002.1, forward strand.
CTTTTCCCATTTCAAGCCCTTGTCTCGATAGACTTGGTTCCAGGTTAGTTGCGTGAGTTTTTTAAAGGTAGCAAATGCCTTTTCTTGCTCTGCTAGCTCTAAATCACTCCAGGCAGATTGAAAAACAGGACTATTAAGATCAAGCTCGACTAATGGCTCAGGCTTTACGTTTCGTGCCATGCGCTTTAGCCATTTTTAATTTAGAAAGGTCGCTTGCTTTAGCGGGTGCTTTTTGTGCCCAGGCTAAAGCAGCAGTTAAATCCTTTTTAAGGGCTGGCGTATGTATCCACTTTTCATTATCTGGAATGACGGTAGCGGTGCGAATCATCCAAACTCCAGGCTCTGGGCTTTCAACAAGAACCTGACGTCCTGCATATTCTTTTCCAAGCGAGATTTGCCCACTCGATCCAATGGATTTAATAACTTGGTGATCTATAACTGCGCCCATGACATTCTCCTATATTCGTGCTACATTATTGCATGATGGCATGAATTTTGTCAAATAATGCTTATTGAGTGTTGAAAGCTAGATGAGGATTTGTCTTTTAAGCAACACTTATGTATCACACAGTTTATTACACAGCGCCGATTTATGCGTCTAAGTTATTGAAATATATGGATATTCCAGCAGCCACGAATTCTTCTAAGGCGTAGGTCGCACGTTCGAATCGTGCTGGGCAGGCCAAATACCCGACTGGCCGATGAGACTTCAACTAAACACTTTGATTACAAGCTTCAATTGAGTAATCTTGGGTATTCATAGAGCTACGCCTTGTTATATCCTGAACACTATGTAGAATAGTAGCAATATCTCTCTGAGCTGACTTGGCATCTTGCCAAACCTACCGCCCTAGATTTCGAACATAGTTCAATTCTTGGGGTGTCAGTGAATTCCACCATCATTAATGGCATCAAAGCAATTTGTAGCTCAATTTCAATAACAATATTGATTGGGGGTTGCACTACTCCCGTCACTCCAGACTTTACAGAGATGTCGGCACGCTACGCTATCATTTTGGAGCAGTACCAGTTAAATAGCATCCTGATTAATATCATCCGTGCGTCTAATGAGCGTCCATTAAGTTTTCTAGATATTCCCAGTATAAATGGTTCTGGAAATGTAAGTTTTAGTCCAGGATTAAGTCCATCAATGAATGGTTTCATTGGAGGACTTGCGGGCGGCCCTCTTGGCATAAGCTCACTGAGCCCGACTCTTGCACCATCTTTTGGTAATAGTTTTAACTTTTCCCAGTCCTCACTAGATAACTCTACTTTTCTACAAGGATTTTTATCTCAAATCCCCATTGGAACTGCCAAGTTTTTTATTTCCGATAATATCCCGAGAGAGGTAATGTTTAGTCTAGTAGTTGCTTCAATTGAAATTAAGCAAGCTGATGGTAAATCTACTCGGTATATAAACAATCCGCTTTTACCAGAATATCCCGCCTTCCAAGCCGAGCTTTATAAGTTGCTAAGTTACGGCTTGACTGTTGATCAGATCAAAGAGGGGCCAAAGAAAAATAGTTCTCCTGCATTAGGTAGAACAGCAAACTATTCACAACCTAACATGCCATCGCCTTATCAAAGTCTAGGTGGGTATGGCGGGTATGGTGGATCATCCGGTGCTTATGGTGGAATGTACAGCCAAATGCAACTGCAACCTCAATTTAAGATTTGCGTTGATGAGAACAAATTTGCCAACTTTGTTAAAGAAGAATTTAGCTCTGACATTTTTTGCAAAGCAAGTCTAAACGCCCCTAAAAATAAGAGCTCTAAATCTGAACTAATCTTAACCATTCGATCACCCAATACAGTCTTCGAATATCTTGGACAGGTAGTATCCGCCCAGAATCAAGAAAACCCCTTCATTGTTACATTGCCTCCATCAGCAACTACTCAAGCTCGAAAAATTGGCCAAGAAAATCAATATGCCTTATTGATTGTCAGAAAAAATGACTCAAGTAATAGAAATTTTGCAAGAGTAAAAAATATTGATGACGATGTTCATAGTATTCCAGCAAACGATAACGGCTATTCGCCAATGGTCTTGAAGATTATTTCGCAATTACTAAGCCTTAATAAAGTCCCTGGCAGTATCCCAGTATCACCAGGAATTCTCTTGCGTTAATGTCCAGCATGCTTTTTTGTTAGACAGTATGACTTCATTTTGAAGCACAGCCTCCAAAGAGAGGGAGATTAAGTTTTTTATATCAAGCGACATTTAATAATTTAAAGGAGCTACTATGAAATATCTAAAAAGTTTTATTCCTTGTGCCATCATCACTCTTATGACTCCCACATTAGCCTTTGCTCAAGAGGCTGGATATTGGGGCTATGGTTCAATGTGTATGGCAAGAAATTGCGCTCCAGGGAGAGCGCCACCACCCCCAAAACCAATGCCATTTCAATATCGGGGAGGGATGATGATGGGAGTTGCAAGTGCTCAAATGCTCGCAGAAGACTGCACGCAGTATGTAAAAGAATCTTGCGGAGGTGTTGGTTATAGCTCTCCAAATAAGCCTATTCCCATGACGGTTTACTGCACATCACCTGGGAGCAATTGGGCAAACGAATACTGGAATACTACAACTTGTCCACCAGGCCAAACCCCATTAGGACGTCCAGTACCCGAGTGGTAAAGAGGGCAGATTGCAAAATCATTATTCAACCCTATCGTTTTATAGAATTTGAGTCTAGAGGGGGTAATCATTGACTCCCTCATTTAAATAGTTTCCCCGATATTTTTCTACAGGCCAACTTAATATGAAATTTAAAGTGATCGTCACGTCTTTTGTACTCTTGCTAAGTTCAGGATCTGTTTTAGCGCAAATTGCTGAGTGCATTTCTGTTGAAGTAGGTGTGACACCGCCCACATTTACGTTTAGGCCATATGGACCGCCAATCGAAGGTGGGATGCAACCAATCCTTGGCTTTGTGGATGGTATGACATGCTTTTTAGCAGGCGAAGAAGGTACAGTTTTTCATCGAGGCGTTACGGCCTACTGCAAAATAAATCAAAGTTCAAGAGAGGTTCCGTGTGGTAATTAAACATTCTTTTTTCTTGGTAGCCATCACTTTTTCATTACTTTTAAAGGCTGAAACTAATCTGAACGTTAATAAAAGTGAGTCAAGAGCTATTGAAAGAACACGCAGCAATTCTGTTCCGTCAGCCCCTTATGAGGGAATACCCAGTGGGTTACCCGAACTTATTCTTACCGGATATATGACGCGATTGATGCCTCAATATTGCATCTTTTTTGTTCCCGGACAAGGCGGTGTATGTCAAGTATTTTGGGATAGGGCGGTTAACAACATCACCCGTCCTGGCGGTAGCACTCAGTTGGCTTACTGCGAAAATATGGAAACAGAGTTAAATGCTAATCCAGCAGATGGTTGCCAAGAAACACTCCAAGAGTGTATTCAATATGCAAAAGAGATGCGTCCTCAATTGCAATCAAATATTAATAATTACTGCTCTCATTAGGTTCTCTTCGAGTGTCCGCTTTGGATCGATCTCTGCCTGCCATGCTCAATTTAGACTAAGGTCTGCTTCGCGATCAGCAACAGCCCATCGCGGCCCTGATGCCGTGGTGTCGGTTTGACCGACAGTAAATAATTCAGGTCGCCCAAACGTAAATCTGAAATTAAGCTTACTAGTGTCGTGTTTCGAGACACTTGTTATGAATAATTTATCGCTCTTATTTTCTAGCTCAACCACTGAAACTGAGCCTATCAAACTCCTTTATGGAGTTCTGATCCTCTATAAGAGGCCTAATAGCCACCAATGGCAATGCCGTTTCAAGCTGGCTACAGGTGCCTGGCATTCCGCTAGTACGGGCTCAGATCAAGTGGCTGAAGCCACGACCCAAGCTATTACTATCTATGAAACAGTCAAGGTCAAGATAGCCAGTGATCTAGCCATTAAGACCAAGACTTTTCGGCAATTAGCCATGCAAGAGCTGGCTATGTCTGCCCGAGTAGTCCAAGCCAATCCTAATAAACGCACTCATGCGGACTATATTCATATCTATACCAAGTACTTAATCCCGTTCTTTGGCAATTATCAGATTAATGACATAACCCATGAGCTTGTTGATGACTATGCGGCTTGGCGTATATCCAAGATGGGTAAGAGTCCTAAAACATATACCCAAAGGCGTCACGCAGGCTTATATAAGCGGGTAATTGAGCGAGCCAGAGCGCAAGGACTAATTCAACAGCACCGCAATATTCCTTTATTGGAAGTCACTGGTGGTGCTGCACAGGTTAGACCAGCCTTTAGCCACCAAGAGATCGATTACTTATTGGAATATATGCGGGACTGGGAACGTTTTGGCCGTAATCAACGCAGTAATCATATGCGCAGACTTTGCAGGGTCTATGTGGAGTTCTTATTGGGTACTGGAATACGGCAGGGCACAGAGAGTATGCCGATCCGCTGGAAAGTTCTACAGTGGCATTGGATTGGTGAGCAGCGTTACTTAAGAGTCTGGGTATCAGGCAAAACGGGGCCTAGATACCTAATAGCAAGGCATTTTGTGATTGAGGCTTTAGAGCGTTTAATTGCCTGGCAGGCATTGCCATATAAGAATCTAGATGCAGTGATTGAAGCCAAGTTAGATCGCAAGGTCTTTGTATTTCCAGAAGGAGATGCTCCGCATAGTCTAGATGATGTCTTTGAGCGGCTAATGGTTGAATCTAACTTATTAAAGGATGCGACAGGTAAGAATAGAACCTTGTATAGCCTGCGACATACCTACGCTACATTTAGATTGGCAGATGGTATTGATATTCACACATTGGCAAAACAAATGGGTACTAGCGTGGGGATGATTGAACGTCATTATTCAAAATTAACACCAATGATGAGTGCGGAAAAATTGGCAGGGTAGAGATGGGTGAGGGTATGACCATTTAGTGTCGGTTTTACCCGACGCTACAACCTACGCCCTATTTGCTGGCAGGTCTTAATGAAGGGTTAATTTTCTGGAAGCACCCCTTAAAATACCGTAATATAGATAAAACAGCCCTTATGAAAAATAATCAAACTACCTTAAACCGAAAAGACATTGTTGACAATGCCTTGGGTTCTTTGCGGGTAGAGGGTATGAAGCCTAGCAATGAGTTGATGAAAGATTTTGATGCCTTTATTGGTGGATCAAAAACAATCGATCAAATCATTGCAGAGACTAAAGAACGCTATGTCGCGCTACGACGCGGATAGTGTCTATTGCTATCCGGGTTCTCCGGTATTGCAAAACAAATTGGGCTTTAGGGATCAAAATGAGCTTGAGGCGTTTGAGTCTGATATGACTGCTTCGCGTTTAGTGGCTTTAGATTTAGATCCAATTCAAGGTAATTTTGATTTAGCGCATTTGCAAGCAATTCACTATGCTCTTTTTCAAGATGTCTATGATTGGGCTGGAAAGATTCGGACTGTAGATATAAGCCGTGAAAATAGCCGTTTTGCAAATATCCGCATGATTGATTCAGCCGCCAAAACTTTATTCAGTAATTTAGCTAAAGAGCATTTATTCCAAAATCAAGATATCAAGCAAGTTGCACAGAAGTTAGCCCACTATCTTTCTGAGATTAATGTCTTGCATCCATTTCGGGATGGCAATGGACGGGTGCAGCGAGTGTTTATTGCTCAGTTAGCTAGCGAGGCTGGGTTTAGGCTCAATTATTCCGATCTAAACCAGTCCCAAATGTATCAAGCAATGGAGTTAGCCTTTTTTGGTGACGAGAAGGCGCTTGCGCAACTCATTCTAGATAAGCTCAGCAGCCAATAAGCAGTTTCACACCGTTACTTAAAGTAACGCTTGGGCTGAAAAGTGCTTGATTTGTGGTGATTTGACATTACCAGCGTCACTTAAAGAGACACTAGTTTGTCGATTAAACCGACAAACTTAAATGAGCTCTACTGCATTGCGTTTCATATCGTCATTTACGTCAATGTATTTTTGGGTAACGGCAATGGATTTATGGCCTGCCAAACTAGCCAAAACTCTTACTGAAATACCTTTATTGGCTAAATTCGTAATAAAGGTTCTTCTGCCTGAATGGCTCGTTGCCCCAGAAATGCCGGAGTGTTTGTAGTTCCAATAAAACCATACGCATAAGCCGTTTGCAGAAAATCCCAGTCTGTTTGCTGTATGGAAAAAAGGGATCTCTGGCATCTTGGCATGTCTAGTACCAATATAGGCCAATAATTCGTCTTGTAGTTTCTTAGGAAGAAATACGGTTCTCGGTTGACCGCCTTTCGTTTGAGCTGCAGACAAACGGATTTCATTTTTGATACTGCCATCAATATTGAGAACATCGCCCATCTTAAGCGATGCAATTTCTGCGACGCGAAGCCCCGACCAAAAACTGGTGAGAATGATAGCTCTATCACGCTGCGGATATTTCTTAGTGGAAACATAACGCAGTATTTGATCGAGCTCTGCTTGGGTGAGGGTTTTAGCTTGTGCCATTTATGGGTTTTCCTTTGATAAATAAAATTACACATAGAGTGTGTTTTCTTATTTCCAAAAGGACAACCGAGGCTCAAGTTCGGGTTGCAGTCAAAAGATCTTCCAAGAATCAATGACTTAGTAAAACAAAAATAATTCGATTAAGAAAATGTATATTTTCTTAATCGTTTTAATTGACGAATCAATGCTTGTATTTAGTGCGGATCGTGGCGAAAATCCCACGAATTACTGCTAGTAGCTCAAATCAGCCGGTAATCGTCCCCTAGAACCAAAGTAATCAGAAGTAGAATTTTCTCAATTAGAGGAGTTCTACATGAAGCGTTCTAAATTTACTGATACCCAGATCATGGATGCCCTAAAACGGGTCGATGCTGGTTTAGCTGTTCCAGAAGTCTGCCGTGAGCTGGGCATTAGCACTGCTACCTTCTATAAATGGCGTGCCAAATACGGTGGTATGGATACCTCCATGATGGCTCGCATGAAGGAGCTTGAAGCTGAAAATGCCAGACTTAAGAAGATGTACATCGAAGAGAAGCTTAAAGCGGAGATCGTGACTGAGGCCCTCGCAAAAAAGTGGTGAGGCCGTCTCACAGACGTGAGATGGCCCAGCGGGCAGTCAGAGATAAAGCAATCCCCATTCGTTTGGCTTGTGAAGCTTTTAGGGTCAGCGAGTCTTGCTACCGCTACGAAGCGAAGAATAATACCGAAAATGAGCTCATTGCTAACTGGCTCATCCGCTTAACCGATAACAACCGTAGCTGGGGTTTTGGTCTTTGCTATTTGTACCTTCGCAACGTCAAGAACTTCAAATGGAACCATAAGCGTATCTATCGTATTTACAAGGCTTTAGAGCTGAACTTACGTATCAAACCTCGTAAGCGTTTAGTCAGAGATAAACCCGATGCCTTGGTTGTGCCGCTAAGCATTAACCAGGTGTGGTCAATCGACTTTATGCATGACCAGCTAGAGGACGGCAGATCCATCCGACTGTTCAATGTGATTGATGACTTTAATCGTGAGGCCTTAGGGATTGAAGTGGACTTCTCCTTACCATCTGAGCGAGTCGTTCGCAGCTTAGATCAGATCATCACTTGGCGAGGTAAGCCTTGTGTGATTCGAGCGGACAATGGGCCGGAACTGATTAGCGGCAGACTCATGGAATGGGCAGCTAAACATCAAATCCACATACAACATATCCAGCCAGGCAAACCACAACAAAATGCTTATGTGGAACGCTTTAATCGCACCGTCAGATATGAATGGTTATCTCAGCATTATTGGGAAAGCATTAACGAAGTTCAAGAGTTTGCGACACAATGGATGTATAAATACAATCATCAACGTCCAAACATGGCATTGGGCGGCATTACCCCGAAACAGCGACTGGCCATGGTTGCTTAATTAATCCTACTTCTGAGAGCGGTGGTTAATGGGGGGGGGGATTACCAGCCCTATACGCTGTTTTTAGTAATTCCAGCTACTCAGTATTGCGAAGCTGATAGATCTTTGCGTATAGGGCTTTTTTGAGGCGAATTTTGTACAAATTCAAAGCGTCAATTAGTTCAAATCCACATTGGTTGCTATAAACACCGGCTTATTAACGCCAGTACTTTTACAAAGATGTACATCTAGCGTCCAGGAATCCTTAGTGTTGTTTGCTAGATCTTCAATCTCTACATGCAGCTCTTTAGTTTCTGGGGAGTAGATGCTAAATCCATCAACATCTTGTTTTGTCTTAGTGAGTGGATCGTAATGTTGGATCCAAGACATTAAAACTCCAGCTTGACCTGCAATACCAGCCTCGCTGAGTTTTCGAACAGTCGCCATCTGCTGATCTGTTTTGGCAGTATTTTCCCAATTGCTATATTCAAAGTAATCCACTAAGTATTTTTGATTTGGGCTACCTAGCTCTACTGAGCCATTAAACATCGCTCTTCTAAATAAGCCTTTACCAAAGGTGGTATTAAATTTCTCGTTCATAAATCCTCTAACCGCAATTTCTCTCATATCGTTCTCCTTTTTTCAAATTGATTGAGTTCTCGTTGCGAGCTGTTGCTTTCGTGGCTTGGTTGCTAGAGGAGTAGATCCAAAAAGATGTTGCTTTGAGTTCAGTTGCAGATCTCAAAGAGATAGTCACTAAGTCGTGTTGCTAGTCAGAGCTACTCATTTGCCACTCGAGTAACTAGTAACTCACTACCAGTAACTTCTTTATCTATTTGCGACCGCACTTTGAAACACAGCAACTCGCAAAAGTATTTAGCTCTTGTTAAGAAAACCCATTAATTTCTGGCTCAAAATTAGTCAAAATAAAAAAGAGGTTGTCCAATTCATTATTCCGAAAATAAATTGAAATGGCTATTTCATTTATAGGAGGAAATATGAGCGCATTGACCGCATTAAAACTAGTAGCTCTTAAGAAGCCGGTTCATCAACCAGCAATTGTGATTCGAAGGAATAAACTTTCAAGTCGATTATGGGAGCAAATCCAATTGGCCAAAGGGCAGATGTCAGGAACACCTTTTGTGCTAATGAAGTTTCGTAGTATTAAAGATAAAGAAACGGGGATTCGTAAGCATGTAGAGGTGCCAAAGCGCATTAAGCCGTGGTGGTTTCAGACTGAAGAAGGGAAGGTCTGCGTTTCCATTAGATATGGAGCTTGCACAATTGAATTAGCCAAAGGCAAGCCCAGTATTCAAGTCGATAGTGCTGAGGATTTAATTAAGGCGCTAGAAACAGTTAAGGTTGCTGTGGAAGCAGGGGATTTAGATACCCAGATTGAGTTAGCTAGCTCTAGTTTAGGTAGTGGCTTTAAAAAGTAACGTAGAAATGCGAATGGATGTTCCTCTACGCTGAGCAGTCATTCGCCTTAGGAATCAACCATAGACTCAAGTCGATCCAAAGCAGACTTTGGCGGACATAACCTACGCACTTATTGCGTTGAATCTTTTACCAGCCTAAACCCTAAATGAGACATTGGGCTAGATGGATCTGCTCCGCGTCTTGCACTTGGACGATAGGATTGGCAGTAATCTTCGTTGCATAAAAATGATCCGCCACGAATGACTCGCTTTGGAGCATTGGGTGGAACGCCATAATCATCAGGATCATACGAATTACTTGGTCCAAGAGGATTAGTAACAACGCTATTTCCATGCTCCTTGGCTTGCATTGCAAAATAATCAGCGTGATACCAATCGGCAACCCATTGCCAAGCATTGCCAGTCATATCAAACAAGCCATACCCATTTTGAGGATATGTTCCAACGGAACTAGTACCTACTGCGCCGCCAGCTTTGGGGCTTATAACTGGATTAATCACCGGGAATGCCTGTTTCTTTACATCCCAAATATTGGCCGGCAGCTTTCCTTCTTGCTCTAGTTGATCACCCCACACATAGGTTGCTTGGTTTAAACCACCGCGCGCAGCAAACTCCCATTCCGCTTCTGTAGGCAATCGTTTGCCTGCCCACTTAGCATATGCCAAAGCATCCACGTAACTCACTTGGACTACTGGATGATTTCCTTTGCCATCAATATTGCTTTTTGGTCCGCTTGGATGCTGCCAATTAGCGCCAGGCACATAGGCCCACCATTGTGAGTAATCATTAAGATTTACCTTTGCCTTCGTGCCAACAAAAACCATGGCTCCAGGCACAAATACTGAAGCAGACGGCTTAGGTGTTCCTGGTGGAAGTTGTACACGAATAGTTTCCCAATCGGGAACTTGCTCTGCAGTGGTTTTGTAATTGGTTTCTTTTACAAACTGTGTGAATTGATCATTAGTGACATGAGTGGTATCCATCCAAAATCCAGGCACCTTCACTTTATGTGTGGGCCTCTCATTGGCTTGTGCTTTTTTATGATCACTACCCATCAAAAATTCACCGCCAGGAATCCAAGCCATTCCTTTGGGTCCCTTTATGCCGTCACCAAGAAGAATTTGAGGGGCTGCCTGTTGAGGTTTTAAAAAGAAGTTACTCCAGACCAGATATGCGCCGATTCCTAAAACTGCAAGTACTGCACTCAAAACACCTGTGCGACGCATATTCATCGTCTTGCTACTTTCTCAGTGGAATACTGATGGTTGAAATCATTGCATACCCTTCAACCCTGTTCTGCGCCCAGAACTCTTTATAAGCACGTAAATTAATATAGGCTTGCTTTTTACCAATATTAAACAGATAACCAACTTGTGGGCCGACCGCTGCTATGCGAGATTTGAAAGCACCGACCCTATTTCCACTTCCTGAGTCAGCCGTAAGCTGGTAATAACCATAACCAGCAATACCCACTTGCCAGTTTTGCGATACAAATTGCGATACAGACCAGTCTAGATGGGAATCAATGCCGTTCTGGTAATTGGTTTGATGGTTCATCCAGTTATAAGTAGCGCCCAGCACTCCAGAAAACTCTAGTCCTGTAGTGTTATTAAGGTAGGTGTAGCCACCACCAGCATCGATTGCAGCGTGGCCGATACCAATAGCTGCAAGACTCGTTGGGCTATACGTACCCATTGGAATATCACCAGTTACATATGTCTTGAAATTGTTATTTCCCCGGTTCCAGGTCAAGCTAGCCAATGGATAAATATCGGTACTTCCATTGCTAGTGTTAGAGCGATTCAATTGGGTGCTTGGATTAACAACGCTTACTGTAGCGGTAGTAGTGTTAGTGCCTGGACCCCAACCTACACCTAGGTAAGGCTGTCCACCCAGAATCTTTTCTTCCGCTACATATCCCAATTGCATTAAAACTAAAGATTCTCTTGCGCTCAAACCAGCATTAATACTTGTACCATGTTGAAAATTTTTTGATTTATCAGCATTACCGCTATACACATATGGCATTGCTACTAGAGACCATCCAGTTGCCATGGGGACTGCTGCCATGCTGGCATATTGGCCAGACATCCAAAAGGGCACTCCGCCCTCATCCGCCAATACTGATTGTGATGAAAAGAAGCCGATTGAAATCAAAAAAAGTCTAGAAAACATTCCTAGACTCCCTTTGCAAAGCTGGCTATGCACTCAATATTCCTTCTTAACGCTGATTAAAGTTGGTTAAGTTAGCAGGTGGCGGGTTGGGAAACTTCTTAACCGAGGCAAGATATTCTTGAATTGCTTTAAATGCGTTAACTGAAATTGATTCGTAATTTACTAATTGCAAATCTTCGTGCGGATCCATTTCGATGTTGTAAACCTTTGGGTAGTACATTGGAACTGAATTAGCAGCTATCCCGCCAAGCATTTGCTGACCAGTGCCCGTACGATTCATATCTCTAAAATACATTCTCCACTGCTTCCAGCGAACTGCCACTAAATCCGCGCCAATAAATGACATTAAATGCTCGCGATCACCTGTTTTACTCTTACCAGTAAGCACGCCTAATTGATTCACTCCATTAATGGCTCGATCTGTTGGTAGCTTAGCGCCTAAGATAGCGGCAAAGGTTGGCATAAAGTCCATGATCGAAAACATGGCATATGAGGAGGTATTTGGAGCGATATGACCAGGCCAGCGAATAAAGCAAAAAGTTCGGACAGCGCCTTCCGTGGCCTCGCCTAGATCTCCTCGAAATGGACCATTTGATCCCATGTCAGGAGCGCCAAGACCCAATCGATCATAAGTCATCATGTATTGTCCGGTGCTGCCATTATCAGAGGCAAAAACCAAAATAGTATTGTCCTCAATATTCATTTCTTTGAGGGCATCCATTATTTGACCAACGTGGTAATCCCCCTCCATCAATTTGTCACCGTACTGACCAATGCGGGACTTTCCTGCAAATTGTTTTGAGGAAAGATTGGGTGAATGACCCATTGAGAATGGTAAATAAAGAAAGAATGGTTTGCCAGCTGCATTCTCCTGCTTCATGAATGTAATTGATTTTTCAGTCAACTCATTATCAATCTCTGCCCTGACCTCCATCGTAAATGGCTTCACACGCTTAAGCGGTCCATTTCCCTTTTGCTGAGTAATCCAAGGTCCCTTTTCATATAAAACTTTATCGGGAACATTTGGATAGGAATGTGTTTGTATAGCTTGCGCAACGTAGGTGGCAGAATCCCAAGAGACATCAGGCGGTAAACCGTAATACTGATCAAATCCGTGAGCACCAGGCAAACTCTGAGGTGATGCACCTAAATGCCATTTTCCAAAAATTGCGGTTGCATAACCCGCATCTTTAAACAATTTACCCATTGTGTAGGCTTTGCCTGGCAAAGTACTAGGAGTACCGGCCTCTGCAACAAGTGACAAACCATTTCGAATAGAGTATTGCCCGGTCATTAATGCAGCACGAGATGGTGTACATGCTGGCTCTACCAAATACTGGGTGAGCTTCAGCCCACTCTTAGCTAATTCATCAGTGCGTGGTGTAGGAGCACCTCGCAATTCACCGCCACCGTAAGGCCCCATATCACCATAGCCAACGTTATCTGCAAGAATAAAAACAACGTTAGGTTTCTTTTGAGTGGGGGCAGTTTGTGCAAATACTGTTGGTGCAACCACTGAAATAGACAAGAACCCAATCAGTAATCTTTTTAAGAACATTCGAGTCTCCGCTTATTGGCAATTGTTTTAACTAGCCCAGCAGCAAAGGAACCGCTTAGCTCAAGAGGGGGATAATACTTTAAGCAATAACCTTTATTAACAAAATTCCACCGCGCATGATATGTTTGGTAGCAAGTGTGTTGCATAACCACAAACCCTTTTAATGCCTATTGACTCGATGGCGGGTGGCGCGAAAACCGATAAAGGTCTTTTATTGGCCGATCTCCGCCAGCCAAATACCCCTAATTACCCAGTTTTGAGTGTCCGCTATGGGATGGATAGCGGTTATACCTTTTGAACTGGGTAGACCAGACTAGCTAAATACTTGCATGAACAAATATCAAGCCTATGTCAGGATCAAGAGTCAGCTAGTTAATACAGCTGTCTTTGCTGATAGTTCTATCCATGCCCGATTAATCCTTCAATATCAATTTGGGATGAATAGTCTAGCTAGCACCCCATCAATTGTTACCCATGAAAGCAGGGGGTATCAAATGATTGATGAGGTTATCTCTGCTATTAAAGCTAAGCCCCCACAAACACCAGAGCAGGCTAGAGTGGCCAATTTACAAAAACAGAAAGACGCTGCTAGTAAAGCATTAAAGATGGAGCGTAATCGACAAAAGATTAAACGAGCTCAACAGCAGATTTCATTAGCTAACTCAAATATATAGCTGCGCAGTTTTTAACTCCATCCAAGATCTCGACCCCCACCAGTTTTAATCTAACTCCCATGACCATAATGATTGTCATAAATCACGCCAAAATACGGTGGTTTTGACGAATTACTTGCTAATTAAACTTCGATGCTCGTGGGGCCGAGAGGTATAGCAAAAATGGTTTGCCATCTCGTAAAATAAAATCACATCATTTAGTGTCGGTTTAACCGACTCCGCATCTGCGGATGCCACACGCCATATGGTCAGTTCCACCCAACTCCAAGGTTCTCGGTGCGTATGCCACACCTGATCTAGCTAGGCTTAAATCATTGTCTAAGCTATTAATTTATATCATTTTTTAAGCTTCTAAGGCGTAGGTCGCACGTTCGAATCATGCTGGGCAGGCCAAAAACCTCAATTTGTAACCCTGTTTACTGTGTATCTGTTGCTGAGATACGTATTTATTAGCATAATTGCACATTATGAATGCAGCCATGATTGATATAGCCACCCAAAATGCAGCTCACGCATTTATGGAAAAAATTGCTCATCAATACGATGTCAGCAAGGTTTTTTTGTTTGGTAGTCGCGCTCGCAATACACATCAAAGCGAAAGTGATGCTGATATTGCCATTCTATTGCGAGGCAAGGTGGGTCGTTTTATGGCAACCAAGTTTGCGATGGATGATCTGGCCTATGATGTTCTATTGGACTCCGGCATCCGGATTCAACCCCTACCTATCTGGCAGGAGGAGTGGGATCACCCAGAAAATTACTCCAATCCCAGTCTTTTAAGGAATATTCAAAATGAAGGTATTGTTCTTTGAAGGCGAAAGAACTGTTTACTAAAGCTCAAACTGCAGTAACTTCAGCTCGAATTTTGTTAAATACTGGGGATGTTGATGGTGCTTGTAACCGCGCTTATTATGCGATGTTTGATGCTGCTAGGGGAGCCCTTTTTGGCATCTGGTGTCGGCGAGTCAACAGTTAATAGGAAAACCCATAGTGGCCTTATTTCAAAATTTAGTCTTGAGCTTGTTAAATCTGGTCAAGTTTCCGTAGAGCTTGGCAAGTCTCTAAACAAGGTTGAGGATCTTCGATTGATGGCGGACTATAAGGGTGACTCCATTTTAGAAGAAGATGCCACTTGGGCTGTTAATCAGGCCGATATATTTGTTGAAGCCTTGTGCGCCAAATTTAGCTAAGGCGTAGGTCGCATGTTCGAATCGTGCTGGGCAGGCCAAATTCTCCAATACCCTTAGTTTTATCTCTGCTCGCTTCAGAAGGTCACAAAAAGTCTCAAAAGTAGACCTGATTCAGCATAAGTCACTCATAAATTTGCTATAAATACAGTTACAGCTATTTATTGATAAACACTGATCACTAATACAAGTAAAAACTGGAGAAAACGATGAAGAACAAGTCTTTAATTAAAGCAGGCCTGATTGCTGGGCTATTCATGAGCACCATGAGCGTTCATGCTGCAAGTGCGACGATGGACAAAATTAAATCTACAGGTGCTGTCACCATGGGTGTGCGCGAATCCTCTATCCCAATGTCCTACACGACTGGCGACAGCCGCTTTGATGGTTACCATGTGGAAGTGTGCCGCATGATTTTGGGTGATATCAAAGATAAGCTTGGCTTGAGCACTTTGCGTATTAATTATCAGCCAGTGACTTCCCAAAACCGTGTGCCTTTAGTGCAAAACGGCACTGTTGATATTGAGTGTGGCTCAACTACTAATAATTCTAATCGCGCTAAGGATGTGGGTTTTGCGAATACTTTATATATAGAAGAAGTCAGGATTGCTGTTAAAGCAAATTCCGGCATTACTTCTATTTCTCAATTGGCTAACAAGAAAGTAGCTACTACTACCGGTACAACCTCTGTTCAGTTGCTCCGTAAGCATGAAAAAGCCAATGGCGTGAACTTTGATGAGGTATACGGTAAAGACCATGCGGATAGCTTCTTATTGCTTGAGTCTGGCCGCGCTGATGCATTCGTGATGGATGGTTCAATTTTGGCCGGCAACATTGCTAACTCGAAGAATCCTAAAGATTACAAGATCGTTGGCGAAGTATTGAGTACAGAGCCTATCGCCATCATGGTTCGTAAAGATGATCCAGAATTTAAGGCCGCTGTAAACGCAGCAATTGCAAAGATTGTTGCAAACGGCAAAATGCCTGGCTTATGGAACAAGTGGTTCTTGTCGCCAATTCCACCGAAAAATATCGTAGTAGGTCTTGAACTGTCTCCAGCAACCAAGAATGCTTGGGCAAACTTGAACGACAAACCGGCAGAAGATTACAACAAATAATTGAGATCGCAAGTTAATTAATCTGAATGCTTTAATGTTTATGCGATCGGATTTATGGATTTAGGAATCTTTTGTAAAAGTACCTTAGACGGAGAAGTAGTTGATCACTGCTTCTCCGCTTTATTAGGTATCGGTCAAAACGTTGATCCCAGTTATTTAGACTGGCTCATGAAGGCTTGGGGCTGGACACTGGCTGTCGCCGCTCTTAGTCTAACCATCGCTATGTCACTTGGTGCTGTCATGGGCACCTTACGTACCTTACCCACAGAAACGACATTGAACCGTTTCTTGATACGCTTTTCTACCGCATGGGTAGAACTCTTTAGAAACATTCCGATTTTGGTTCAAGTATTTCTTTGGTATCACGTGATACCAGCCTTCTTTCAGCCCTTGAAAGCATTTCCATCTTATCTGTTAGTCAGCATTGCTTTAGGCTTCTTTACTTCTGCACGGATTGCAGAGCAGGTGAGGGCAGGCATTCAGTCACTTCCCTCCGGTCAGAAAGCAGCAGCAACTGCTTTGGGTTTAACTACCTTTCAAAGCTATCGCTACATTATTTTGCCAATGGCGTTGCGCATAGTGATTCCACCTCTTACTTCTGAGAGCATGAATCTCATCAAAAACTCATCAGTAGCGTTTGCGGTTTCGGTACCTGAACTCACACTATTCGCTATGCAGGCTCAAGAAGAAACTTCGCATGGAGTTGAAATCTATTTAGCCGTAACCTTGCTCTATGCTTTATCGGCATTCGCAGTAAATCGTGTGATGACCTATATTGAAAAGCGCTCTCGCATTCCTGGCTTCATTGTTGCTAATACAGAAGTGGCAGCACATTAAATGAATGCTATGAATCATTTCATGGTGGTTTTATGCTCAGCCTAGACCTCAGTTTTTATAACTGGGAACTCTTCACGAATTACATCCTGAAAGGCATGCTGTTTAGTGTGCAACTGACAGTCATTGCGACCGTTGGCGGGATTGTCTTTGGTACCTTCTTAGCTTTGATGCGCTTATCTGGTAGACCTAGCTTAGTCTACCCAGCAACTATTTATGTGAATACCATGCGCTCCATTCCGTTGGTGATGGTGATCTTGTGGTTCTTTTTATTGATACCCATGTTGATTGGCAGGCCCATCGGTGCTGACTTATCCGCCACCATCACTTTTATTGCTTTTGAGGGAGCATTTTTCTCTGAAATTGTGCGCGCTGGTATTCAGTCGGTACCCAAGGGTCAAGGATATGCTGCGGAAGCCTTAGGCATGACCTATGGTCAAAATATGCGTTTTATCGTATTGCCGCAAGCCTTCAGAAACATGATTCCCGTCTTCATGACGCAGACCATCATTCTGTTTCAGGATACTTCCTTGGTTTATGCCATCGGTGCTTATGATTTATTAAAGGGCTTTGAGATTGCCGGCAAGAACTATGGCCGTCCTATGGAGACCTATCTCTTGGCTGCCTTTACCTATTTCATTATTTGTTTCTCGCTATCGAAGATCGTCAGAGCAGTTCACTCCAAAGTAGCGATTATTCGTTAATACATTTGTAATTTATCCCTTATTTATTTAATACTGACTATTCCTAAATCCTCATGATAGAACTGCAAAACGTTTCGAAGTGGTACGGAGACTTTCAAGTCCTGACCGATTGCACTACCAATATTCAAAAAGGGGAAGTAGTTGTGATTTGCGGACCCTCAGGCTCAGGTAAATCGACCTTGATTAAAACCATCAATGCTCTAGAGCCTTTTCAGGCTGGTGAGATTACTGTGGATGGGGTGCGCTTGCATGATCCTAAAACAAATCTACCAAAGTTACGGGCCAGAGTGGGAATGGTGTTTCAGCACTTTGAGCTGTTTCCGCACCTGAGCATTACCGAGAACTTAACGCTTGCGCAAATGAAAGTGCTTGGTCGTTCTGCTGACGAGGCTAATGCGCATGGCTTAAAGTATCTCGAGCGTGTTGGCTTAACTGCTCAGAAAGATAAGTTTCCTGGGCAACTTTCAGGCGGTCAACAACAGCGTGTTGCCATTGCGCGTGCCTTGAGCATGGATCCGATTGTGATGCTTTTTGATGAACCAACCTCGGCCCTAGATCCTGAAATGGTTGGTGAGGTCTTAGATGTTATGGTGAAGCTTGCAAATGAAGGAATGACCATGTGCTGCGTTACCCATGAGATGGGTTTTGCTCGTAAAGTCAGTAATCGCGTGATCTTTATGGATCAAGGGCGTATTCTGGAGGATTGCAGCAAAGATGAATTTTTCGGCAACCCAGATGCGAGATCCCATCGTGCAAAAGACTTCCTCTCAAAAATATTAGATCACTAAAGAAAACACTATTATTAATGAATGATTCATTTACCAAGTTATGCATCGCCACAACGCTTGGTATGTTGATGCTCTCAGCTTGTACTGTAGCCAAATTAGAGTCTAGGCTTGAGGCGAATCCTCAGTGTAAAGATGTCATTAATCCAAAGACTGGTGCTGTCATGCCGTGCCCAGGTACGGATAAATCTTTCTATCGCTCTGTTGGTCTGGAGCCACCTAGAGCCACGACAACTAGTTCAACTACAGCCGTTGCTGCTCCACCAACCATTTCTAATGCTGGTACAGCAGCAATACCAATCGCAACTACCACAACAAAGTCGACCCCTGCAGTTCAGGTAACACCGCAAGTCGATTGCAAACCACAGCTTCATAAAAAAACTGGCGGTATGTTACCGTGTCCATCTCCGGACTAATCTGTATCTAAAAAGAAAGCATCATGCGTAAATTGAATGTCGTTATTGCCTCAGCACTTGTTGCTATTGGCTTGCTTTCCTGTAGCAATACTCCAAAACTGGCTTCTGAACCGATGCCTAGATCAGGTTTTTTACCCAATTACTCCCTGCTCGAGCCAATGGCTACCAGCCAATCGGATACTCGGATTTGGCGATACCGGATTGCAGGCATTAATCCTGCTAGCTATACCGCGGTTATTTTGGATCCCATTTACTTGAATCAAAGCGCTACGAAAGAGGTGAGTGCTGAGGCCATTTCTCAAGCGCAGGTTACTCTGCAAGACTCGATGGTGGCCGCTATTAATTCTCGTGGGAATATTCGCATTGTCACTAGCCCTGGTCCGGGTGTTGCCCGAGTTACCGTTGGTATTACAGGCGCAGAAAATTCAGCTGATAGCCTACAACCTTGGAATTTCACTCCCATTGGTTTGGCGGTGAATGCCGCTGCCTATGCTGGTGGTGTGAATTCCAAAACTCCTGCCTTACTGGTAGAAAGTAAGATAACCGATAGTTTGTCTAAGCAGTTATTAGGCGAAGGCTTGGTTACCATCCAGGGCGAGTCATTTAGAACTGGTTCGGGTTCAGTAGACTCCTTTATTGAGATGGCTAAGAAGGTAGTGCGTGTTGCCATGGAAACCTCTGCCAATCCAACCCCAACTGGGAAGTAAGACTTTTCTATGAAACGTTCTTATGTCTCCATATTTTCTTGTATTGCCGCCTTGGCGGTCATTCCTGCATTGAGTTATGCAGACGATGCATCCCGCAATCAAGAGATTGCGCAGCGGTTTGCTAAGTGTGACATCAATCATGATGGCAAATTGACTCAGGTTGAGGCAAAAAGTTGTATGCCGCGTATCTATGATCACTTTAACTATCTTGATTCTGGCAATAAAGGCTACTTAACTGTTGCTGAGATTCAAGCAGCAGCAGATCGATAAGTATCTACACTATGAGCGTCACATTCCCAGCATTCGACCAAAAGATTATGACTGTTCCATCAGATGATGGTCCGATTGAGATTGCTTACTTAGTTGGTGGCAGTGGTCCGGCGCTATTGTTATTGCATGGCTTTCCACAAACCAAGGCAATTTGGCAGCAAGTTGCTCCTGCACTCGCTAAACATTACACAGTCATTGCCTCAGATTTGCGAGGTTATGGTGGGTCATCTGCACCACACGGCAAGTCAGACCACTCCACATATTCAAAACGCTCCATGGCAGCGGATCAGCATTCCTTGATGAAGGCTTTAGGTCACGAGCAGTTTTATTTGTTGGGGCATGATCGTGGCGGAAGAGTATCGCATCGCATGGCTATGGACTATCCCAGTAGTATTCAGAAGCTAATGGTCTTGGATATTTCCCCAACACTAACCATGTATGAAAACACCACTATGGAATTTGCCAAAGGGTATTGGCATTGGTTCTTCCTCATTCAACCAGAACCCGTGCCAGAAACCATGATTGGCGCAAACCCCGAGTATTGGTTAAAAAATCACATGGGTCGCCATGCAGGTACTGGAATTTTTAGTCCAGACCGTTGGGCGGAATATTTGGCAGGAGCCAGCAACCCCCAAAGTATGCATGCCATGTGTGAAGACTATCGGGCTGCTGCCACTATTGATCTCGTTCATGATCGAGCAGACCGCGAGTCGTGCAAGAAATTACAAATGCCGATCCATGTCTTATGGGGCGAGCATGGTCTCGTAAATAAATGCTTTAAGCCTCTAGAGGATTGGCAAGAGGTCGCTTATGAAGTCTCAGGGAGGGCCTTAACTTCTGGACATTACATCCCAGAAGAATTGCCTGATGAATTAATAGTCGAAGCGAAAAAATTCTTTAAAGAGTAAGGTAACTCTAGCTGTAACTAAGCTTGTAGTTAAATAAGTTACTCAAACGAATTAATAGGCTAATTTTGGTGCCTTAGTACCTAATGGTGGGCAGGGCATCACTATTTCTGGATTCACTGATAATAATTTTGCGTCTTTGCCGTGGTAATGCATTCGAGATAGAAGATCGGCGATCAGATTCAGGTGAGTTTCTTTTTTGCTATTAGCATTCACCACAGTCCAAGGTGCATCTTTCGAGCTGGTTTGCTCTAACATGAGATCTCTGGCAATGCTATAAGCCTCCCATTTCTTTTGAGCTTGCTCATCAATAGGACTGACCTTCCATTGCTTCAGTGGATCAGTCTTACGACTTTCTAAACGATCGGCCTGTTCTTTTTTATCAATATCTAAATAGTACTTCATGATTTGAATGTTAGAGCCCGTCAATAAAGACTCAAAATCATTCACTGAGCCCATAAAGTGTTTGTACTGGGCTTCAGTGCAGAATCCCATGACTTTTTCAACGCCGGCACGGTTGTACCAACTACGATTAAAGATTGCAAATTCACCAGCAGAAGGCAGCTCTGCTACATAACGCTGGAAATACCATTCGCCTTCCTCGCGAGAGGAGGGTTTTCCAAGAGCAACAACGTGGGTTTCGCGAGGACTCAGATTTTCTGTGAGCCGTTTGATCGTGCCATCTTTGCCAGCGGTATCGCGACCTTCAAGAATGACTAAAAGTTTCAAACCACCTGCAATGATCTCTCGCTGAAGTTTGACTAATTCAATCTGTAAAAGTCGATAGTAACCATGATGATCACTATTGTTATCGTCCTTGCTCACCCTTTAAGCTGCAGAACTCGGTGAGGCCGGCGGAGAAGCTGAACTCTTTTTAGCTGGCGCTTTTCGTGCAGTCGTTTTCTTGGCGGCGGCTTTTTTAACGGGCGCTTTCTTGACCGGGGTTTTCTTGACGGCAGTCTTTTTTACAGGGGGTTTTTTGGTGACCTCTTTCTTTTCCAATTTATCGAGTGCTTTAGCCAACTTATCAATCAATTTTTCACGATCAGATTCGAGCTTATCGAGCTTTTTCATCAGCTGTTTTACTAATTTCTTTTGACTCATGATGTTTCCTATTAGGTGTGATTTTCACAAATGCATCACTCATCCTACGTCTTATTAGGCTCAGTTTCAAGCAATTGTGACGCTATTGGAAATAATTTCTAAAGCTATTGAATAGTGCTACATTGGCTAGATATGTTCAAAACCCTGTCTACATTACCCAAGACTGTTTGGTTAATAGGCCTCATTAGTTTTGTGAATGACTCGGCCAGTGAAATGCTCTATCCCTTGATGCCTTTGTATTTAGCTTCCGTTTTAATGGCAGGGCCTAAAGCGATTGGCATTATTGAAGGTATTGCTGAGGCCACTTCAAGCTTATTCAAACTGGTATCTGGAGTCATCGTAGACAGAACCAAGAAAACAAAACCTTGGATTGTGTTTGGCTATCTTCTCGCTGGCATTGGAAGGCCGCTCATTGCTTTTGCTAATTCATGGCTAGTGGTCCTGATGATTCGATTTACTGACCGTCTGGGTAAGGGGCTCAGAAGCTCTCCCCGGGATGCGCTTCTAGCGGAAAGTGTTCCCGCTAATCAGAGAGGCATTACCTTTGGCTTGCATCGATCTATGGATAATGCTGGTGCGGTCGTTGGTCCCATCTTGGCAGCTTTCTTGCTTGCGCAACATGTACCACTGCGTGAGATCTTTTTCTGGGCCATTATTCCCGGGGTTATTACCGTAATGCTTGCGTTGTGCTTAAAAGAGCCGCCGAGGGTTGCTGGCGATGATGCCCCTTTGAAATTTACCTGGTCTATGGCAGGTCTACCCCCTGAATTTAAGCGCTATATATTGGTAGTTGGCCTTTTTGCATTGAGCAATTCTTCAGACATGTTCTTGCTATTAAGGGCTAGAGAGCTTGGAGTGCCTCAAGAACAAATACCCTTGCTCTGGGCGACGATTTCCCTGATAACGACTGTTTTTGGAACTCCGCTTTCTGCGCTATCGGATCGATTTAGCCGTCGATATTTCATAGCCATCGCTTGGGCTGCATATGCCCTGATTTATGCCGGTATGAGCTACTCCAACCTGACAGTTGGCTGGCTTTTTGGTTTATTCGCGCTTTATGGCCTATTTAAGGCGGCAACCGAAGGGGTAGAGAAGGCTCTTGTGGCAGATTTAGCCCCTAGCGGATTAACTGGGACAGCCTTTGGTTGGTTCAATTTGAGTTCTGGAATCATGCTTCTTCCAGCTTCTTTAATCTTTGGTTGGCTTTATGAGTCTAGTAGCCCAACTACCGCATTTCTTTTTTCAGGTGCCTGCTCAGCTTTCGCAGTGCTCCTATTAATCTTCTGGGTATATAGGCCCATAAAAGAAAAAACCTAAATACATCAAGTATTTAGGTTTATTTCTTAAGGTGTTACTTATTCTGGATGGAAGTTATTGCTAGCCATGAAGCTGATAGTGCGTTCAAGGCCAAGAATTCGGATATAACGCCATGCAATATCGCGATATTTGCTGTCTAAGTAACCAATAGCCACTTCAGGCGTTCTTTTGGATACATCATTTTGCTGAATAGCGCGGGCCCAACGTTTGAGTCTTGTTGACATATTTGTCACCTCCATGGCCATACAACGCATCAGAAAGAAGTCTAGATGACAGAAAATACAAAAAATTCCTAAAAAATCAGAAATTTCTTAAATAGACACGACTTTATGTGGATTGAGGATGTTTTGAGGGTCCAGAGCCCGTTTTAAGATCTTCATCAGGTCGTGGGCAACTTCACCCTTATGAGCCCGCAAACCATCTAATTTAAGCTGGCCAACCCCATGTTCAGCAGAAATAGAGCCCTGGCAGCGCTCAACTTGAGCATAGATCAGATCATGAATCGGCTTTTCATTGACCAAATTGAATGCCTTTGGGTCTACTCCTAATGGGGGAGCAATGTTGTAGTGAAGGTTGCCATCGCCTAAGTGGCCAAAATTGATAATTCTGACCCCCGGGTATTTCAAGCGCATCAAAGTATCTGTTTCCTGAATAAAGCTTTCCAAGGCTGAAAGCGGAATGGTGATGTCATGTTTGAGGTTGGCGCCTTCTTGAGCCTGAGCGAGGGTGATGTGCTCTCGCATCTGCCAGAAGGTATTGGCCTGAGCTAGACTATTTGCAATCACGGCATCGGCAATCAATCCTGCCTCAAATGCCTCTTCCAGGATCGTTTCTAGCAGTTGCCTCACATGGGCTTCACTTTCATGATCTGATAATTCAATCAAGACGGTGTAGGGTGGATTTCCCTTTAGGGGATTTGCCATCTGCGGAAAATGCTTTTCGTTGAGGGCCAAGGATTCTTGGGTCATCATCTCAAATCCGGTCAAAAGGGAAGTGGCACGCTTTTGAAATAAATTTAGTAGAGCGATGGTTGAGGCAACGCTATCGGCTGCCACTAAGGTTGTCCATTGAGAGATTGGCAGCGGGTATAACTTCATGACAGCGGCAGTAATAATGCCTAAAGTACCCTCAGAGCCAATAAAGAGGTCTCGTAAATCGTATCCAGTATTGTCTTTGCGTAAACCTTTTAAGCCATTCCAGATTTCACCTTGCGCGGTTACTACCTCGAGACCAAGGCACAGATCGCGGGTATTGCCATAACGCAGCACGTTAGTGCCACCAGCATTGGTAGCTAAATTACCCCCAATCATGCAGCTACCTTCTGCCCCTAAGCTCAAAGGAAATAAGAAGTCTTGCTCGGCAGCTTTTTCCTGAACCGCTTGCAAAATACAACCTGCTTCAAGAGTAATCGTTTGGTTAGCAACATCAATTTCTCGAATGGTATTCATACGCTTTAAGTTGAGCACAATCTGTTTACCAGAGTCATCTGGTGTAGCGCCCCCACAAAATCCAGTATGACCACCTTGGGGAACCACAGCAATTTGGTTGGCTGCACACAGTTGCACAATCTTGGCTACTTCTTGGGCTGTTTTAGGTAAGACCACGGCCAAGGCTTTGCCCGTGTAACGCTTGCGCCAATCAGTGAGATAAGGTGCCTTATCCTGATCTGCGGTCAGAATAAATTTCTGCTCTAGAATTTGATGGAGCTCGCCAAGGATCTGATTCATTTTTGCGCTGCTTGTAACTTTTGTTTAGCTAAGCTCTTCGCTTCTTTTTTAATGGGCTTTAAATACATTAACAAACAAACAAAACCAATCGTTGCTAATACAGTTTCTAAGACAGCCATCCAAAAATTGGCACCAGTTTCTAGGATGCGAACTAAGCCTTCGGTGATGTAGAGCAAGATCAACATGGAAGCCCATTGCATGGTGTAAACCTGACCTTTCCAGAGGCCTGGAATAGCAAATAGCAATGGGATGCCTTTCAGAATCAGCCAAGAGCCACCAGGTCGCAGAGGCGAGATAAACCACTCCCAAGCAACACACAAAATGAACAAATCAATAAATGCAGCGGTAGCAATTAATTGATAGGGATTTTTATCCAGAATTTTCATAGCCATCATGCATTAAGTCTTGATCAGCTTCAGTGCGGTTTGTGCGAGACGTTTACCTTGCGCTTTTGCTAAGCGTTGTTCTTCTGGACTAATCGGAGCATTCCCATCGGCATGGGCAAGATGAGTTACGCCATAGGGGCTTCCACCTGTGGCAGAGGACATTAAATCAGATTCGCTATAAGGTAAACCAAGAATCAGCATGCCGTGATGAAGCAGGGGAATCATCATCGTCAGCAGAGTGCTTTCTTGTCCGCCATGCATGCTGCCGGTGCTGGTAAACACGCAAGCTGGTTTACCGATGAGTGCACCACTTAACCATTGGGAAGAGCTGCCATCCCAAAAGTATTTCATGGGAGCGGCCATATTGCCAAAACGGGTAGGCGAACCGAGTGCCAATCCAATGCATTCTTGTAAATCAGAATACTCAACATAGGGGGCGCCTTCGGTTGGGACCGCAGGTTCGCTAGACTCGCAAACGGTGGAAACCGGAGGAACCGTTCTGAGACGAGCATTGACCCCAGGAACGCTTTCAATACCCTCGGCAATGAGTCGCGCTAAATCTCTGGTTGCCCCATAGCGGGAGTAGTACAAAACTAAAATATCGTGTTGGTTCATATTCTCTTATGATACGGCGATGCGCCTTTTTCGTAACCCCCAATTATGGCTCTCTCTTGCTAAAGAGATCTGGGAGGGTAATCGAGACCAAAAACTGAACCAAATCGCAGCCAGCTTAGCCTACACAACGATTCTCTCCTTGGTTCCTATGGTCACGATTGCAACCATGCTGATTGGCTATTTACCCAAGGTGATTCAGATTAAAAATGCCTTTAAGACTTGGCTATTAGATACTTATATGCCGGGCGGGATTAATCAACAGTTCTTTATTTACTTGGATCAGTTTTCTGCGCAAGCCAGGGGCTTAACTCTTTTGGGTTTAGCTGGCTTATTTATTACTGCCATCATGACTTTGTCAGTCATTGAAGGGGCATTTAATCAAATCTTCAAGGTACAAAGAAATCGCCCGCTTCATAAAAAGATTGTGATTTATGGGGCTGCGACCATTTTGGGACCCATATTATTAGGACTAGGTATCTACTTAAGTGGCGTCTTATTAAGCGCTTCTCAGGGCTGGACGGAGGCAGTCTCCATTGGTTTTCGTCTCATCGCTACAGTGACACCACTATTTTTGGCTGTCTTGGTTTATACGGTTGTTTACAAGATCCTGCCGTATTCTCAAATTTTTTGGAAAGATGCTATCTTTGGTGCTTTCTTTGCCGCCCTCAGCTTTGAAATCATGAAGTTTGGGTTTGCAGTCTTTTTAACCCATACCGCTTTTTATAAAACGGTTTATGGCGCCTTTGCTATCTTTCCGCTAGCCTTGCTTTGGATTTACCTGACTTGGTGGATTACTTTGGCTGGAGCCGTCCTAGTAGCGAATCTACCAAGCATTCGAAGTGGCGTCATTAGGGTTATTCGTTACTAAAACAAACAATAAATCTTGATTCGGTGCTTGCTTGGGTCTATATTGAACTGAGATATTCATTGTTTTGGAGACGACATGAAAGTTCATGACATTCTGCGTGTGAAGGGCAGCACTTTATTTACCGTTGCGCCCGAGACTGCTTTGCAAACGGCAGTGCTGATTATGAGCGAGCATGACATTGGCTCTTTGGTTGTGATGGAGTATGACAAGCTAGTTGGGATCCTCACTTTTCGTGAAGTGATTGCAGCATTAGCAAGCCATCATGGGAAATTAGATGATTTGCAAGTCAATGCAGTGATGAATCAGAAGCCTTTGACCTGCAATATGGAAACTGAAATCGATGAAGTACGTCGCATGATGTTAGTTGATCATGCTCGTTACCTGCCAGTAGTTGATCAAAAGATGTTGATGGGTGTGATCTCTTTTTATGATGTAGCAAAATCTGTTGTAGAAGCTCAAGACTTCGAGAACTCGATGCTCAAGGCCTATATACGCGACTGGCCAGAAGATACTGAAAAGGCCGCTAATTAAGGATTTCTAGTCGAATATTCAGGACAAATGACATAATGTGGGTATGTCAGGAAATACTTTAGGCCTTCTTTTTACTGTTACCACTTTTGGTGAATCACACGGTCCCGCGATCGGGGCTGTGGTTGATGGTTGCCCTCCCGGCATGCTTTTGAGTGAGGCTGATCTACAAACTGACCTAGATCGTCGTAGGCCTGGCACCTCTCGTCACGTCACTCAACGCAAAGAAGAAGATAGGGTTGAGATTTTGTCGGGTGTTTTTGAAGGCAAAACGACCGGTGCGCCCATTGGTCTATTGATACGCAATACCGACCAACGGAGTCAAGACTACGGCGATATATTGCAAACATTCCGACCTGGTCATGCCGACTATGCCTATCACCATAAATATGGACTGCGTGATCCACGGGGCGGCGGCCGTTCTTCAGCTCGCCTCACAGCACCTGTTGTGGCAGCTGCAGCTATTGCAAAAAAATGGCTGCAGCAACAATACGGCACAGAGTTTTACGGCTATATGAGCCAACTCGGCGATATCGAAATTCCGTTCGAGGATGTTGCACAGATTGAACAAAATCCTTTTTTTGCTGCGAATGCCAAGATCATTCCGCAATTAGAGACTTATATGGATGAACTGCGCAAAGCAGGAGATTCTTGTGGGGCTCGAATTGAGGTGCGTGCTCGTAATGTACCTATCGGTCTTGGAGAGCCCTTGTTTGATAAGCTTGATGCAGATATTGCCCATGCCATGATGGGGATCAATGCTGTAAAAGGAGTTGAAATTGGTTCTGGCTTTCAGTCAGTGGCTCAGCGCGGCAGTGAACATGGTGATGAATTATTTCCTGATGGCTTTGCCAGCAATCATGCCGGCGGTACATTGGGTGGCATCAGCACTGGTCAAGACCTGCGAGTATCGATTGCGATCAAACCAACTTCAAGCATCATGAGCCCTAAACAATCCATTGATCTCCATGGTAAGCCCATGACTGTTCAAACTAAGGGACGTCATGATCCTTGTGTTGGTATACGAGCAACCCCAATCGCTGAAGCGATGCTGGCTTTAGTCCTCATGGATCATGCATTGCGTCATCGCGCTCAGTGCGCCGATGTCAAGCTTGAGGTATCGCCTATTCCTGCGGCACGACCTGGCTCCAAAAGCGATTAGTAAATCCCACTAAGATGACGCCTTCGCTTCGCTGGGCCTTCGGGTCCTTTTTCTTTTTATATTTTGCTTATGTTGGCTTGGTTTCACCGTATGCCAGCCTTTTCTTCTTAGATCATGGTTTTAATGTCATCGAGATTGCTGTACTGATGTCGATGCTACAAATTACCCGTATCGTTGGTCCATTTAGTTGGGGTTGGCTTTCAGATTACCTCTCTAATCGCATCGGCATCATTCGTGTTTGTGCTTGTTTAGCCGCCTTAGTCTTCGTATGTATCTTTTTTTTACATAGCTACTTCAGCTTCTTTATTTGGATGTTTGTATTACATACGATCTTGAGTAGTCAAATGCCTTTGGGCGAGACGGCAACTATTCATGCTTTATACAAAGATAATTCGTTTGATCAGCGTTATGGACGCCTGCGCTTATGGGGTTCAATCGGGTTCATCACCATGGTTTTATTTGCAGGTGAATTATTTCAGCGTAAAGGTATTGAGTTATATCCAATAGTTGGCGTCATTGTGTTATTTGCTTTGGCACTCATTACTTTTTTCTTGCACGAGCCCAAGATGGAGCGTCGCAAAATGGTGAAAGGCGAGTTACTCATTGTGCTTTTTAATCCAGACGTAAGGTGGTTTTTGATCTCTGGCTTTTTCATGATCTTCGCCCATGCTGCTTTATACGTTTTCTATTCGCTTTATCTGGCAGACCTTGGTTACGACAAATTTCATATCGGCTTGTTTTGGGCTTTAGGAGTTGCCGCAGAAGTAATCTTCTTTTACTTCCAAAATAAATTGCTGAGCCGTTTGGATGCCGAGGTGATATTGCAAGGGGCATTTGGAATTGGTGTCATCCGCTTCATTCTGACTGCCTTTTTACCAATCACTTCTGTATTGATTGTTGCGCAGTTGATGCACGCTGCTACTTTTGCAGCTCACCACAGTGCTGCCACAAAATTACTGCAGCGCTGGTTTACTGGTCCCTTACAAGCAAGGGGGCAAGCCATTATGGCTACCGTTTCTTACGGTTTAGGCGGCACTATTGGTGGACTATGTGCCGGTTGGATTTGGGATCTTTCTCAACCTCGAGATGTCTTTGTGATGTCCGCTTTTGCTTGTGGAATAGCGGGGATGGCAATTCAGAAAATGAGACCTCATCACCATCCAACTGAAAAGGTTGGTAGTTAAGAAGCCAAGAGCCCTTACTCAGCAATGCTTACTGAACTTTTGCCTTCGCACGAAGTTTTTGCATCATCTCGGTAAATTTAGCTTTCTGCCAATTTTGATCAGAAGCAATCATCTGTTTCAACTCTGCCTTGAGTTCGTCAAAGCTAGGCGCCTTCATATCTCGAGAGTCAACTGTCTTAATGATGTGCCAGCCAAACTGTGATTTCACTGGTTTATCAGTCATTTGACCGTTCTTTAGTTGCACCATTGCCTTAGAGAACTCTGGAACAAGTGCTTTGTCATTTACCCAGCCAAGGTCGCCGCCGTTCGTCGCTGAACCCGGATCCTTTGACTTGGCTTTAGCAATCTCTCCAAAGTTGCCGCCGGCTTTGATTTGAGCAATGATGGCTTTTGCATCAGTCTCTTTCTCAACCAAAATATGCTCGACATGGTATTCCTTGCCGGTATATTGCGTCTTAACCGATTCATAAGCAGCCTTGAGTTCAGCCTCAGTGACACCTTCTTTTTCGATATAGTCTTCAAATACAGCAGCAACTAAGATGCCTACGCGCGATTGCTCTAACTGTTCACGCACAGATTCTTTTTGAATCACACCACGTTTATCAGCCTCTTGCAGAATTAATTCTTTAGTCACCAGCATTTCACGTGCTTGATCGCGTACCTGAGGGTTGTCTCCTTGCCCTGACTTTTGCACCAATTTATCTAGCTGAGCTTTGGGGATGGACTTGCCATTCACGATGGCTGCATTTTGCGCAAAAGCTGGCGCTGAAATCAGGAGTGCGGCTAGGCTAAAAGAGATCAGGTGACGGGTATTTAACATGGTGACTATCAAGTAAAAGTAATGGATTGCAAGAGTGTAAAGCAGGCTAGATGTTGGCTTCCTGTGGAGTCTGGGCAGTAATCGTTAAGGCATGGATTTCGCTAGGAATATGGCGATGCAAAGCGGCGTAAATTGCCCGATGACGGGCGACCAGAGTTAATCCCTGAAATTCTGGGGCAACGATGGTGACCTTAAAGTGTCCACCGCCTGAGGCTGCACCCGCATGCCCCGCATGCAGATGACTCTCGTCTTCGATCTGTAGCCGTTGAATATCAAAAGCCTTATTTAAATCTTCTTCAAATAGGGCAATGCGTTTTTGGTTAAGGGTCATTGTTCTGGATGCTCCATATGGCGTGATAGCCAAACACCTTGGATGATGACAAAGGCTACCAGTAGTCCAGTACTGCCAAAGAGTTTGAAATTGACCCAGGTTTCCTCAGAATATTCAAATGCAATATATAAGTTGAGGGCGCCCATGAAGAAAAAGAAGGCTGACCATGCCAGATTGAGTCGATGCCATACAGAGTGGGAACTCTCAGGTTTGAGGCTTACCTGCTTACCCATTAATACTTCAATCCAATTCTTATTAAAGAACTGTGCACTGATAAGCAAAGCACCTGAAAAGAGCCAATAGAGGGCGGTTGGCTTCAATTGAATAAAGGTCTTATCGTGCAAGAAAATGGTTAGGCTTCCAAAGACAATAATCATCACCAGGCTGACCCATTGCATTGCATCGATTTTGCGATGACGATAATAGACCCAGAGAATCTGTCCGATGGTGGCAACCATGGCTACGATAGTCGCCGTATAGATATCACCAAATTTAAAGGCGATAAAGAACAGAATAATGGGGAAGAGGTCAAATAAAAATTTCATAGGTAGGATTATCCCGCTATTTAGCTCACAAGCCTTTTTAAGGCCTTAGTCTTTTTTACTTGCTTGGGCATTCTCACTGGGATCAAAGCTCAAAGAGGCAGAGTTGATGCAGTAACGTAGACCAGTAGGCATGGGGCCATCATCAAAGACATGCCCTAAATGGGCATCACAGTTGGCACAACGTACTTCAGTACGAATCATGCCGTGAGTCGTGTCACGCACTTCCTTGATAGATGATGTCTCTTGAGGGGCGTTATAGCTTGGCCATCCGCAACCAGCATTAAATTTGGTATCAGACAAGAAGAGGGGGGTGCCACAGCACACACAAGTATATTTGCCTTGAGCCCAATGATCCCAATACTTGCCACTAAAAGGCCTCTCAGTTGCCGCTTCACGAGTAACTCGATACTCAATATCGCTGAGGATTTTTTTATATTCTTGATCTGTTTTTTTCATCTATGCTCCGATAAGTATTATCTATTCCCAACTCTTAAGAAGAGCAACTCACTGCAACTCTTTCTAGATCTGCAGGTGGTGGCGCTGCATACTCTTCATGCTCATGCTGCTCATCATAAGGCTTGCTGAGGATATCCATTAATAGCGTGATTTCTGAAAAGTCATGTTGTTGTGCTTTATCAATAGCCGCTTGTGCTAAATGATTACGCAAAATATATTTAGGATTCACTAAGTTCATCGCCTGCATTCTTGCAGCATCTTGACTAGATTCTGATATGAGGCGCTGAAGATAATCTGTAAACCACTGGTCTATTACCACACGATCGACGAATTGATCTCTTAGCGTGATTTTCTCAATGGCTTGCTCTAATTTAACTTGGCTAAGTTGTCTAAAGAAGCTGGTGAAATCCACGCTTGAATCATGCATTGCCTGCAATAAGCGCTCTATCAGTTGAATGTCGCTATCTTGAGAGGTTTGTAACCCTAATTTTTGTCTGAATATAGATTGCCATGCTTGTGCATAGGCCACAGGAAATTCTTCTAAAGCTTCACGTAATATTGATTGGGCTTGGCTTTCATCATTAGTAAGCTCAAGGAGTGGTAGGAAGGCGCTGGCTAAGCAGGCCATATTCCAATGCATGATTTGAGGTTGGCGATGGTATGCGTACCTACCTCCGTGATCACTATGGTTGCAAATATGATCTATTTCAAAATGATCTAAGAACCCAAATGGTCCGTAGTCCATCGTCAGGCCAAGTGCGCTGATATTGTCACTATTTAAGACTCCATGGCAGAAACCAACAGACTGCCATTGCGCCACTAACTTGGCATTACGCACGCTGATGTGTTTGAATAGCTCGAGATAAGGTTCAACATTGTTTTTGCATTCAGGGTAATGATCCTGAATTAATAAATCGGCTAGCTCTTTGAGCCGCACGATGCTTTGTGTAGAAGCGAAGTGCTCAAAATGACCGACTCGAATAAAGCTAGGCGATAAGCGCGCACAAACAGCAGCAGTCTCCATCGTTTCGCGGACAACTGGCAATGCTGAACCAACAACTGAAAGCGCTCTAGTTGTTGGGATGCCGAGTGCATTCATGGCCTCGCTACATAAAAATTCTCGAATAGAAGATCTGAGGACGGCTCGTCCATCACCCATACGGGAATACAGAGTTTTGCCAGCACCTTTGAGTTGAATTTCTTGGTCATTAGTCTCGCCGAGCAAAATCGCTCTGCCATCACCCAATTGACCAGCCCAGACCCCAAACTGATGACCGCTATAGACTGTTGCAATTGGCTTAGCAAAATCATGCTTGCCGGTACTTAAGGAGTTTCCCGCTAGAAGCTCTAGCCATGTGGGATCAGAAGGCAAGCCATCCTGAGAAACCGCCAGCTGAATAAGATTGGCTGCAGAAGGTGAAAATGCTACCCAATAAGGATCTGGAATTGGGCTCGGAAAGGTGATCTGGCAGACGTCATCGCCACTTAAAGTAAAGGCCATCAAGCTATTCTAGGTGTATTCCCAAAATGGTGCTCAAGCCTCTAAAATTAGCAGTATGACTAAACAAGTACAAATTAATCCCCAAACTCAACTCGCCAATTTGGGTGAGGAGTTAAATGTTCCTTTTTTAAAACTATTGGGCGTTCGCTTTCTCAGTGCTGAGATGGGAAAGGGAGAAATCCTTTTGGCCCTAAAGCCAGAGCATACCAATACCTGGGCAGTGGCTCATGGCGGTGTGTTATTAACCTTGATGGATGTCGCGATGGCTGTTGCTGCTAGATCTGGCGATCCGAGTGATCGTAGTGTAGTCACCATTGAGCTCAAGAATAATTTTATGCAAGCTGCTAATGGAGTCTTGCGAGTGAAAGCAGATACAGTTCGTAGAACAGCAACTATGGCATTTTGTGAAGCAAAGCTCTACAACGATCAAGGGGAAGTCTGTTGCATGGCAACGGGAACATTCCAATACATTAAGCGTCTGCCAACACGCGATAGCAGCGGTGAGCGGGTAGTGAACGAAGACCTTCGTTCAAAATAAAATGAACGCGTTTTTAAACTGATAGATTTGAGCCAGGCGCGGTACTTAATGCGCCGGTGACGACATCATGGCCAACAGTACCGCTAGCATCAAAGCGACGTTCCACCATCTCAAATTGCCCATCTTTACGGACTCTTAAAACAGTGCTGGAACGTGTTCCATACGAGGGTGTTTTGATGAACGCAGGGGATAGCGCTTTTTCCCACTCTCTGCTAACACCGGTGCTGGGTAATTCATGATCGCTAGCATGGTGGGTATCGGCTAATAGCTTAAGATATTGATCGGCACTTTTGAGCTGACCATGATCCATTGCCAATACTTGGGCAAAAGCTGCTACCCGATGATTGACTTTAGGCCAAGGAGTATCCAGCATCGCATTAGATAAACCATACACGCCAGGGTTAAGCGGTTGATGCGGAAAGACTTTACGAGGGCGAATATTTTGACCTACTAACATGCGATTACTGACCCAATGCATTTCTGCATTTTGTGGATCGCTTAAATCTGCCATCAATAAATTAAAGCCGTTGTATTGATTAAAGCGTTTCGAGTTTTCTCCCATGAACTCGGCCGGCTTATCTTTACTGGTGAGATACATCAAGGAAAGCTCACCACGTGTTCTAGCATCAGGATTCTTTTCGCTAGGCGCGCGCACATTCGTTAAGGCGGCAAACTTTCCCGTTTTCGTAAAGCCCAGCCAAGTACCAGGACTACCCAAGACATCGGCACGATCTCTGCCCGCTAAAACATGGGGGTGTTCTTGCCAATAGGCGATGCCTTCAGTGTCGCGCTCATAAAACTCATCACGATTCGCCGCAACTACTAAAGAGTAGTCAGGATGTGAATTCCAGGCAAAAAGAATCAGGCACATGAAATGGCTTAGGAAGAATTAGATTTCGATTAAGGGATAAGGTAATGAGCCTACTTTTAACACAGGTCCCTGGGGGCTTCCTAGATGAATTTCCCCATGTTCGAGCGCTTCTAATTTGCACTCCACCTGAAGATCGGTTCTGCCAGGGTCTAAGGGGCTAGGGGCTGATAGAACAACCATCCCCGCTGGCTGACTAGGGTCCTGACTATGAAATAACTCAGTACCAGGCTGAGTTGAGTCTATTGGTAGGTCTTTTTCTGAAATATGTGCCAAAAATAGACGTCTTTTGATGGCGCCACGATATTGGCTACGGGCCACGATTTCTTGTCCTGGATAGCAACCTTTTTTGAAGTCCACCCCAGCAACCGATTCAAAATTAATCATTTGCGGGACAAACTGTTCTTGCGTCGCCAATACGATACGGGGAATAGCACTTAAAACTTCTAAATCATTCCATACATCAAGTGCAGCCTGATCGCATGATTCATTGACCTTCTCTTGAGCAATCAATACACGACCATAGGATTGATTGCTAGCGAGCACATCAGGCAAGCGCAATCCAATTTGAAAGTCATTAATTGCGAAAGATGAGATCGCATCACTCAAGTCAAAGTATCCAGAAATATTCCAGAGCGCCGAAACATCAGTTACCTTGACCTTAGAGCGCAATACAAACATTGCCAACCTTTTGGCAGTACTGGCAGCGATATCCTTAGAAATAAATAGCGCGAATCGGTCATCAGTGCTTGCATCTCTGGGCATTAACGCGCCCCATGCGCTGGCAAGTAATCTGCCTTTAGGGCTGCAGTATCCCAACAGTCTTGCTGATGGATAGGAATAAGCAATTTGAGGCGATATAGTGCGGTTTAGACCTAAAACAGAATTCGTGAGCTGATTTTGCAGAAAACTGGCAGCATCTGGACCCTCAACAAAGATGAGGCCCCATTTCGAGAGCGGAGTGAGCCCGGAGGAGGGGACTTGTGCTTGAATTTGCGTGTTTTGATTAGTTTGTGTCATCTCCTTTTATCATAGCCTGATGCGCAGAAAAATTCAGGGAAGATCCTTTTTTAGCCAGAAAAAGACTTGGGGTCGTCGCTTACGATCCTACCTGCTGGTATTGATAGGTGCTCTGGTATTTATTTATGGTGGGATTTTTTTATGGCCTGTTGTGCCAAGCCAGACCAATACTCAAGAGGCATTGCTTTATAAAGTCAAAATTTCTCCGCAATCTAGCTTGGGCAGTATTGCTCAACAATTGCAAGAGCAGGGTCTATCAACCCCCGTGCTGCCGTTTCAAGTCAGTGCCCGCGCATTATTTGTTGGTTCAAAATTAAAGCCAGGAACTTATCTATTGCCGACAGGCGCGAGCCTCGGAAAAATATTGTTACAGATTGCGCGCGGTGATCGAGTGCGGGAAAGTATCGCCATTATTCCTGGCATGACTATATGGCAACTTCGTGCTCTAGTTGATTCCCACCCAGCATTGATACATCAAGCCAAAGGCATTAGCTCAAAAGCTTTATTGCAAAGCCTGAATCTAACTTATCCTGGCGATGAGGGCATCTTCTTTCCAGATACGTATGTATTTGATCCCGATGAACCCGATATCAATATCTACCGGCGCGCCTCTGTGGCAATGCAAAAACAACTTTTACAAGCTTGGGATCAAAAAGATCCCGGCTCCCCTCTCAAAACGCCTTATGAACTCTTGATTTTGTCCTCGATTATTGAGAAAGAAACAGGCCGATCTAGCGACCGAGGCTTAGTAGCAGCAGTGTTTCTGAATCGACTCAATCAAGGCATGAAGCTGCAGACTGACCCTACAGTGATTTATGGCATTGGCAAAGGTTTCGATGGCAACTTGCGTAAGGCAGACCTGCGCAAAGATAGTCCATACAATACCTATATGAACAAAGGATTGCCACCTACGCCTATCGCTATGCCTAGTAAAGAATCGTTGATGGCAGCTGTTCGACCTGCTCAAAGCAAGGCCCTGTATTTTGTGGCCAAGGGGGATGGAACGAGTCATTTTTCACAAACCTTAGGCGAACATGAATCTGCCGTTGATCGCTATCAGCGCAAACTCGCCCCCAAATCGAAATAATATGACTGCAAATTTTCCTGGATATTTCATTAGCTTTGAAGGTATTGATGGTGCTGGTAAGAGTACGCATATCGATGCATTCTGCAAGCTGAAGCAAGAGTGCTACCCAAATCATGAAGTGGTGGTGACTCGTGAGCCAGGTGGAACCCCCTTAGGCGAGCAATTGCGTGGACTCCTATTGGATGCACCGATGAATCTAGAAACTGAGGCATTGTTAATGTTTGCAGCCCGCCGCGAGCATTTAGCGCAAGTGATTGAGCCTGCACTAGCGGCCGGAAAGATTGTGATTTCAGATCGCTTCACCGATGCAAGCTTTGCTTATCAAGGCGGCGGCCGAGGTCTTAGTATTGCGAAATTAAATGATCTGGAACGATGGGTACAAGGTCGTGAGAACGGCACATTACTTCAACCCAATTTAACCATCTTGTTTGATTTACCTGGCGAAGTGGCAGAGGCGCGTCGCTCTAAAGTAAGGGCGCCGGATAAGTTTGAAAAAATGGATCTGAATTTCTTTGAAAAAGTACGCCAAGAATATCTGCGACGGGCTAAAGAAGATCCTCAGCGCTTTCACTTAGTTGATGCGACCCAAACGCCAGAGGCTATTTGGAATGGCTTACAAGCTCTCAAGATTAACTTCTAAATGAATGACTTGATGTTTCCGGCGAAGCAACATAGTAAGGTTGCACCATGGCTGCAACCCTTATGGGAAGGATTAGACTTTCAGCAGTTTCCTAATGCGATTTTGTTACATGGTCAATCAGGTATTGGTAAATTTGCTTTTGCAGTTGAATTAGCAAAAGCTTTGCTGTGCGAATCCAGTCCAGGATCGAGCAAGCCCTGTAATCAATGTGAAGCATGTCATTGGTTTAATACTGGCAACCACCCTGACTTTATTGCTTTGGTACCGGAAACCCACCGCAAACTTTTGCCGCAAGCTGATTATGAGGCAGATGAAGTAACAAAAAAAGGCAAAGTTGCTCGCGATGATTCTGATAGTGAGCCAGCCGAGAAAAAAGAAAAGAAAAATATCTCGATTGAAGAAACCCGCAGTGCGATCGAAAGTCTTTCAATAGGTTCGCATCGGGGTGGTAATCGCATCATCTTAATTTACCCACTTGAAATGCTGCGCTCTGATTCAGCTAACACTCTATTGAAATCACTAGAAGAGCCTCCGGCTAATACTATTTTTATCTTATTGGCGGATCGTGTTGATCGAGTCTTACCAACCATACGATCACGCTGTCGATTGTTGACAGCACCTCGCCCAAATCGCAGCGAGGGCTTGGCATGGCTAAAAGATCAGCTACCTCAGATCGCAGGGTTTAAAGTCATTGATGGGGATATCGAAACGATCTATGACGAGCAGGGCGGGGCACCCTATTCTGTGTTGGATTCCTTAATCGCTCGTCATCATCAAGATGATAAAGATGAGCTAACTATCGCTATTTCCGCCTCTCGTCTTTTATTGCAATCGATGACACAGGGCGGTCGGATTGCCTGGCTAGAAACGGCTGAAAAGATTCATAAAGCGCAATATTCATTTTTACTAGCTACTATGCAACGTTGGGTTTCAGATCTCCAGTTGGTTTCACAGGGTGGAAGTCCTCGTTATTACCCTAAACATCTTCCAACTTTGAAAGGCCTGGCGCAAAACGCCAGAAGCCTCAAACTCCATCAGTTTTGGAAATCGCTAGTGCAAGCTCGTCGTTCAGAAAATCATCCTCTTGCCAGCCGCATTCAACTAGAAGCATTACTTTCTCAATATCAGCAAGTCTTTGAAGGCTAGGGCGCTCAGGCAGACTAAAATGTAGGTATGTTTATCGACTCACACTGCCATCTGGATTTTCCGGAGTTTCAAGCCCGCTTGCCGGAAGTCTTAGCAAATATGAAGGCAGCTAAAGTCAGTCATGCGCTCTGTGTTTCAGTTGATTTGCCAGATTTTCCGAATGTTTTGAAGCTTGCTCAGGATCACCCGCATTTATATGCTTCCGTCGGTGTTCATCCCGACTATGAGGATACCCCCGAGCCAAGCGTCGAATTTTTGGTTGAAACAGCTAAACAACAAGCCAAAATAATTGCCATTGGTGAAACTGGCTTGGATTACTACCGCATGGGCGAGCGTAGCTATGAATCGATGGAGTGGCAAAGAGAGCGCTTTAGAACCCACATTAGGGCCGCACTTTCAGCCAAGAAACCGCTAATTATTCATACACGTTCGGCCTCCGAAGACACCATCAATATTCTGAAGGAAGAGGGTGCTGATGGGATTGGCGGGGTGATGCATTGTTTTACCGAAAGCTTAGAGGTGGCCCGTAAAGCGATGGATATGGGCTTTTATATCTCCTTCTCGGGTATTGTCACCTTTAAGAGTTCTAAAGACCTGCAGGAGACTTGTAAACAGGTTCCTTTAGAGCGCATGCTCATAGAAACAGACTCGCCTTATTTAGCTCCAATTCCTTATCGTGGCAAGACTAATGAACCTGCTTGGGTATCTAAAGTTGGTGAATTTATTGCCAACCTCAAGGGTGTCCCCGTAGAGAAGCTTGCTAGTAGTACAAGTGATAATTTTTACCAATGTTTTCAGATAGATAGAGTGGCTAATTAATGTCGAAGTTTACTTTTAAATCATTAGCTTTATTAGCTATTTTGAGTGCATCAATCAACTCTTATGGGCAAAGTGAAGCGCAAATTGCCAATTTCACTAAAGCAGCCAAGTTTGATGACATCTCAGAGGTGAAAGCACTCATTGCGGCTGGTGTGAGTCCAAATGCAGTGGATTCTAAAGGCGATCCGATGCTCGTCATCGCCATTCGAGATAAATCGGCAAAAGTGATTGATTTTTTACTCAAAGATAAGAATACGGATGTAGATCTATCCAATTCCTTTGGTGAAACGCCCCTAATGATGGCTTCTATAGAGGGTGATTTACCAGTGGTTAAGACTTTGATATTGCAAAATAAGGCCAAAATTGATCATATTGGCTGGACACCGTTGCACTATGCTTGTGCAAAGGGTCAATTGAATGTGGCTCAATTTTTAATCGCCAACGGAGCGATGATCGATTCTAGAGCTCCGAATGGCACCACACCATTGATGATGTCCACTCAAGCAGGCAATGAGGAACTAATAAGATTGCTGCTTGATAAAGGCGCTGACTTACGCATGCGTAATTTGAATGGTTTTTCAGCCATAGATATTGCTGAGATATACCAGAAGCCTTGGATAGCAGATGGGCTCAAATCACGCTGGCAGCGCCTCTATAAGGAGCCATATCCAGGACCCGCTAAAGTCCGGTCAGCCGCTTCTTGATATATCATTTTTGCGTATAATCATTATTATGTCAAATAAGATATTTCTGTAGGAAATTCAAACTAAACCAACATGATCAATCTATTTAACAATACCGACCTACCCAGCTTTACAACTCTTTTTGGCGAGATCAATGCTGATATGGGCAATGGTCAAATCTGGATTATGGTGGTGTCTGCCTGTTTGATGCTGGCTGTTCATGCAGTAGCTGTTCTCGGCATTGCTGGAGCTTTTCACTGGATTGATGATGTCATGACAAAACGCAGAATCTTTGGCGCCAGCTTTTTGTCTTACTTCATAGCCATATTATTGGTCATTGCCATTCATCTGAGCGAAATCGTAGTTTGGGCTTATATCTGTGTA
Source organism: Polynucleobacter sp. es-GGE-1 (assembly GCF_018882005.1). Taxonomy (NCBI): domain Bacteria; kingdom Pseudomonadati; phylum Pseudomonadota; class Betaproteobacteria; order Burkholderiales; family Burkholderiaceae; genus Polynucleobacter; species Polynucleobacter sp. es-GGE-1. Next base: position 104,770 of record NZ_JACVPE010000002.1, read on the forward strand.
GCCTTAAAGGTATTCCCGACCAATCCCCAGACCTTTTACTTTGCAGGTGAAATGTATACAACCGTAGGTTATGGAGATTACAAATTATCCGAGCAATGGCGCATATTGCCTATCATCATCTCTTTCTCAGGGATCTTTGCCGTATCCATGTCAGGGGCAGCTTTGTACACAATGATGGGCGCCTTATTGGGACACAACGGCCAAAATCAGAGTGCAAAGCCAGGATCTAGCGATTAGAGTGTTTTACCTTCTGAAATCGGGTTCTTTTGCTTAAATACCAGCTCTAATACTCGGCCATTGGCTTCCAGTGAACGAATTCTGCCGGGGAGCCACTCCAAGTCCTTTGCCAGCCATATATCTACCTGACGCTTGTAAGGGTCTTTTTCTCGTTGCATCAAGCCGTAACGCCGATTGACTGTATTTCCAAGGCTAGGGATATCAGTATTGAGAGCCTCTCCATAACTCTTAAACTGCCAATTCTCTAGGGTGTTGTAATCAATCACAGGTATGGAGCGAATGCTACCAGCTTCATCTATTTTGCTATCGCCATTTAAAAGTGAAGCCAATTGAAACATCAGGCTAAAACGATCTTGGGTGCCAGGAACAATAGTAGGGGTAAATTCAGGCTTTTCTGAGAAGTACATTTGCCCCCCTCCCTTTTCATCACGATCAAAGCGTGAATAACGCGGTGCCTTGCTTCCCCGCTGCGTCCAATAAATCGCGGGCGCAATCCCATACGCATCGACCGAACCTCTAGATTCAAAAACAAAGGGGCCAACAAAGGCATAAGGAATATTGATATAGAGTCGATAGGAGTTACCTTCCACAATCCAATCAATTTCTGCTGTTTGATATTGCTGACCATCCACATAAGCGTCGTAGTAGAGAATGCCTGATCCTGGCAATTTGAAAGCAACGCCCTGTTGGTTAGAGCCTCCACCCTGCTCTCCTGCATCTGCACTGTTGCTATCGAGCGGGCTCATTGAAGAGTTATCTTTAGCAACCTTCTTCTTCGGCGCCTTAACCATTTGAATTTTTTTGGGAGGCTCAAGCTTAAGCTCGGTATTAATGATCAGATCTTCAGCAATCTCTGGGGGGCTTCCGAATGAAATAAACGGCATACCGAAAAAAAGCAGTAGATGCCCTAATAAGGAAAGCAGAATCGCAAAGAAAATAATCCGCAACGAGTGTGTGCGGATTTTTGGGCTAAAACTTTGTGGCACTAAACCATGTCTCAGGAGAAGCCCTCAAGCAAGCGGCTATTTTTAGGGAGATTGGCTGCCAGAAAGTCCATTTGATCAGCCAAAATATTACGGCCTTTAAGGATCATGTCCTCATAGAGGCTAGGCATATAGGGGGTATAAAGCAGACCCATGCCCGCTTGTTCTGGCGTGCGGTTACCTTTGCGTTGGTTACAAGGGCGACAGGATATGACTAAATTCATCCAAGAATATTTACCACCCCGACTATTGGGAATGATGTGCTCTGCCTCAGCGTGATTCTCATGAATTGCATCACCACAATAGGCGCATAAGCCTCGATCACGCTTGAATAATTTGTGCTTAGTAATCACTGGAACAACATCAAATAAATTAATCTTTGATGTTCCTTTGATGGCGATGATGGAGTGAAGTTCTATCACTGACTGCAAGCCGCTTACGCGAGAAATGCCACCGCGCATTCTCATAATGGGATCACCGAGGGTCCATAAGACACTACTGTCGGCGTAATGCTTCGTTGCCTCCTCAGCGTTAACCCAACCCTGGGGAATTCCACCTGCGTCCAATTTCAAGATGCTCAGCACAAACTCTCCTTTCTAGGTCGCAGCAAGTAGCTACGATCGTTTAGATCATCTTACAGAAGAAGCTGCAAGCAATCAATAAAAGGGCTTATTTGGTGGAAATGAACTGAAGAACTTTGGGCAGGTGATCGGCATAGTCTGCAATGCCATGATCGCTACCCTCCAAAACAAGTTGCTGGGCACCTGGATAGAAGTCGACCATTTCATGCCAGTCTAAAAGCTCGTCGCCCTTAGCCGCTATTAAAAAATAACGGGATGGATCAGAAATTTTCTCAACCTGTAGCGCCTTGAGTTCATCGATATATTCTGGACGAAAATCAAAAGGTTCATCGCTATCATATGCAGTCATCATCCCTACATGTGGTGCAAGCTCACGTGCTGCATGTACCGCAGGATTCAAGGCGATCGTTTTGCAGCCATACTTCTCTGCAAGATAGTTGGCGTAAAAACCGCCCAGAGATGAACCAATCACAACAACACGATCAGCCATAGATTGATCAATGTGGGAAAGCACCATCTCCATGCTTTCCTTCGGAGAGGCCAGCAACTGAGGGCAATACCATTCATATGGATTTGCTTTAGTGGCTAGAGCCCTCACAGCTTCGCCCGTCATCACCGCCTTACTAGATCGAGGAGAAGAGCGAAATCCGTGAAGGTAAACCAGCAGGGTTGAAGACATGCAAATTAAGACTTTTGCCCTACTTCAAAGTTTGCTAATTTCTCTAAGGCTTTGACCATCGCTGAGTGATCCCAGGCTTTGCCACCATGAGCTGCACAAGCATTGAATAATTCTTGCGCAGTCGCGGTATTAGGTAAAGAAACTCCAAGGGCGCGAGCACTATTGAGCGCTAGGTTTAAATCTTTTTGATGTAACTCGATTCTGAATCCAGGGTCAAAAGTACGCTTGACCATGCGTTCGCCGTGCACTTCAAGAATCTTTGAACTCGCAAAGCCGCCCATCAATGCTTGGCGAACTTTAGCGGGATCAGCACCTGCTTTAGATGCAAACAATAGTGCCTCAGCAACAGCTTCAATATTGAGGGCAACAATGATTTGATTAGCCACCTTAGCAGTTTGACCGTCACCATTAGTGCCAACTAAGTTAATGTTCTTGCCCATTAAATCCATAATCGGCTTTACCTTGTTAAATACAGACTCATCACCACCAACCATGATGGATAAAGTGGCATTCTTAGCGCCAACCTCGCCACCAGATACCGGGGCATCCAGGTAGTCACAACCCAAGGCATTAATCTTTTTAGCAAACTCTTTCGTTGCGATTGGCGAAATAGAGCTCATATCGACAACAACTTTTCCTTTGGATAATCCAGAGGCGATTCCGTTCTCACCAAATAAGACTTTCTCAACATCTGGAGTGTCGGGAACCATCGTAAAGATGATGTCTGCACTCTCAGCAACCTCTTTAGGGCTTTTGCACTGAATGGCTTTAGAGCTAGCAAGATCGGCAGGTACCTTGGTGCGAGTATTAATAAATACCTGATGTCCTGCATTCACAAGATGCCCAGCCATAGGGGCGCCCATAATACCTAAACCAACAAATCCTAATTTCAATTGATTGCTCATAGAGTCTCCGTTATAAATCGTTTTTTATGAATTGAGATGTTTCATCCAGCCAAGGCCCGCTTCAGTATTGGTGGCAGGTTTATATTCACAACCTATCCAACCATGATAGCCAATTCGGTCAAGGAACTTGAACAAGTATGGGTAGTTGATTTCTCCAGTGCCAGGCTCATTGCGGCCAGGATTGTCAGCTAGTTGAATATGGCCAATTTTGGAAAGGTTCTTTTCAATGGTATTTGCTAGCTCACCTTCCATGCGCTGTGCATGATAGATATCGTATTGAATGAAGAGATTATCGGCAGCAACTTCAGCCAAAATATCTGCAGCCTGTTTGGTAGTATTTAAAAAGAATCCAGGAATATCAAAAGTATTAATTGGTTCAATCAATAAACGAAGATTTGCTTTTTTGAGCTCCGCTGCAGCATAGCGAAGATTTTCTACTAAGGTTGTCTGCAGAAGTTTTGGATCGACTCCCACAGGGGTCTTCCCAGCTAAACAATTCAGTTGTTGAACTCCTAATACTTTGGCGTATTCAATGGCTCTAGCAACACCCTGGCGGAATTCTTCTACGCGATCAGCATGACATGCAATGCCTCGCTCTCCTGCATCCCAATCTCCAGCTGGCAGGTTATGCAGCACTAATGTCAGTTGGTGTTGATCTAGTTGTTGTTTGATCTCTACAGCAGAATAGGCGTAAGGAAAAAGGAACTCCACCGCATTAAATCCGGCTTTACTGGCTCTTTCGAAGCGCTCTAAAAATGGTGCCTCATTAAATAGCATAGTTAAGTTAGCAGCAAATTGTGACATCGCGAACCTTTATAAGAATGAAGAACTGATAACGAATCTTAACAAAGAAGCCAATTTTCTTCCCGAAATGCAATAGGGCTCGATTAGTGCTTAATAGGCAATGAAAGTAGGCTAATATTGAAAAAACGCTTTTATCCCATAAGGAAAACAATGAATACTCAATTTATCCAAATCTCCCTGGCATCTGCAGCTGCCCTACTCTGCTCATCTGCCGCGATTGCACAATCTGTTGCAGCTGAGAATAAGCCCATGGTGATCGATGCTGCTGCTGTTGATAATAGCTACCTCCTTTATGAGGGCAGCGTTATCAAAACCGATAAAAAAACGCGAACTATTACATTCAAAAATAATGAAGGTGAATCTAAGTTCCTAGCTGGGCCAGAAATCAAAAATTTTGATCTAATAAAGAAAGGTGATCGCCTGAGTGTTACCTATCAATTGGCTGTAGCAATCGAATTAATTAAAACCAAAAGTGATGGTGTACGTAGCAAGGTGGAAACCAATACCGTTACTACGTCTAAGGCAAATGAAAAGCCAGCAGAGACCATTGCAAACAAGACCACCATCATTGCGGATATTGTTGAAGTGAACCGTGAGAAAAAATTAGTGTCCGTTAAAGGGCCAAGTGGCAAAGTTACTACCGTGGTTGTAAAGAATCCTGCGCTATTGGCTGACGTTAATGTAGGCGAACAGGTCAAGGTGATTTACTACGATGCAATGGCAGCTTCAATTACCTCTCCGAAAAAATAATCTCATTCGATGCTGCTCAAAGTAATTTGCTGTAAGTTATTTGTCTGTATTACTCTTACCACCCTCCTCTCGGCCTGTGCTAATACCACTCGGTCGGGGGCTGTTGGTATTAATCGCTCCCAGTTCTTACTCGTATCTGCCACCGAAGTAGATCGTTTATCCGCCATTAGCTATAACGAACAAAATCAAAAAGCTAAAGAAAAAAACGTTTTGGTGACCTCCGGTCCCGAATACGACAGGTTGAAGACCATATCAAACCGCCTTATTGCGCAAACCGGAGTATTTCGTGATGACACAAGGCAATGGAATTGGGAATTGGTATTAATCAATGCCCCAATTTTAAATGCAACTTGTGCGCCTGGTGGAAAGATAACCTTTTATACAGGGTTGATAGAGCAACTCAATCTAAACGATGATGAAATCGCTGCCATTATGGGTCATGAGATTGCCCATGCGCTTCGTGAGCATGGTCGGGAACGCTTATCTCAGGCTATGGCACAAAGCGCCGTTGTCAACATAGCGATGGCTGCGGCTGGTAGTTACGGATCAGCTATAAGCGCCGCCAACCAAGCATCACAGTACATCTTAGTGCTGCCAAACTCGCGGCAAAATGAAAGTGAAGCCGATGCAATTGGTCTAGAGCTTGCTGCTAGGGCTGGTTACAACCCTCATGCGGCAATTAGTGTGTGGCAAAAAATGAATAAGGCCACTCAAGGAAAAGGTAGCTTGGAGTTTTTATCAACCCACCCTTCTGGAGAAACTCGGATTGAGCAACTTACCGAACTCATGCCCGCTGTTGAGCCGCTATATCAAGCTAGCATTAAGAAACAAAGCAGGCATTTGCCCTAGAAAAATTCTGGGACTTAGCTGGTTGCTTACTTTTTTGTTTGTTGTGGAGCGTTTTTGTTGGCTGGAGGTGCTTCTTGCTTTGGTACTGCCAAAGGTAGACCGGCTGGTTTTGAGGGGGCAGCTGGGGTAATTTGACCTGACGGACTGGGCTTAGTGGGGGAAGATGGAGAAGTTGGCGAAGGTTTTTTTTCAAATGGATTAAAACCCAGGCCTGCAGCTGTTGCAGTTAGGGAAATCAAAGATAAGAAAATTGCCAAAAATTTGTGCATTGCATAATTTTTGCATACTTTGGGCAAAAAAGCATTAAATGTACCCAAAACCATGAAAAACCCCACGTCCAAGCAATTTAGTGGTCCTTTTACAACCTATGGTTTAACCGTTTTTGCTCTTTTCAGAGAACTACTCGCCTCACTCAAAAGCTGGAAATTGCTGGCACTCACTCTACTGAGCAGTATCGCCTTGTAGCGCTCTCTTTGGAGCCACTCCACGATTCCAACGGCTATAAAAGCTATCAAAATGTATGACAGAAAGACAAAGGAATCTTGTGGTGTCGGCATATCAAAGGAATCAAAGGGCGGCACAAAGAAAAAGAAGGCTAGAGGCACTGATAGGACAATCGTAAGAATGCTGGGAAGATAGCCGTAGAAAAGAGCAATCAAAATAGTATTGAGGATGAAGAACGTCATAGGAATGTTCCCCTGCAAGAAACCATGCAGACTAGAGCGTATTGAAAAGGCAACAAATACGCCAAAAATTGCAAAGAAAAAGGCTTCTGGTCCACTTCTAGCCCAACGTTTCGAATTTTGTATTTTCATGAGTAATAATGACAGAATATAAAAAATAGAGACAAAAACACCCAATGAGCGCATTAATAGATCAATCTGATCGATTTGAAACATTCTATCAAGGTAATTCAGGGCATGTAGCGATTCTGTTGCCTGGACTTTGTGGGTCTGAGCTGGAAATGGGCGCAATACCTAGATTGTTGAAGCAATCAAATCACTCTTATGTCATACCACGTATTCCAGGATACTCCGCACACACGGGAATCAGCGATTACCCAGAGTGGATTGAGACTGTTGATCAGTTAATAACGGATTTACAGTTAACCCATCAATCTGTATCTATTGTTGGACTCAGCATGGGGGCAACACTAGGCATTTCAGTAGCCAGCCGAAACAACAGCATACGTAGCTTATGTCTACTGTCACCAGTGTTGCTATTCGATGGATGGTCAGTGCCTTGGTACTACCCTTTGCTGTCGCTCATCTACCGTCTTGGTATTCGCAATTGGCATTACAAAGAATCTGAGCCCTACGGAGTAAAAAACAAGGAATTACGACGCCATATTCAAAAGGCAGTGCAAGCTAATGCAGTTAGTGAGCTCGGTGCAGCTCATCTACCTGCAAAGCACCTTTATCAATCCTTGCAGCTAATAAAGGATGCCCAGAAAAATCTAGGTGGAGTTAAATCAGATTGCCTCATCATTCATGCAATTGATGATGAAACCGCCTCACCTAAAAATCCAGATTTAATACTTAAATCAATTGCCTCGGAAACAAGAAGAGTGATCTGGCTTGGAAATTCTTATCACATGATTACAGTTGATAATGAGAGAGAGATTGTCGCTAATGAAGTCAATATTTTTATAGAGCAGGCTGTTCAAAAAGCCAATCTTATTCTGCAGCTCAATATTGACACTCCATCACTCATTATCAAAAATCGATCTTTAAAACATGAATAAAAGATTTATATCTTTACATAAGACAATTTGTGCTTCATTAGGAGTTGTCGCCATTACAGCTTTGGGGCAAACACTTCCCCCATTTTCATCTCAAGATACTAAATATTTACCAGTTACTCTGAGTGTCTTTTTGAATGAGCTGAAAGAGAAGAATACTAATTTGCGGGCTCGAAAACTCACTACAGACTCTGCCACCAACATAGCAAAGCAGGCGGGGATGCCCAATCTAAACCCAATCATCACATACGCACGTGGCAGTATTTATACCCAAGCGCCATATACTGGCTACACCAACCCAGCCTCCAACACCCTGGGTGCAACTGTAACGGTTGAAGGTTGGGGTAAACGCTCAGCACGTGAGGCTCAAGCTCAGGCAGAGGCAAATAAGCAATTAGCCGATATGGTTGCCGAAACTCGAACCATTGAAACGCAAGCAATCTTTAACTATATAGATGCGTTACGTACAAAATTACTGTGGCAGTCTTATCAAGAAGCCATTAATGGCATCAATGGATTAAAGCTGGCAGGTGCTGCACCTTATAAATCAGAATTCATTAGTGCCCAAAAAGTACTTGCAAATGATTTGAAGTATTACTCCTATGGTCTGATCGGTATGTTAAATAATCCAGATCAACAACTTCTTTTGCCAATTGGATCTCTCAATATTCCGCCAAAAAACTTCGTTGTGAATGACCTTATTTTGCATGCACAAGAAAATAGATCTGATATTGCTTCAAATAAAGCTGCAGTTGACTCAGCTGCTGCTAACTTAGAATCTGTAAAGGCTAGCAAAAATGTAGATTTTCTACCAGGTGTGTTTTACACAGAAACGCCCTCGTATGCTTCCAGCGGTGTTGGGTATGGCTCACAAAAATCATTTAGCTTTTTACTTTCCATCCCTCTGGGGAATGGCTTTCTTAATGATTCAGATATGCTTGCGGCAACTAATAACATCGCAGAACAGGAAGTCAATTTATCAAGCACTAAAACCAAGATTGCTATAGAAATTAATCAAACCTACCTTCAATACCAGTCAGCCAAGGATCGTCTGGAGACGGCTATTAGTGCCTACAATTTGGCTAAAACATCAAAAAATAGCAATCTACAGGGCTTACTTAAATTTCGCGATGCGGAATATGAATTAATTGATGCACGCACCGTACACGCTAAAACTCTGATTCTCTTGGAGCGATTAAGCGGAAACTTCGAGCCCCCTAACCTCCACTAGAAATGTATGGGTAATAATGAAGAACAATCATCTAAAACTATGCGGCCTCCTACTTCCTATTGCTTTTGTTGCCTATAGCAACATTTCTTTAGCCGCCGTTCCATTGACGCCCAGCCAAATTGCTCAGCAGCAGGCAGCTCAAAAAGCAGCTGCTACTGCTGCAGCTCAAAAAGCAGCTGCTACTGCTGCAGCTCAAAAAGCAGCTGCTACTGCAAATATTTCTAGCGCCGCTGCAAGTAAAGCTGCGGCGAGCTCTGCCTTAACTAATAAAGCGAGTGTTACCCCTTCTTCAGCTAGCTCTCAAAACCTTAAGAAAGCTACCGCCAAGATCGCCGAACCAAAATCTTTGAGTGAGAAACAAAATGTAACAGCCATAAATGGTGGTAGAGCAAAATTAAGCTCTGATGCCAGCGGGCCTACTGATACAAATAGTTACGTAACTATTTCGCCTACGGGCCAGTAAATTGAGTGAGTAAGTCATAAAAATAAAAAAGCCCTTTTGAAAGGGCTTTTTTAATAAATTTGGCGGAACGGACGGGACTCGAACCCGCGACCCTCTGCGTGACAGGCAGATATTCTAACCAACTGAACTACCGCTCCAAATTACAACAGATAAAACATTTACAACTACCAAAAAGATCTGGCGTCCCCAGGGGGATTCGAACCCCCGTACTCACCGTGAAAGGGTGATGTCCTAGGCCTCTAGACGATGGGGACCTGGACTACTGCAAACTACAAATGTCTTGAATTTTTGGTGGAGATAAGCGGGATCGAACCGCTGACCTCTTGCATGCCATGCAAGCGCTCTCCCAGCTGAGCTATACCCCCGAAATCTCGCAATAAAACCACAAGACAATCAAAACAATCCAAGATTTTAGCCTATTTTTGCGTAAGCACGCAAATTGCCTACAGGACGACCTTCGAGAGCCTATTTACAGCCTCTTCTTTACCCAAAACGACTAATACAGAATCAATGGCTGGTGTCTGAGTAGTTGCAAATAATGCATAACGAACAGGCATTGCTAAGGCTGGCATTTTGAGTTGGTGCTTTGCTAGGACTTGTTTGAATGCAGCGCTATAAGCTTCTTTACTTGGCTCTGCATTTTGAATAGTTTCAATCAAATCTTTTAATGCAGGAACTACAGATTGAGGAATATTCTCTGCAATTTGTTGCGCATTGATTTGCGGCGCTGGCAGATAAAATAACTTTGCTCCTTCCGCAATCTCAATCAAGGTATTGGCGCGATCCTTTAATAAAGCAACCACTTGAATAAAGTTCGGACCACTTTCAGTATCAATGCCTAGTGCATGAGCAAAAGGCTTGGTTGCTTGTGCCAAGTTAGCTGGATCTGCATTTTGAATATATTGATGGTTAAGCCAAAGGAGCTTTTCAGGGTTATGTTGAGCTGGTGAGCGACCCAAACTATCGAGATCAAACCAATTGACAAATTGCTCCTTAGTAAATACCTCTGCATCACCATGTGACCAGCCCAAACGCGCCAAGTAGTTCAAGATAGCGTCCGGCAGATACCCTGCTTTTTGATAATCCCGCACACTCATGGCGCCATTGCGTTTGCTCATCTTTTCACCAGAGTCATTTAAGACTGTGGGTAAATGGGCATAGACAGGCGGAGTCCCGCCGAGAGCTTTCATGATATTGATTTGGCGTGGCGTATTGTTCACATGATCATCACCGCGTATGACGTGAGTAATCTTCATATCCAGGTCATCCACCACTACACAGAAGTTATAGGTAGGAGTACCATCCGGTCTCGCAATGACTAGGTCATCCAACTCATCATTCGAAATTTCAATTTGACCTTTGACGGCATCATCCCACATCACAGATCCACCAAGCGGGTTTTTAAAACGAATCACCGGTAGAACACCTTCCGGAATGGCCGGCAAAGTTTTGCCTGGCTCTGGCCGCCACAATCCGTTATATCGGGGCTTTTCTTTATTAGCCATCTGCTGGTCACGGAGTTTGTTGAGCTCATCCTCACTCATATAGCAGGGATATGCCAATCCAGATGCCACCATTTGCTTGATCACTTCACGATAACGATCAATACGCTGCATTTGATAGATAGGACCTTCGTCGATATCCATGCCTAACCACGCCATACCTTCAATGATGACGTCTACCGCCTCTTGCGTGGAGCGCTCAACATCCGTATCTTCAATGCGAAGAATGAAATCGCCTTGATTGTGACGCGCAAAAGCCCAAGGATAGAGTGCGCTGCGAAGATTTCCCAAATGAATGAAGCCCGTGGGACTGGGGGCGAATCGTGTACGAATATGCATAGTGAGTATTATCTCAGGTCGGCCAAATAGGCACCCAAATCAAAAAACAATGATACTTTGAACTATGAATGAATTGCTTGTATTTATGTGTGATGGTGCCCCAGTTCGCGGGGAAATTGTCTCTATCGGCACTGCCTGGCAGGCAGTTTTGGAGCGTCGTAACGACCCTCCGGCGGTACGTCGCATCCTCGGAGACTTCGTTGGTGCTGCAACACTCCTGAGTGCCAGTTTAAAGTTTGATGGCACCCTCATCATCCAGGCTCAAAGTAAGGGCCCTATTCAGCTACTCGTGGTCGAATGTAAATCCGACCTCTCAATGCGTGCCACTGTCAAACTATCAGTTGATCCCTCCGAAATACCCGAAGGCGCAAGCTTGGGAGAATTACTAGATGCCGGTAATTCAGGCAGGCTTGTGATCACTCTAGATCCTGCAGACCGTGAGCCTGGCCAAGCGCCTTATCAAGGCATAGTCGCCCTTCAAGAGTATCAGGGCGAAGTACTTCAGCCTGTTGCTAGCGCAGCTGAAGCAATAGCGCTATATATGCAAAATTCTGAACAGTTAGATACCCGTATTTGGCTGGCCTCGAATGAAAGTCATATTGGCGGACTTTTATTACAACGTCTTCCAAACTCTGGAGGCCATATTCACTTAGATCCTCAGGTCGCTGCAGAAGGCTGGTCACGCATCCAAACTTTAGGCGAAACAATTACTGATGAAGAACTATTGACTCTTCCTCCAGAAACCATCTTGAGACGCTTATTCCTTGAAGAGTCTGCAGAGAATGGTGTGAGGAGCTTTCCCGCACGCCCTATTCGCTTTGCGTGCCGTTGCTCTCGTACAAAAGTGGCTGATATCTTGAGAATGTTGGGTGAAGAGGAAGTGCAAAGCATCTTGGCAGAACAAGGCTCTGTAGAAACCATCTGTGACTTCTGTGCAAAACCTTACCGTTTTGATGCGGTAGATTGTCTGCAAGTATTTAAAACAGATTTGTTGAGTGACGCCACCAGACCGCCCTCAAGCGGCCATTGAAATCTTATTGCTTGGTAACTTGAGTACCTGAAGACTTATCAGCAGGCAGAATTTGCACAAAAAACTCACCATCTTTAATAAGACCATGCTCAACCCGAGCGCGCTCCTCAATGGCACGGGTTCCGTCTTTTAAATCTTTGACATCGCTTGCAAGCTTTGCATTACGCAAAGCCAAGAGGCTATTTTTAGCCTCTTGAAGCTCTACTTGCTTTTCCATCTCGTAAACCTTTAACCATCCACCCTTTCCCAACCAAAGTGGGTACTGAATTGCAAACAGTAATGCCAGCATCGAGTAGATAACAATGCGCATAAAAACTGAATGCTTAGCGTTTCAAGTTGTAGAACACAGACTTCCCAGGATAGCATGCTACATCACCCAAATCTTCTTCAATGCGCAAAAGTTGATTGTACTTAGCAATCCGGTCTGAGCGTGACAAGGAACCCGTCTTAATTTGTCCAGCATTAGTGCCAACAGCGATATCGGCAATCGTGCTGTCTTCGGTCTCACCTGAACGATGAGAAATCACAGCGGTGTAATTAGCGCGCTTAGCCATCTCAATAGCAGCGAAGGTCTCAGTCAAGGTGCCAATTTGATTAATTTTGATCAGGATCGAATTAGCGATTCCCTTTTCAATACCTTCTTTGAGGATGCGGGTGTTAGTTACGAAGAGATCATCGCCTACTAACTGAATCTTTTTGCCCAACTTCTGGGTAATATCAGCCCAGCCATCCCAATCACTCTCATGCATGCCATCTTCAATGGAGACAATTGGGAACTGGTCCGCTAAATTGCCTAGGTAGTCTGAGAACTCGCTTGAGCTCAGTTGCAGGCCCTCACCAGATAAATGGTATTTACCGTCATTATAAAACTCACTAGCAGCACAATCTAAAGCCAAGAGAACATCATCACCAGCTTGGTAGCCAGCACCCTCAATGGCCTTCATGATGGTTTGCAAGCACTCTTGATTGCTCTTGAAATTCGGTGCAAAGCCCCCTTCATCGCCAACTGTTGTCGGCATGCCTTGAGCGCCAATAATCTTTTTAAGCTCATGGAAAATTTCAGCGCCGCAGCGTAGGGCATCACGGAAGTTTTCTGCGCCTACCGGCATCACCATAAATTCTTGGATGTCTAAGCTGTTATTGGCGTGTGCACCACCATTCACAATGTTCATCATCGGCACAGGTAATTGCATACCACCAGAGCCACCAAAGTAACGATATAAAGGTAAGCCTGCTTCTTCGGCAGCAGCTCTAGCTACTGCCATAGAGACAGCCAGCGTTGCATTAGCACCGAGCCTTGCTTTGTTATGAGTACCATCCAAATCGATCAGGGTGTGATCCAAGAAGGCTTGTTCGCTAGCATCTAAACCAAGAATAGTTTCAGCAATCTCAACATTGATATTTTGAACGGCTTTAAGAACGCCTTTGCCTAAGTAACGTGACATATCACCATCACGTAGTTCAATAGCTTCACGTGAACCCGTGGATGCTCCAGATGGAACTGCTGCACGACCCATTACACCAGACTCGAGTAATACATCGCACTCTACTGTTGGGTTACCGCGTGAATCCAGAACTTCTCTACCGATGATGTCAACAATGGCGCTCATGCACCTTCTCCTTAAAACAATTTGAAATGGGGTGTATTAAAAATTACTTAATTGCTGAAAACTGTTCTCTAAAAAAGAGCCGCTAGATTTAACCACTGTATCGATTGCCACTAGTGACTCTAATAATTCTTTCATACGATTCAGTGGCACAGCATTAGGCCCATCAGATAATGCCTTTGCAGGATCTGGATGGGTTTCCATGAAGAGGCCGCTAATGCCAACGGCTATGGCGGCACGTGCCAATACGGGAACAAATTCACGCTGACCACCACTAGAATTTCCTTGGCCACCTGGCAATTGCACCGAATGAGTCGCATCAAATACCACGGGCGCAAGGGACTCGCGCAGGATGGCAAGGCTACGCATATCGGAAACTAGATTGTTATAACCAAAAGAAGCGCCGCGTTCACAGACCATGAATTGGTCCGGCAGATTACTCTCTGCTGCTGCTGCTCTGGCTTTTTCAATGACATTGAGCATCTCATGGGGAGAAAGAAATTGCCCTTTTTTGAAATTCACTGGCTTACCACTTTGGGCGCAAGCGCGAATAAAGTCAGTCTGTCTACACAGGAATGCTGGTGTTTGCAAAACATCGACCACTTGAGCTACCGCTGCAATCTCAGTAGTATCGTGCACATCCGTTAGTACCGGAACGCCAACTTCCTTTTTTACCTTCGCCAATATCTCAAGACCCTTTTCCATACCTAGGCCACGGAATGAAGTTCCTGATGAGCGATTGGCTTTATCAAAGGAAGACTTGTAAATGAATGGGATCTTTAAAGTAGCAGTAATTTCTTTTAATTGACCAGCGATATCGATAGCCGATTGTTCAGACTCAATGACACATGGGCCTGCGATCAGAAAGAATCGATGCTCTAGACCAACATCGAAACCACAAAGCTTGAATTTGCTCATCGTTTCCTCTTAGGCAACTTGTTTTAATGCAGCATCTTGATGCGCAAGCGCGGCATTGATAAACGCTGAGAACAATGGGTGACCATCCCGTGGCGTCGAGGTGAATTCTGGGTGAAATTGCACACCAAAGAACCAGGGATGCATGGATTCTGAAAGCTCCATCATTTCTGGCAGAGACTCGTTTGGAGTGCGCGCAGAAATAATCAAACCTGACTGCTCAAGTTTTGGTACGTAGATGTTGTTTACCTCATAGCGATGCCGATGACGTTCATTGACCTCCGCACCATAGATGCGATGCGCTAAGGTATCCGCTTTTACTGGACAACGTTGTGAACCAAGACGCATGGAACCACCAAGATCAGAATCGTTGGTGCGCTTCTCAACACGCCCTTCTCTATCCAGCCACTCAGTAATGAGAGCGACAACAGGGCTATCCGTGTCAGGGTCAAATTCAGTACTATTGGCTTTCGTAATGTTTGCCACGTGACGCGCAAACTCAATCACGGCCAATTGCATACCTAAGCAAATACCTAAATAAGGTACATGGTTTTCTCGGGCATAACGGATTGCAGCGATTTTTCCTTCTGTACCACGCTTACCAAAGCCACCTGGAACCAAAATTGCATCAAGCTTTTTAAGGCAGTCAACCCCATCTTTTTCAATTACTTCGGAGTCGATGTAATTGATGTTCACGCGAGTATGCGTATGAATACCTGCATGGCGTAAAGCCTCAATGAGAGATTTATAGGATTCAGTTAGCTCTACATACTTGCCAACCATGCCGATAGTCACTTCATGCTTGGGATTGGCCAACTCATAAACCAATTTAGCCCACACAGCCAGATTGGCTGGTTTAGCATCAATTTGTAACTCACGACAAATCAAATCATCCATACCTTGGGCATGAAGCATTTCTGGAATCTTATAAATCGTGTCGACATCCCATACCGAGATCACTGCTTCTTCGCGCACATTCGAAAATAAAGAAATCTTGGCACGCTCATCATCTGGAATGGGTCGATCAGCACGGCAAAGTAATACCGTTGGCATGATGCCTATCTCACGTAATTTTTGAACCGAGTGTTGAGTGGGCTTGGTTTTTAACTCACCCGCACTGCTAATGTAGGGCACCAAAGTTAAATGCACAAATGCGCAACTATGAGTGGGCAAACGCAGGCTCATCTGCCGCGCAGCCTCTAAAAAAGGGAGTGATTCGATATCACCCACAGTACCGCCAATTTCACAAATAGCAATATCCGCTTTGCCATCATGACTTGCTTTAGCGCCACGCTCTACAAAGGCTTGAATTTCATTTGTGATGTGTGGAATAACCTGAACTGTTTTGCCAAGGTATTCGCCGCGACGCTCTTTACTGATCACTGACTCATAAATCTGACCAGTAGTGAAGTTATTACTTTTACGCATCTTTGCCGACACGAAACGCTCATAGTGACCCAAATCCAAATCAGTCTCTGCGCCATCTTCAGTCACGAAAACCTCGCCGTGCTGGAGAGGACTCATCGTGCCAGGATCAACGTTGATATAAGGATCTAATTTTAGGAGGGTGACTTTCAGGCCGCGGGATTCAAGAATCGCGGCAAGCGAGGCAGCTGCGATTCCTTTCCCTAGAGAAGAAACCACACCACCAGTGACAAAAACGTATTTAGTCATCGCTTAAGCTCTGTTGGAAAAAGTAATTATAACGATAGCAATCCTCTTTTACAGAAATCTAAAGAAGGTTATATTGAAAAAATCTATGAAAAAACCTCTATTTTTCGTCTTTGTTGCAAGTATTTTGACCCTAGGGGTCAATGTCATCTCATCTCAGACAACAGACTCCATTGCGGGGTCTTGGAAGACTTTTGACGATGACACCAATCAGCCGGCAGCTATTGTCCTCATCACCGAGAAGAATGGCCTATTTTCAGGGGTGGTTACCAAATTACTAGATCCAAGTGCGCTCCCTACCTGCGAAAAATGCAGTGATTACCGTAAAGGCAAGGCAGTCATTGGGATGGAAATTCTATCTGGCCTAAAAAAGACGGGGGATTCCTATTCTGGCGGTCATATATTGGACCCAGACGATGGTGAAATTTACCGCGCTGAGATGAAGCTTAAGGAACAAGGGGCCAAATTAGATCTGCGCGCATACATTGGAATTCCCTTGCTGGGCAGAACCCAGACTTGGATTCGTGAAAGATAAGCGCCATGCGTCTTCTATTTTCGGTCCTAATGACTCTGCTATCCCTTTTTTACTTTTTGCCTTTTGCCATCGCTTTTAATAAGAGACGGGCCAACACAGGGGCCATATTTGCCTTAAACCTGTTTTTAGGATGGTCACTCATTGGTTGGGTAGTTTCTCTAGTTTGGGCTCTGAAAGAAGAGCAAGTGATCTAGTTTTGGTCAAAACGGTCGGTTTTGATGATCAATAGGGTTTAAACTCTTATATAAGACTTGAATTAGTCACTATAATTGAAAGATTCGGGTGAAAATGCCCTTTTGGCCTTTCTATTGATTACTTTTACCTCATAGGAAACACAATGTTAGAAGCCTATAACGCACAAGTTGCTGAAAGAGCAGCTCTTGGGATTCCAGCTCTTCCCCTGACCAAGGATCAAACTGCTGAATTAGTAAAGTTACTCAAAAGTCCTCCTGCGGGTAAGGAAGCTGAACTATTAGAGCTTATTACCAATCGCGTTCCAGCAGGGGTTGATGATGCCGCCAAGGTCAAAGCAGAATTTTTAGATACCGTTGCTAAAGGAACAGAAAAGTCTCCTTTGATTTCGCGTGTCAAAGCAACTGAATTATTAGGCACCATGCTTGGTGGCTACAACATCAAACCATTGGTTGAGCTGTTGACGGATGCCGGATGCGGTACAGCTGCCGCCGAAGCCCTCAAGAAAACACTTTTGATGTTTGATTATTTCAATGACGTGCATGAGCTAGCCGAAAAAGGTAATGCTAACGCTAAAGCAGTAATGAAGAGCTGGGCTGATGCAGAGTGGTTTACGAGTCGCCCTGCTGTTCCAGAAAGCCTAAAGCTCACAGTATTCAAAGTCACTGGTGAGACCAATACTGACGATCTCTCTCCTGCGCCTGATGCATGGAGTCGTCCAGATATCCCCTTGCATGCAACGATCATGCTGAAGAACCCACGTCCAGGTATTGAGCCTGATGAATCTGGTGTTCGCGGCCCGATGAAGCAAATCGCCACCCTCCAGAAAAAAGGCAATCAAATTGCTTACGTTGGTGATGTGGTGGGTACTGGCTCATCACGTAAGTCTGCAACTAACTCTGTTCTTTGGTGGACTGGTCAGGATATTCCATTCGTACCAAACAAGCGCTTTGGTGGCGTTTGTTTGGGTGGCAACATTGCTCCAATCTTCTTTAATACCATGGAAGATTCTGGCGCACTCCCAATCGAATTGGATGTATCGCAAATGAATATGGGTGATGAGATTGAACTCCGCCCTTACGAAGGCAAAGTATTTAAGAACGGTCAAGAGATTACTACTTTCGCCCTCAAATCCCCAGTGATTTTGGATGAAGTCCGTGCGGGTGGACGTATTCCTTTGATCGTAGGTAGAGGCTTGACGGCTAAAGCTCGCGCGGCATTGGGTTTACCAGCTTCCACTGAATTCCGCCTCCCAGTAAGTCCGCCTGATAACAACAAAGGTTTCAGCTTGGCCCAGAAGATGGTGGGTCGTGCCTGTGGCTTGCCAGAAGGTCAAGGCGTCCGTCCCGGCACCTACTGCGAACCACGCATGACCACTGTTGGCTCACAAGACACCACCGGTCCGATGACACGTGATGAATTAAAAGACTTGGCTTGCTTGGGTTTCTCTTCTGACTTGGTCATGCAGTCTTTTTGTCACACCTCCGCTTATCCAAAGCCAGTGGATATTCGTACACAACACGAATTACCACCATTCATGACAAATCGTGGCGGCGTTGCATTACGCCCAGGTGACGGTGTGATTCACAGTTGGTTAAACCGTTTACTTCTTCCCGATACTTGCGGTACTGGTGGCGATAGCCACACCCGTTTCCCAATCGGCATTTCCTTTCCTGCTGGATCAGGCTTAGTTGCCTTTGCAGCTGCTACTGGCGTCATGCCATTAGATATGCCTGAGTCTGTATTGGTGCGTTTTAAAGGCAAGATGCAGCCTGGCATTACCTTGCGTGACTTAGTAAATGCAATCCCTTTGTACGCAATCAAAAAGGGTTTGCTGACAGTTGAGAAGCAAGGTAAGAAGAATATTTTCTCTGGTCGCATTTTAGAAATCGAAGGCTTACCTGATCTGAAAGTTGAGCAAGCCTTTGAATTGTCTGATGCTTCTGCTGAACGCTCTGCTGGCGGCTGCACTGTTCATCTAAATAAAGAACCTATCATTGAGTACATGCAGTCCAACATCACTTTGATGAAGTGGATGATTGCCAATGGTTATGAAGACAAGCGTACTCTTGGACGTCGTATTAAAGCCATGGAAGCTTGGATTGCAAATCCACAATTACTCAAAGCTGATGCGAATGCAGACTATGCTGAGATCATCGAAATCAATATCGATGAAATTAAAGAGCCTATCCTTGCTTGCCCTAACGACCCAGATGATGTGAAAATATTGTCTGAAGTTGCTGGCGATAAGATTGATGAAGTCTTCATTGGCTCATGCATGACTAACATTGGCCACTTCCGCGCTGCTGGACAGGTATTACAAGGCAAGAAAGATATGCCAACCCGTTTATGGGTAGCACCTCCTACCAAGATGGATGCGATGATCTTGATGGAAGAAGGCTACTACGGCATGTTAGGTGCAGCGGGTGCACGTATGGAGAGCCCAGGTTGTTCATTATGTATGGGTAACCAAGCTCAGATTCGTAAGGGTTCTACAGCGGTATCGACTTCTACCCGCAACTTCCCTAATCGCTTAGGTATTGATACCCGTGTGTATTTGGCTTCTGCCGAATTAGCATCTGTAGCAGCCCTCTTGGGTCGCTTACCCACTCCTGCTGAATACTTGGAACAAGTAAAAGCGCTTGATGCTAAGGCTGGCGATGTTTATAAATATATGAGCTTCGACAAGATTAAGTCATTTAGCGACGTTGCTGATACGGTAGCGGTGTAATACTCAACATCCCAAGCTAGCAAGAAGTTGGAAAATAGAAAAGGTGATTAAGTGATCACCTTTTTCTTTTAGATCCCAAACGATTAAATCGAGAGTTTATTTTCTTGGCGCGCATTTTCGCGACTGATACCAGTTACCCACTTATTCGTAGGTAAGCCCGTCTTTTCCATAATGAGCTTTGCACGTTTTGAAACATCCTGCCATTCGGCTTCTAACTGAGGACCTTTGAATGCGATTGCGACAACATTGCAATCATGCGATTCTGGAAACAATAAAACACGGTCATCAAAAGCTTCACAGATATTCTGAAGATTGATATCAAAGCTTTGATGGCGTGAGAATAGGTTCACCGTCATTACGCCAGGACTATTTAGAATGTCAAAGCAACCTTGATAAAACTCCAATGAGCTTGCGGCAGGTCCATCACATATAGCGTCATACAGGTCAACCTGAACTGCGTCAAATTGATTCTTATATTGGTTCAATTGAACAAACGTCTTAGCATCAGCCTGCAGTGTCTCCAGCCTACGATCATCATTCGCCATAAAAAACATAGATCGAGCAGCCACTATGACCGCAGGATTGAGTTCAACTACCGTTGTTTTTACTGCCGGACAGTGACGATGTTGAAACTTTGCCAATGCACCCGTACCCAAACCTAATTGCGCCACCTTCATACCAGGTTTGGTCTCTAAAAATAGTAACCAAGCCATCATTTGCTGGTTATATTCAAGATAGATTTCATCAGGATCTCGAATACGCATTGCCCCTTGAATGAGTTCAGTTCCAAAATGCAGATAGCGTACTCCCCCACTTTCTGAAAAGGTCACTGGCTCCATCAACATCATCTAGTGGGGTTTAATTAGCCCAGCGACGTGCATTGCGGAACAAACGCAACCAAGGGCTAGCGCCATCTGGCGTATCCAACCACTCTGGTGGGCACCAACTCATTTGTACTGCTCTGAATACCCGCTCGGGATGAGGCATCAACACTGTAAAGCGACCATCAGCGGTAGTGACTCCAGTTAAGCCCCCAGGTGATCCATTGGGATTCATTGGATAGATCTCCGTTGGATTGCCTTGGTGATCAACAAAGCGTAATGCTGCTAAGCCCTGCTGGGTAATCTGATCTAAGCTTCCCTGTTTACTGAAATTGGCAAATCCTTCGCCGTGTGCAATTGCGATTGGGAGTTGGCTACCTTCCATGCCTTGAGTAAAGATGGAAGGCGATGCGAGCACTTCTGCCATGACTAAACGGGCTTCATATTGCTCAGACTGGTTACGGGTGAACTTCGGCCAAGCCTCAGCACCAGGAATAATCCCTGCCAGATTGCTCATCATTTGGCAGCCATTGCAAACGCCTAAGGCAAAACTATCTTGGCGATTAAAGAAATTGGAGAATTGATCTCGTAGTTTTTGATTGAATAAAATGGTTTTTGCCCAACCTTCACCGGCACCTAAAACATCACCGTAACTAAATCCCCCACACGCGATAAGACCACGGAAATCATCCAGCTTCGCTTTACCACTGAGCAAGTCTGACATATGAACGTCGTAACTATCAAATCCAGCCCAATTGACGGCATAAGCCATTTCTACATGGGAGTTAACGCCTTGCTCACGCAAAATGGCTACTTTTGGTCTCGCATTTTTTGCGATGAATGGTGCGGCAATATTTTCTGCAGCATCAAACGTAAGCTTTGGCGACATGCCAGGATCAGATAAGTTATCCAAGAGTGCAAATTCAGAGTCCGCACAGGCTGGGTTATCGCGTAAACGGGCTATTTGATGGCCCGTATTGCTCCACATCTTGTGCAATACCTCACGCGGTTCTGCAAAGATATTCTTAGCATCGCGCCAAATCTCAATTCGCCCATTGGTATTAGGCTTGCCAATCACATGACTATAAGCACTCAGACCTAATTGACGCAAAATTGCAAAGACTTCATCGCGATTTTCCCTACGAATTTGAATAACGGCACCGAGCTCTTCATTAAATAGAGCGCGAATGGTTTGCTCATGTCGACGGCCAGATACTTGCTGCGACCAGTTTTTCGCATCACCGTAATCTGGCTCATGGCCTGCATCGACTGCAATCATATCGACATTGATAGAAACACCCGTATGCGATGCAAATGCCATCTCGGCTACACAAGCCAGCAAGCCACCATCAGAACGATCGTGATAGGCAAGCAATTTATTTTCTTTGCGCAACTCAATTATTGCTTTAGCCAATGACTTGAGATCTTCTGGATAGTCTAGATCGGGCGCTGACTTACCAGATTGATTGAGTACTTGTGCCAAGATACTGCCAGCCATACGATTCTGACCGCGACCCAAGTCAATCAGAATCAACTCAGTTTCTAATACTGATCCATCTTGATTTTTTAATTGCAATAATGGTGTTGCTGTTTTGCGAACGTCTTGAACAGCAGCAAACGCAGAAATAATGAGAGAAACAGGGGCGACCACTTTCTTGGCCTCGCTACCATCACGCCATTCGGTTGCCATAGACAATGAATCTTTTCCTACTGGAATCGAGATACCCAAGGCGGGACACAATTCCATACCAACGGCTTTAACAGAGTCATATAACTTCGCGTCTTCGCCTGGAGCACCGCAAGCAGCCATCCAGTTAGCAGATAATTTGACATCTTCAAGACGACGAATATCTGCTGCCAATAAATTGGTCAACGCCTCACCAACTGCCATACGCGCTGCTGCTGGGGCATCAATAACTGCCAATGGGGTTCTTTCACCCATAGACATCACTTCGCCACGGTAGCCCTTGTAGTCCATCAAAGTGACAGCACAGTCTGCAACAGGTACTTGCCATGGACCTACAAATTGATCGCGAGCATTTAAACCACCAACGGTTCTATCGCCAATAGTGATTAAGAACGATTTACTTGCAACTGTAGGTTGCTGTAGCACCCAAGCAATGCATTGCGCTAGATCTGTATCAATAACATCAAGTTCTGTAAATTCTTGGTGAACACGTTTCACATCACGATGCATGCGGGGAGGCTTACCCAGCAAAACTTCCATCGGCATGTCGATCGGTAATGCAGAATCTGTGCCTGACGGATGTTTCGAATCGACTAATTGCAATTGACGCTCGGTAGTTGCTTCGCCAACTACGGCAAATGGGCAGCGTTCACGCTCGCAAAAAGATTTAAATAAATCGAGGTCTTTGGCCTCAATCGCTAGTACATAACGCTCTTGAGACTCATTACACCAAATCTCAGCAGGGCTCATACCGCTCTCTTCAAGGGGAACGCTGCGCAGCTTGAAGGTAGCACCTAAACCCGCACCATCAGCCAACTCAGGGAAAGCATTGGATAGCCCGCCTGCGCCAACGTCATGAATAGACACAATGGGGTTCTTCTCACCTAATGCTCGGCAGGCGTTAATCACTTCTTGTGCACGTCGCTCCATTTCTGGATTACCGCGCTGTACTGAATCAAAATCTAAATCTGCTGTATTGGTGCCAGTAGCTACTGAGCTACCAGTTGCGCCACCCATGCCAATCCGCATGCCCGGACCACCCAGTTGAATTAACAAGTGTCCAGATTGAATTGCTTTTTTTGCAGTATGTATGGCATCAATACTGCCAATGCCACCTGCAATCATGATGGGCTTGTGATAACCGCGACGCGTACCGTCTAAGGTTTGCTCAAAAACCCGGAAGTAGCCACCCAAAATTGGACGACCAAATTCATTATTGAATGCAGCACCGCCCAGTGGGCCATCAATCATAATTTGCAAAGGTGTGGCAATCCGTTCAGGCTTGCCGTATTGTTCGCTCTCCCAAGGAAGATCAGTTCCAGGAATATTGAGGTTTGACACTGAGAAGCCAGTTAATCCCGCCTTAGGACGACCGCCTACGCCAGTGGCACCCTCATCCCGAATCTCCCCGCCAGCACCAGTAGAAGCGCCAGGGAAAGGCGCAATTGCTGTTGGATGATTGTGAGTTTCTACCTTCATCAAGGTATGAACTAAGCGCGTATCTTTTTCGTAGCGATGATCAGCGCCTTGAGGACTCCAAGTTTCAGATTCACAACCAGCCATGACTGCTGAATTATCAGAATAGGCAACAATCGTCCCTTCTGGTTGGAGTTGATGTGTATTGCGGATCATGGCAAACAAAGACCGCTCTTGATCATCCCCATCAATTGTCCAAGTGGAATTGAAGATCTTATGACGGCAATGCTCACTATTGGCTTGCGCAAACATGATGAGCTCTACATCGCTAGGATTACGCTCAAGGCGTACAAAGTTCTCTGTTAAATAGGCAACTTCATCATCCGATAAGGCTAAGCCCAATTCTTGATTGGCTTTATCTAGAGCCGAACGACCCTCGGTCAGAACAGGAATGCGGCTTAATGGACGATCATCCAAAGTTTGATAAAGATCATTTGCAGCCTCAACCGCATCAATCACTGTTTCTGTCATGCGATCGTGTACTGCAGTCAAAACAGATTGCAACTGTTCTGGGTTTAATCCTTTTTTACTCTTCCAGGAAAATTGAACTCCGCGTTCGATTCGTAATATAGGCAAGCCGCATTGCAGAGCAATATCGGTTGCCTTACTTGCCCAAGGAGAAACCGTGCCTAAACGGGGAATCATAATTGTGCTGTGCTCAACTCTGGGCCCACTATTGGCTAGAACTAACCAAGATTTGCCTTCACCGATTTTCGAAATAAAGGGTTGGCCATAGGTCAATAAACTTGCAAGGACTTCTTGATTTTGACTGCTCAGTTGTGCTTCAGACCAAATGAAGTGAAGAAACTGGGCTTCAATAGACTCCAGCTCAATTCCTTGGGCTGCTATTGAGGCTAAAAGTCGTTGTTGACGAAACGGGGAAAGCGCATCAGCGCCAGGCAAAAAGTGGAAAAAAGACATCCCTAGATTATAAGGTTTTGCCTACACTAGGCGACCACCCTGCAGGTGTAGCTGGCGCTGGCACCGATTGGCCAAGGCGGGATCATGGGTGACCAATATGAGGGTAGATTGGCTGGCTTGATTGAGCTCAAACAGTAACTGAATCACCCTCTCTCCGCTGGCCTCATCAAGACTGCCAGTCGGCTCATCGGCGAAAAGAATGTCAGGCTGGACAATAAAGGCTCTAGCAAGGGCTACCCGTTGCTGCTCACCGCCAGACAAGGTTTTGGGGAAATGATTGAGGCGATCTTGCAAACCCACCTTTTCAAGCCAAGCCACCGCTTCAGCCTTAGCATCTTTGCGGCCATTCATCTGTGCTGGTAATAAGACATTTTCTAAGGCAGTTAAATGAAATAACAACTGAAAGGACTGAAATACAAAGCTCACATGGGAAGCGCGTAGCTTTGCCCGTCCATCTTCATCTAGAGTATTGAGATCTTGACCCATCAGGTAAACGTTTCCAGAGCTTGGCAGATCCAGTCCAGCCAGCAAGCCTAACAAGGTACTTTTACCGGATCCTGAGGCTCCAGTAATGGCGACACTTTCTCCCTGTGTAATATCAAAACAAATGTCGTGCAAAATGGTTAATGAGCCATCGCTAGATGACACTTGTTTTCCGAGATGATTTGCGCTCAATACTTTTGTTGGAATGCTCATAAATGATTCAAAGTTGGTGGACCTGCAAAAAACAGCAATTGCTATCAATAGGCTTATTTTGCCTGTTAATCCCCATTGCCACAGCGATTCACGCCAATCCTGTGATCTTGGTCATGGGCGATAGCCTTTCAGCTGAATATGGCTTACCCAAAGGGTCAGGCTGGGTCAAGCTTCTTGAAGGGCAATTACAAAAACAATTTAGTCCTTGGACAGTTTTTAATGCCAGCATTAGCGGAGAAACTACTTCGGGGGGTCTCGCTCGCCTACCAGCACTCCTAGAGTCTAAAAAACCAGGAATGGTTTTGTTAGAGCTCGGCGCAAACGACGCATTACGCGGACTATCAATTGAGCAAACACAAAATAACCTTCGAAGAATGATTGTATTGAGCAAAAAAACTGGTGCAAAGGTTTTACTATTAGGGATGCAAATACCGCCCAATTATGGGCAACATTACACTAAACAATTCAAAGAACTCTATTCAACACTCGCAGTCCAAGAAGGGGTTGAATTATTACCCTTCTTTTTAAATGGCGTTGCAGCTAATAAAGAACTATTTCAAGCGGATAACATTCACCCCAATGTTGCGGCACAATCCATCCTCTATAAAAACGTATGGGGCGCTATGGCCCCATATCAAAAACTTCTCCAACCATCACAGTAAAGACCAGTCCAACGTTCTGGATCTACTTTCAGAACTAGCTATCAGATCTAACTACCAGCACCAGTTGATGATGGCTTCAATGGGTTGATCACCTTTACAACAGCCGCATTACGCCAGTAAGCCATAAAACCAGCAAACTCAGATTGAGATGCTAAAGCCTGAATTTGCTGTGCTTGAGCTTTATGAATCTTGGCATCTAAGCCTGTAGGCTGTCGCGCCTGATCTACCCGATATAAGGTTGCGCCAACACCCGGAACGCTGAGAGAAACCACTTTGGGAAATTGATCAGGATGAATAGACATGACCTCATCTAATGCTGGTCCAACTAGATTAGCGGGCTTATTACGTGAAACCCAAAATGGGCTGGCAAAGCCACTGGAATTCTTTGGGTCTTTTTGTAAAGTGCCAAATTTTTCTGCGGCAGCAGCCACCGCTAATTTTTCTGCAGCACGCTGACTAACCTGACGCTTCACTTCAGCGGCAACATCTTGATAAGGCAAAATTTGTGCAGGATGAAATGTGACTACCCGAGCAGAAACAAAAACACCAGGGGTAGTTTGTACAGCTTCAGTATTACGTTTGTTCTTCAATGCCTCATCACCAAACAATGACTGGACCACTTTTGGATTTGCTAGTGGATGTTCTCTAGAAACACCAGTGACGCCAGAGCGGGTCAATCCCTTTTGCGTCTGAATCGATAATTTTAATTTATCAGCAGCAGGTTTCAGGCTATCAGATTGGTCATAAGTCATATTGGCAAATTGGTCTGCCTTTTCGCTAAATGCTTTGGCATCTTCTTTGGGATCAGCCTTCAGAACGATATATTCCACGTCAATAAACTCAGGGCTTTCAAATAACTTAGCATTCGCGTTATAGAAAGCCTGTAGTTCGTCTTGACTGGGATTCACTTTACTCAAATAGTCTTTAGCAGTAAACGACAGGGTTTGAACTTGACGCTCTGTTTCATAGAGCGTAGAAACAATTTCAGATAGTTTCGGTGTGCCGATCTCAGTCCGTGCGACGGAGTTAACTAATTGCCCAATCTGTAAATCAAAAGCCTGACTTGCGTAAAACTGCTCTTCATTTAAACCATTGCTAGCCAGTAGTTGCTTGAAGCGAACACCATCAAAACTGCCATCTTGACGATAGAGAGCACGAATTTGAGGAATACCTTGCAGACTCTTAATCAAAGCCTCTTTACCAACTTGCATACGAAGATCAACTACAGCAAAACCGAGGATGCGTTGTTGCAGCAATTCATTCAAGATGGCCTGTTTAAATGGCAAGCTTTGGGCAATTTGCAAATTACCGCCAACACGTTCAGCCTGTCGCTTAGCAGCGTTATCGACTTCTTGCGCAGTAATCGGTTTGCCGTTGACTTTGACCAAATCCGTCTCTTTGTCCATGAAGCTGGAATAGCTCGAAATACCAAAAAAGACGAATGACGGAACAATGAACAACATCAGCACGAGCTGAAGTAATTTTTGATGCTTACGGACGGTATCAAACATGAATTAGATCGCTAGTAAAGATTAGAAATAAGCAGGGATAGTAAGAGTTTACTAGGCACAGGAGATATAAATCAGAAAGCCGAGAAAAGGCTATAGATGGTGAATATTTGGTGGGCGCTGAGAGGCTCGAACTCCCGACATTCTGCGTGTAAGGCAGACGCTCTACCAACTGAGCTAAGCGCCCCAAAATATTACAGGTGAGATTGTAACCTAAGCGTGGGTTTTCACATGAAAACCATCAAAACCGCCCTCAAATACAGTGTGGCTTTGATGATCACTGGGCCCTCTACCTAACTTAGTTTAGTGCTTAAGAATATCTCCGGAAGAGACACTTTCACTGGCTTTACTTGCCTCAGTGACTTTCTTAGCCAACTCTTCAGGAGTAGGATCAGGCAGTGCTTCTGGCATGCGCTCTAAAGCGAGCTCAAGAACCTTATCAATCCAGCGAACTGGCACAATTTCGATCGCATTCTTAACGTTGTCTGGAATATCAATCAGATCTTTGACGTTTTCTTCAGGTATCAAGGCCAACTTAATACCACCACGATGAGCAGCCAATAGTTTCTCTTTCAAACCGCCAATCGGAAGTACTTCACCTCGCAAAGTAATTTCACCAGTCATGGCCACATCAGATCGAATGGGAATTCCTGTAAATACGGATACCAACGCAGTAGTGATCGCGATACCAGCTGAAGGGCCATCTTTAGGAGTTGCACCATCGGGGAAGTGGATATGGATATCTTTCTTCTCAAATGCCTCATCTGTGATACCCAGACGTTTTGCTCTAGAGCGAACCACAGTACGTGCAGCCTCGACTGACTCCTTCATGACATCGCCAATCGAACCGGTGCGAGTAATAACACCTTTACCGGGCATCGTCGCAGCCTCAATTGTCAGAAGATCGCCGCCTACTTCAGTCCACGCCAAACCAGTCACTTGACCAACTTGATTCTCTTTACCAGCCAAACCGAAGTCATACATGCGGACAGATAAGAACTTCTCTAAATTATCTGCATTGACAACAATTGGCGCAGCTTCTTTTTTCAAGAGCAAAAGCTTAACTACTTTACGGCAGATCTTGCTAATTTCTCTTTCAAGGGAACGCACACCAGCTTCGCGAGTGTAGTAGCGAATCATATTGCGTACAGCACTCTCTTCAATCTTTAATTCATCCTTTTTCAAACCATTGTTCTTGATTTGCTTTGGAATTAAATAATTCACAGCAATACTGGTCTTTTCATCCTCGGTATAGCCAGCCAAACGAATGATTTCTAAACGATCAAGCAATGGGCCGGGAATATTTAATGAATTAGAGGTGGCAACGAACATCACATCTGAGAGATCAAAATCAACCTCGACATAATGATCTTGGAACGTATGGTTTTGTTCGGGATCCAAAACCTCCAATAAGGCGCTAGCAGGATCACCACGGAAATCCATGCCCATCTTGTCCACTTCATCCAAGAGGAATAATGGATTGCGCACACCTACTTTGGTTAAGCTAGTCAATATCTTGCCCGGCATAGAACCAATATAGGTACGGCGGTGACCACGAATCTCAGACTCATCGCGCACACCACCCAATGCCATACGCACGAACTTTCGATTGGTTGCACGAGCAATCGATTGACCTAGAGATGTTTTACCAACACCAGGAGGACCAACTAAACAAAGAATCGGCGCTTTGACACGATCAACGCGTTGTTGGACTGCGAGATATTCCAGAATGCGTTCTTTGACTTTGTCTAAACCATAGTGGTCTTCATCCAATACTTTTTCAGCATTAGTCAGATCATTATTGATCTTGGTCTTTTTCTTCCAAGGAAGATTGACCAGGGTATCAATGAAGTTACGAATCACGGTAGCTTCAGCAGACATAGGCGACATCAACTTGAGCTTCTTCAATTCTGATTCTGCTTTTTTCAAAGCCTCTTTAGGCATACGAGCCGCTTTAATGCGCTTCTCGAGCTCTTCGAGATCAGCACCCTCTTCACCCTCGCCTAATTCTTTCTGAATCGCTTTGACTTGCTCATTCAAGTAGTACTCGCGCTGACTCTTTTCCATTTGGCGCTTCACGCGTCCACGAATGCGCTTTTCCACTTGCAGAATATCGATCTCGCTTTCAAGATCAGCCAAGAGGCTTTCGAGACGCTGAACAACATCAGTCATCTCCAGTAAGCGTTGCTTCTGCTCCAGTTTGACTGGTAAATGTGCGCAAATCGTGTCGGCAAGACGGCTTGGGTCATCAATGCCACCAAGCGATGACAAGATTTCTTGCGGAACTTTTTTATTCAGTTTTACGTATTGATCAAACTGAGCCATGATGGCGCGGCGCAAGGCTTCAGTTTCATGGGCATCAATGGCATTTAAAGCCGTTGGCGTAGCTTCGCAATTGAAGTAACCAAGGCTATCTTCAATTTGGCTCACTTCAGCACGTTGTACCCCCTCAACAAGCACCTTCACGGTGCCATCAGGTAATTTAAGCATTTGCAGAATATTGGCAATGCAACCGACCTCATAGAGATCCTCAATAACAGGCTCATCCTTAGCAGCAGTCTTTTGCGCTACTAAAAGGACGTTTTTACCCGTTTCCATCGCGGCCTCTAGTGCTTTAATGGACTTTGGGCGACCCACAAATAGGGGGATCACCATATGGGGGAAGACAACTACGTCCCGTAAGGGCAGTAACGGTAGTTGAATCGGTTCAGAGGGTAGTAATAAGTGGCCAGGCATTAGGCAATTCCTCCAAAGTAATCAATCCTCAAGGGTCTTCTTCTAGTGCTATGAGATTAAATAGCCACTAAATACAGACGATATTTTGAATAGCATACTACCTATATGGGTAGCACTTACTGAAATTCAAGGGGAAAAGGCGCAGAAAAGAGGCAAATAGGCCAAATAAATGGCAAAAAGACTGAAAAATTAGGCTTTTTTGCTTAAATCGGATTTTTCGAGATCTTGTTTATAGACTAATAAGGGTTTCCCGCCCTCAGCAATACTCGATTCATCAATCACGACCTTTTGAACATTCTTTAAGGATGGCAAGTCGTACATCACATCCATCAAGGAGCCCTCCAGGATAGATCTCAAGCCACGTGCACCGGTTTTGCGGGCGATAGCCTTCTTAGCAATAGCCGAAAGCGCTTCAAGACGGACTTCAAGCTCGGAGCCCTCCATGGTCAGTAAGGCTTGATATTGCTTTACCAGTGCATTTTTGGGTTCAGTCAGAATTTGAATTAAAGCCTCTTCATCAAGCTGAGCCAATGTAGCCACGACAGGCAAGCGACCAATCAATTCGGGAATCAAACCAAATTTAATCAGATCTTCTGGTTCAACTTCAACCAGCAAATCACTGACACCGCGATCGTCTTTACCAGGAACGACAGCATTGAAGCCAATACCAGTTTTAGCGGTACGTTGCTGAATCACTTTTTCTAAACCGTCAAAGGCACCGCCGCAGATGAACAAAATATTAGTGGTATCGACTTGTAGAAAATCTTGGTTTGGATGCTTCCGTCCACCTTGTGGTGGCACGGAGGCCATCGTACCTTCAACCAGCTTTAACAAAGCTTGTTGAACGCCCTCACCAGATACATCCCGCGTAATCGATGGGTTATCTGACTTACGAGAAATCTTATCGATCTCATCAATGTACACAATACCGCGCTGCGCTTTTTCAACGTTGTAATCGCACGCTTGTAAAAGTTTTTGAATAATATTCTCTACGTCTTCACCAACGTAGCCAGCTTCAGTCAATGTGGTTGCATCAGCCATCACAAAAGGTACATCGAGCATACGAGCCAATGTTTGCGCTAACAATGTTTTGCCGGAACCAGTTGGTCCGATCAGCAAAATATTGCTCTTTGCCAACTCAACTCCATCCACAATCGCTTTAGCAGCAAGCTTGGGTTCTTTTTTGTCAAGCGCCTCAACAGGTTTGCCGTCCTTATCTAACTTCACTTTTTTAGGCTTAGGGAGATATTGCAAACGCTTGTAATGGTTGTAAACAGCTACAGCCAAAGTCTTCTTAGCGTGTTCTTGACCAATCACATACTGATCAAGGTTTTCACGAATCTGATGTGGGGTTGGCAGAGAACCATCACCCTCTTCTTTAGGAAGTTTGGCAATCTCTTCTTGAATAATATCGGTGCAAAGATCGATGCACTCATCACAGATGAATACAGAAGGGCCAGCAATCAGCTTTTTGACTTCGTGCTGGCTCTTGCCACAAAAGGAGCAATACAAAACTTTATCAGTTGAATTGGTGCTCGTTGTATCGCTCAAAGTATTCGCTCAATCAGTGTAGTTAGGTCTAGCGCTTAAGGGCGCTTTTCAATCACTTTATCGATCAGACCGTAATCACGCGCCTGTTCAGCAGACATGAAGTTGTCACGATCAGTATCTTTTGCAATCGTTTCGATTGATTGGCCAGTGCGATCAGCCAAGATCTTATTAAGACGCTCACGTAAATACAGAATCTCACGTGCTTGAATTTCAATATCTGAAGCCTGTCCGCGTGCGCCACCCAAAGGCTGATGGATCATGACGCGAGAGTTTGGCAAAGCGTAGCGTTTCTCTTTTTCGCCGGCACATAATAAGAATGCACCCATACTGGCTGCCATACCCATGCACAAGGTACTGACGTTTGGTTTGATAAATTGCATCGTATCGTATATCGCCAAACCAGCAGATACAGATCCACCTGGTGAGTTGATATATAAAGAAATGTCTTTATCTGGATTTTCGCTTTCAAGGAATAGTAACTGCGCTATCACCAAATTGGCCGTTTGATCATTCACCTCACCGACTAAAAACACAACGCGCTCTTTTAGGAGGCGTGAATAAATGTCGTATGCACGCTCACCCCGACCCGAGGTCTCGATAACCATCGGAACCAAACCCAATCCTTTCGGTTCTAAATCTTCAGATTGAAATTGATTCTGGATCATATTGAGGCCTTTTTATTAAATAAATGACAACTTAGTTTAGCTTGCTTAACTCTTCAAAGCTAATCGCCTTATCGTTCACTTTAGCTAAAGATGTAAAATATTTAATCATGTTGTCTTCTAACACCAGATTTTCAATGTCTTTTAGGCGGCTTGGGTTGCTATAGAACCAACGAACTACTTCTTTAGGATCTTCGTAAGTAGCTGCCTGTTCATCAATTTCAGTCTTGATTTGGTCGGCCGTAGCAGCCAGGTTATTTTGCTTTACCAAGTCGCCTAAGATCAAACCAAGGCGCACCCGCTTGAGTGCCTGCTCAGCAAAAATCTCTGGCGGGATTGGGGCATCCTTAGCGTTTGGCACGCCGCGTTGAATGAGGTCTTCACGCGCATCTTGAACTAAGCGTTCCTGTTCAGACGCAACCAATGATTTAGGAACATCGAGTTCACATAATTCATTCACTTTGTCCATGACTTCACTTTTTAATAAGGAAGTAATGCGACGCTTTACTTCGCGATCTAAATTTTGTTTTACTTCTTCGCGCATTTTCGCAACGCCACCTTCGGTTACACCTAAGGAAAGTGCAAACGCATCATCTACTACAGGCAAGTGTGCCCAGTTAACAGACTTCACAGTAATGGTGAACTCTGCAGTTTTACCGGCTACATCTTTGCCATGGTAATCCGCCGGGAAGCTCAGTGGGAATGCCTTACTCTCGCCAACCTTTAATCCTAAGGTAGCCGCTTCAAACTCAGGAAGCATGCGCCCTTCACCTAAGACATATTCGAAGTCTTTTGCCTTTCCGCCAGTAAACTCAACGCCATCAATCTTGCCAACAAAGTCGATAATCACTTGGTCACCGTTTTGCGCGGCAGTATTAGCACCACCATCACCATGGGGGCTAGCCTCGCCTCGGGAGTGGTAATGCACTTGTTGTTTACGCAATACGTCAAGTGCACGATCTATTTCTGCGTCACCAATCTCAGTGGTGTACTTAGTTACTTCCGCTTTACTGAAATCACCGACCTTGACTTCAGGCAGTACTTCAAAGAAAGCATCAAACACAATCGTGTCAGCATCGAGTTCGCTCTTTGGTTCTAGACGAGGTTGTCCGGCCAGCTTAACGCCCTCTTTTTGACTTTGCTCATAAAAGAGTTCAGAAGCTTTATCAAACTGGAGTTCGAAATCCACTTGCATGCCATATTGCTTTTCAACAATATTCTTAGGCACCTTACCTGGACGGAAGCCGGCCATTTTCATGGTCTTACCAACTTTAGCCAAACGAGCTTCGCGTGCTTTTGTCAAATCAGCACGAGCGAATTCCAAAGTCATTTTGCGGTTTAACGAACCTAAATTTTCTATCTGCACAGCCATTCTCGTCTCTTAATTGAAGATCTGGAAATGTGAAGTCCAAGCCAAGTAGCAATCTTGTGGTGCGAGGAGGGGGACTCGAACCCCCACACCATTTCTGGCGTCAGGACCTAAACCTGGTGCGTCTACCAATTTCGCCATCCTCGCGATATCCGCAAACACTACCGAGCTTAAACTTCACTCTAAAGACCGTAATTCTACAATGCTTGAGGGTCTATAGGATCCTGCAGGCCTCATCAAAGGATGGGCGGGGATGACGTGGCATCAAGCTAGAGGCATCTCCATAGCCAATATTGAGCAAAAAGTTCGCTTTTAAACTGCCGCCAGGGAAAAACTCCGCGTTTACCTTATCAGCATCAAAGCCACTCATAGCGCCACAATCTAGGCCTAGGGCTCTAACAGCCAAGATCAAATAAGCGCCTTGCAAGCTAGAGTTTCTGAAAGCCGTTGACTGAATATAGTCATCTTTCCCGATAAACCAACTTCTCGCATCTACATGGGGGAAAAGCTTGGGTAGCTGTTCATAAAAATCCAGATCCATACCAATGATGGCAGTTACTGGTGCACTTCTGGTTTTATCCACATTACTTGGATTAACGCAGGCTACTAGACGCTCTTTTTCTGCTGGGCTTTTGACAAAAAGAATGTGGGCTGGATTGCTGTTTACTGATGTGGGTGCAAATTTATAGAGCTCGTAAATTTGCTTCAGTTGCTCATCGCTGACGGATTTTGGTTGCCATGCATTATGCGTGCGTGCATCTATAAATAATTGCTTTAGTGCTACTTGATCAATGGAATGACCCATGAACTGCTCCAATGAGATTGAGAAAATATTATGACTTGTAGAGTAATGCCACGGCGTGCACTGCAATACCCTCGCCTCTACCAAGATGTCCAAGAGATTCATTTGTCTTGGCTTTGAGATTGACATGACTTGGTGTAACGGCAAGATCATGGGCAATATTACGAACCATCTCTGGTAAGAATTCAGCTAACTTTGGTTTTTGACAGATGATAGTGGCATCCACATTGCCCACATGATATCCAGCAGCTTGAATCTTTTGTAATGCTGCTCTAATTAATATGCGGCTATCCATATCTTTGAATTGTGGGTCAGTATCAGGAAATAACTGACCAATATCATTCAAGCCTGCAGCGCCTAGCAATGCATCTGTCAGTGCATGTAACAACGCATCGGCATCTGAATGCCCTAACAAGCCCTTCTCGTAAGGGACATGCACTCCGCCAAGAATAAGCTTGCGATCTGCCACTAAAGCATGCACGTCATAGCCTTGACCAATACGGAACTGAGGAATGTGAGGAGTAGTTTGTGTCATAGCTAGATCTTTATGAATGACTAGAGTTCAAAAGCAATTGCATTAATTCCCAATCGGCTGGATGAGTCACTTTGAAATTGCGAGTGGCGCCCTCGATGAGTAGTGGTTTAACGCCTGATAACTCCATTGCACTGGCTTCATCAGTGACATCTGCTTCTTGTCTAATGGCATCTTGCAGCGCATCGTGTAATTTTTTTAGGCCAAACATTTGTGGCGTTTGAGCTTGCCAAAGATGTTTACGAGGAATTGTTTTCTCTGCATGTGGCATATTGCCAGCAATCACAGAATCAAGATCGGCTTGCTTCAAAGTATCTGCTAATGGGATGGCCAATAAGCCGCCTGATGATGATTTCACGACAGAGGTGATGAGTTTATCGATTAAGGCTGGAGTAATACCAGGACGGGCTGCGTCATGAACTAATACCCAATCGTCAGCAGAGATGCCTGATTTCAACAATGCGCTCAAGGTATTGCGAACGGTTTCTTGGCGAGTGGGCCCACCGGTTGGTAAAAAATGAATGGGCTTACCGTTCTCGCTACTATTCATGCCATCGGCAAGAGTCTTGAGAATGGGGTTATCAATAAAACCAGGGGCAACGCCGATCCAAATAGACTCGATTTGGGGGGAAAGCATGAAAGATTCAAGGGCATAAGCCAACATCGGCTTTCCTGCCAACTGCTGAAACTGCTTAGGAAGCTCACCGCCTAGTCGAGAACCAGACCCTGCGGTTGGCAAGAGTGCATGGCATTTCACTGTAGATTGATTTCCTGAGCCCATGCCTGATTCTATAATGAGCACAGATGTCTGATGCATTAAATCTAGTACCTCCCATACCTGCGCCGCGGGCTGGGCAGCGCTTTACCTTCTCGGGGCTAGTAGGATCAGCTGATGCGGCTTTGCTTGCCCAATCCACCCTGCGCTACCGCAACGATTTCTCCGTCATGGTGATTTTCTGTGCCCAAGCTCAAGAAGCCCAAAGACTGGTTGAAGAGATTCCTGCTTTTGCCCCGCAACTCAAGGTCCGCTTATTGCCTGATTGGGAAATCCTCCCCTACGATCATTTCTCGCCACACCAAGATTTAGTTTCGGAGCGACTCGCCACCCTCTATGAGTTACTCAATGGAAGTTGTGACATTGTTTTAGTTCCAGTGACTACTGCGCTACAGCGTCTAGGTCCCCCGCAATTTTTATCAGGTCACACGTTTTTCTTCAGACAAGGCGATAAGCTCAATGTATCAGCCTTAAGACTGCAATTGCAACAAGCAGGCTACGACCCTGTCAGCGCTGTTATGCGACCAGGTGAATATAGTATTCGTGGTGGCCTCATCGACTTATTTCCCATGGGCTCCAGCTTGCCCTATCGTCTCGATTTGTTTGGTGATGAGATCGAGCAAATTCGCTCTTTTGATCCTGATACACAACGCAGTTTGTATCCTGTAAAAGAGGTTCGATTACTGCCGGGTCACGAGTTTCCCTTTAATGATGAAGCACGCACTGCCTTTAGAGGCCGTTGGCGCGAGGTATTTGAAGGCGATCCAACCCGTTGCAACATCTACAAGGATGCCAACCTAGGTATACCCAGTGCCGGCATCGAATCCTACTTACCTTTATTTTTTGAAGAGCAGTCCAGTCTATTTGATTACTTCCCCAGATCGGGTGATCCGGTTTGGCTAGTCAACGTTGGCAATGCAGAAGAATCTATTCGCAGTTTTTGGAAAGACGCTCTCTCTCGCTATGAATTTCTCAAACATGACTTAGATCGCCCAATTCTTCCGCCAAAAGAAT
The DNA here is from genome assembly GCF_018882005.1 of Polynucleobacter sp. es-GGE-1. Taxonomy (NCBI): domain Bacteria; kingdom Pseudomonadati; phylum Pseudomonadota; class Betaproteobacteria; order Burkholderiales; family Burkholderiaceae; genus Polynucleobacter; species Polynucleobacter sp. es-GGE-1. Next base: position 141,727 of record NZ_JACVPE010000002.1, read on the forward strand.
TATTTCTCGATGTGGATGAATTCTTCACCACCACTAAGCCCTATGCCCGCTTAGTTTTAGACAATGAAGAGAATGAGGCCAAGCAATTTTTACCCGTTCCTGATGTTGCTGTTCATCGCCGCGATACTGATCCGATAGCGCGCTTGCGCCAGCTTGTTGCTCAAGAGAAACTCCGCATCCTGATTTGTAGTGATAGTGCGGGACGTAAAGAATCTATTCGGCAATTGCTTGAGGAAAGTAATTCTGTAACTGGTCAAGATGGTAAGCCGCTTTTCCAGCTCAAGCCTGAAGGCTTTGAAAGCATCGCTGATTTCATGAAAAGTGATGCTCTGTTTGGCTTAGTGACTGCCCCGCTTTTTAATGGCTTTCTTTGGCAAGCAGAAAATGTACTGGTTATTACAGAGGCAGAATTATTTACCTCAACAGCAAGACAAAGACGTAAGAGTAAAGGTTCAGAAAATGCTGATCCCGATATGCTCTTTAAGGATTTGTCTGAGCTCAAGATTGGCGACCCGGTAGTACATGCAGAACATGGGATCGGTAGATACCAAGGCTTAGTTCTACTTAATCTTGCCCCAACTAAAGAAGCGCCCATCTTTGAAGAGTTCTTGAACTTGCAATACGCGGGACAAGCAACACTGTATGTACCCGTTCAGCAATTACAGATGGTGACCCGTTACGCGGGCTCTGACCCCGATTCGGCACCCTTGCATCAACTGGGCTCTGGTCAGTGGGATAAAGCCAAAAGGAAGGCTGCTCAACAAATTCGTGATACGGCTGCAGAACTCTTGGGCCTTTATGCAGCTAGAGCCATTCGTAAAGGACATGCGTTTGAATTCTCAGCCCATGACTATGCAGCATTTGCTGAAAGTTTTGGCTTTGAAGAAACACCCGATCAGGCCAACGCCATTACAGCAGTGATAGGCGATATGACTAGCGGCACTCCAATGGATCGCTTAGTGTGCGGTGATGTTGGCTTTGGCAAAACAGAAGTTGCTCTACGCGCAAGCTTTGTCGCCGTAATGGGTGGCAAACAGGTTGCCATTTTGGCTCCAACCACCTTACTTGCCGAACAACATGTCGCCACTTGGAAAGATCGCTTTGCTGATTGGCCGGTGAAAATTGTTGAGCTATCTCGCTTTAAGACCACGAAAGAAATTAATGCAGCGCTTGAAGCGATCGCCAAAGGAGAAGCCGACATCATTATCGGCACCCATAAATTGCTCTCTAAAGAAACGCAATTTGCTAATCTGGGTTTAGTCATCGTGGATGAAGAGCATCGGTTTGGGGTCCGTCAAAAGGATGCGCTCAAAGCCTTACGTGCAGAAGTTGATATTCTGACTTTGACGGCTACACCCATCCCAAGAACATTGGGGATGGCAATGGAAGGACTGCGCGAGTTCTCCATTATCGCAACGGCACCACAAAAACGCTTAGCAATTAAGACCTTTGTTCGTCGTGAAGGAGATGGCGTCATTCGTGAAGCTGTCCTGCGTGAGATTAAGCGTGGTGGTCAGGTCTACTTCTTGCACAATGAAGTAGAAACGATTCAAAATCGTAAACACGCTTTGCAGGAGCTCATTCCTGAGGCGAGTATCAGTGTGGCTCACGGGCAAATGCATGAAAGAGAGCTTGAATCTGTCATGCGTGAGTTTGTCACTCAACGCACCAATATTCTGCTGTGTACCACCATTATTGAGACCGGTATCGATGTACCTACAGCCAACACCATCATCATGCATCGTGCGGACAAGTTTGGCTTAGCGCAGTTACATCAACTACGTGGTCGTGTTGGTCGCTCTCATCATCAAGCTTATGCCTACCTATTGGTACCTAATCCTGAGGCCCTCAGTAAACAAGCCCAATTGCGTTTGAATGCTATTCAAGCCATGGAAGAGCTTGGCTCTGGCTTCTACTTAGCGATGCACGATTTAGAGATACGCGGTGCTGGGGAAGTCTTAGGGGATAAACAGTCGGGCGAAATTCATGAAATTGGCTTTCAGCTATATACCGAGATGCTTAATCGAGCGGTGAAGTCTCTGCGAAGTGGTAAAGAGCCAGATCTGCTCTCTCCTTTGCAAGCCACTACCGATGTCAATTTAGGTGTGCCCGCCCTGTTCCCTGAAGACTATTGCCCTGACGTGCATGAGCGCCTCTCTTTATATAAGCGCTTTGCTGGTTGTAATGATTTTTCCGAATTGATGGGTCTACGTGAAGAGTTGGTAGATCGCTTTGGCGATTTGCCAGACCAAGCCAAATCTTTTTATGAAACCCACCGCCTGCGTTTAGAAATGGTTGGTTTTGGTATTAAGAAAATAGATGCCAGCACAGCTTCAATCCAAATTCAATTCATTCCAAACCCACCGATTGATCCAATGAAGATTATTCAGTTGATTCAGTCATCAAAACACATTCAGCTAAATGGCCAAGATAAGTTAAAAGTGCTGCCCCAAAAAGACCGAGAGTTTGAGAAGCTTGAGCAGCGCTTGGATGTCATTCGACAAGTTTTGCGCCGCTTAAACGAGTCAGCCGTTCTAAGCACTATCATTTAGCTATGCCTAAGCACCAACCGCACCAAACTCTTGTCGCTCTCTCTCGGAAACCCATTTCTGAAAAGCTCGTTTTTGAACTGAAGGATCGGGCTTTGCAGTTTGGCGCCACTTTGCACAGTCTTGGCAGACAAATGTCGAATGGTGCATATCATTCAGAGCGTTGGGATTGCAATCAGCACCTAGACATCACTCAGAGAGAATCTTTACGGTCTATTGCAAATATCCATCGGACAGACCTATGCTTTCTGCAATCAAATTTAATGGTACAAGATATTCGTGTTCTTGCCATGGATATGGACTCTACCCTCATCAATATTGAATGCATCGATGAGATTGCAGACTTTACGGGCAAAAAATCAGCAGTTGCCCAAATTACTGAAGCCACAATGCGCGGTGAGATTAAAGATTTTAAAGAAAGTTTGCGCAGACGCGTAGCGCTTTTAGAGGGTGTACACGTTGATGCTTTGGAATCAGTCTATCTTGAACGCTTACGCCCAAATCCTGGTGCCATTGAGCTTCTTGCAGGCGCCCATCAACGTGGAATCTATACCCTGCTCGTCTCTGGAGGCTTTACCTTCTTCACAGAAAAATTAAGGCAACAATTAGGATTCAAGCAATCCCAAGCTAATACGCTCGAGATCATTGATGGCAGGCTCACTGGCAAGGTGCTCGGCGATATTGTTGATGGCGCCGCGAAAGCGGCTCATTTAGATGACGCCTGCCGCAACTTAGGCTGCAGCAAAGCCAACGCAATCACGATGGGTGATGGTGCAAACGATCTGATCATGATGAATGGCTCAGGTATTAGCGTTGCCTATCAAGCTAAACCGATCGTTAAAGAAAAAGCCGACGCGGCTTTTGACCACGTCGGCTTGGATGCTGCTTTGCTGCTGATTACTTAAGATTACTTAGGCGATTTACATACGCTCAAAAATAGTCGCAATACCTTGACCGCCACCGATACACATGGTGACCAAAGCATATTTGCCTTGTACACGCTGTAATTCATGAAGCGCTTTAGTTGCAATCGCTGCACCAGAGCAGCCAATAGGGTGACCTAAAGCAATCGCTCCACCATTCACGTTCGTCTTAGCAGGATCTAAACCGAGGCCTTTCGTAACTGCCAAAGCTTGCGCTGCAAACGCTTCGTTAGACTCGATCACATCGATTTGATCTAATTTCAGGCCAGCGCGCTCCAGAGCAAGTTTGGTCGCAGGGATTGGGCCTTCGCCCATAATGTGGTTTGGAACGCCAGCTACTGCGTATGACACTAAACGTGCGATAGGTTTATGTCCAGCCTTCTTAGCAGTTTCAGCATCAGCCAATACAAAAAACGCTGCGCCGTCATTAATACCAGATGCATTGCCAGCAGTCACTGAGCCGCCTTCTTTTTTAAACACGGCCTTCATCTTGGCAAGTGTTTCCATAGTGGTATCAGGCTTGCAATGCTCATCGGTATCAAACACGATATCGCCCTTGCGAGTTTTGATCGTGATTGGAACGATTTGTGATTTAAAGCGACCTTCTTTAATGGCATTTGCTGCACGACGGTGTGACTCCACTGCCAATGCATCTTGCTCTTCACGGGTGAGCTTCCATTTTTCAACCAGGTTTTCTGCTGTAACGCCCATATGGCCAACACCAAATGGGTCAGTTAGAACAGCCACCATTAAATCGAGCATTTTGGTATCACCCATACGAGCGCCACTGCGCATCGCTGGTGAACCATACATACCGCGCGACATTACTTCAACACCACCACCAATACCGTAATCACAATCACCCAACATAATTTGCTGAGCAGTGGTCACAATCGCTTGCAAACCGGAACTGCACAAACGGTTCAGCGCCATTGCGACAGAATCCATAGGCAAACCTGCCTGAATCGAAGCAACCCGTGCAACGTAAGCGTAACGACTATCGGTTGGAATCGTATTGCCAACAGTCACGTAATTAATCAGAGCAGGATCTACACAAGAGCGAGTTACTGCTTCTTTCATGACGATTCCACCAAGCTCTGAAGGCTCAAAGCTGCTCAAAGAACCATTAAAGGTACCGATTGCTGAACGAACAGCACTTAAGACAACGACATCACGACTCATATCAATCCCCTTAGCTATGCCCAAAAATGGGCTGAATTTCCACTCACTTCATTAAACAAATAATATATTTAAAAAATCTTCAAGTTTCGGCTATTAGATCATGCCCTTGGGAGCTAATGACAGTAGCGCGGATGATTTCTCCGGCTCGGTACCGCTTAGAAGGCTTACTGGGAGGCAAAACCCTGACTAAACCATCGATTTCAGGGGCGTCACCAATGCTGCGGCCAATTCCACCAGATTCGTCTACCCGATCAATCATGACTTGGATCCGCTTGCCGACTTTCTTGGTAAGTCGCTGAATAGAAATTTCTTCGGCTTTAGCCATAAATCTGGCTTTGCGTTCATCACGAATAGCCTCGGGCACTGGGCTATCTAACTGATTGGCAGTTGCGCCATCCACAGGGGAATAAGCAAAACATCCAGCACGGTCAATTTGGGCTTCATCCAAGAAGTTGAGCAAGTGCTCAAATTCCTCTTCAGTCTCGCCCGGGAAGCCTGCAATAAAAGTACTGCGAATCACTAACTCAGGACAAGCTTGGCGCCAAGACTGAATGCGCTCTATATTTTTTTCACCACTAGCAGGACGCTTCATACGCTTAAGGACATCCGGGTGGGCATGCTGTAAAGGAATATCGAGATAGGGCAAAACACCATAACCGTGCTCTGAGAACTCCGCCATTAAAGGCAAGATGTCATCCACATGAGGATATGGGTAAACGTAATGGAGCCTTACCCAGGCTTGATGTTCGCGTGCGATTTGATTTAGGGCATTCACCAGATCAAACATTCTGGTTTTGACTGGCTTGCCATCCCAAAAGCCAGTGCGATATTGAATGTCAACACCGTAAGCACTAGTGTCTTGTGATACGACCAACAGTTCTTTAACGCCCGACTCAAAGAGACGCTTAGCCTCTTGCAACACTTCGCCAATGGGGCGAGAAACTAAGTCTCCGCGCATGCTAGGAATAATGCAGAACGTACAGCGATGATTGCAGCCTTCAGAAATCTTGAGGTACGCATAATGCTTTGGCGTAAGCTTCACACCAATCGGCGGAACTAAATCAGTGAAGGGATCATGTGGTTTAGGCAGATGCAAGTGGATTGCCTGCATCACCTCAGCAGTCGCATGTGGGCCGGTAACGGCGAGGACTTTCGGGTGAATGCTTTGGATCAGATCGCTACCATCTACATTTTTTCTGGCACCTAAGCAACCAGTAACAATCACTTTGCCATTTTCTGCGAGCGCCTCACCGATGGCAGACAAGCTCTCCTCCACAGCGGAATCAATAAAGCCACAGGTGTTCACAACGACGAGATCAGCGCCAGAATAATCTTTAGCAGTCTCATAACCCTCTGCACTTAGTTGCGTGAGGATCAGCTCAGAATCTACTAATGCCTTGGGGCAACCCAAGGATACAAAACCAATTTTTCCAGCCACAACTATTCTTTTTCGGTTTTATTAGGCTGTGGTGTAAATGGAAAGCCACTGAACATATTGTGAGAGCCTTGCATCTGCTCCTGCATCTTGACGAACAAGTCTTTACTCTGTTCCATGTAGCTCCCCATCAAACCCTGCATGAGGGGGTTTTGGAGGTTCAGCATTTGTGACCAGGCCTCAGGAGTACTGCTAGCACCCAAGCCTTTAGTTTGATCACCTAACTTGTTGTGAATATCTACAAAAGATTGCATGGTCTTTTCGAGATAATTGCCCATCAAACCTTGCATCGAGTTTCCATAGAAACGAATGATTTGGGAAAGCATTTGGGATGAGAACACGGGTGCACCACCAGCCTCTTCTTCCAAAATAATTTGCAACAGAATATTGCGCGTCAGATCTTCATCTGTTTTGGCATCAACGACCTTAAAACTTTCATTAGTCATGACCAGGCCTTTGATGTCAGCTAAGGTGACATAAGTACTGGTCTGGGTGTCATAGAGACGACGATTGGGATACTTCTTAATCAGCCGATCTTCACCAACTCTTTTGGTACGGGTAGCCATTTTTTTCCTTACGGTTTACTGCAACGCAACATCGGCATAGTTTATCCCTAGTTTAAGCAAAAGGAAAATAAGCCATGTTGCGCTACAACAAAATACTTTTTACCTACATTAACCAGTGTGAATACCGCCATTGAGGGAGAAGTCTGCCCCAGTCGCATAGCCACCATCTTCAGATGCAATCCAGCAGCATATGGAAGCAATCTCATCTGGGGTTCCTAAGCGCTTTACAGGAATCCCAGCAACAATCTTCTCCAAGACATCCTCGCGAATAGCCTTGACCATATCGGTGCCGATATAACCAGGCGAAACCGTATTCACAGTAACGCCTTTGGTGGCGACTTCTTGTGCCAAAGCCATAGTGAAGCCATGCAGACCTGCTTTTGCAGTGGAATAGTTGCATTGACCAAACTGACCTTTTTGGCCATTCACAGAGGAAATATTAATAATTCTTCCCCAGTTGTTATCCACCATACCGTCAATCACTTGCTTGGTGACGTTAAACAAGGAATTTAGGTTGGTATCAATTACCGCTTTCCAAGCATCAGGAGTCATCTTGCGGAAAACGCTATCGCGTGTGATACCTGCGTTGTTAACTAAAACATCAACCCGGCCAACTTCTGCTTTGACCTTTTCAAAGGCAGCAACCGTGCTATCCCAGTCTGAAACGTTACCTTCTGAGGCAATAAAGTCATAGCCTAAGGCTTTTTGCTCGCCAATCCAGCGGTCTTTACGTGGTGAATTTGGGCCACAGCCTGCAATCACCTTAAATCCATCTTTTGCCAAACGTTGGCAAATAGCGGTACCAATGCCACCCATACCACCAGTTACGTATGCGACTTTTTGAGACATCACTTTCCCCTTAAAAAAACCTTCGTTAATGATTTATCTTGCAATCGTACTAAGCTGCTTTTTCTTTCACATAAATGCCTGGAGCAGCTTCCATCTTTTGATATTTCGTATTGCCAAATGTTTTGCTAGCTGGCTTTTGTTCGCCACCAAATGGTTCAAGCCATTTGGTGTAGTTGGGCCACCAACTTCCAGGAATCTGCTTAGCGCCTTCAAGCCACTTCTCTGCCGTAGATGCAATCTTGTTATTTTCAAAGTAGTAGCGCTTATTTTTAGCGGGCGGATTAATGACGCCGGCAATGTGCCCAGAGGCTCCCAACACAAAGCGATTTTTTCCCTTCAGAATATGGGTAGACTGATAAGCGGATTGCCAAGGGACAATATGATCTTCTTGCGAGGCATAGACATAAGCAGGGCATTTGATCTTGCCCAAATCAACCTTCTCACCACAAATCTTCACCTTGCCAGGTTTAATCAGATCATTTTGCAAGTAGGTATGACGCAAATACCAGCAATACATATTGCCCGGTAAGTTTGTGGAATCACCGTTCCAGTACAACAAATCAAATGGTGGCGGAGAATTTCCCTTCAGGTAGTTCTCGACAACATAATTCCAGACTAAATCGTTTGGCCGCAAGAATGAGAAGGTATTGCCTAGATCAAGACCGGACATCATGCCGTATTTGCCACCCTTACCACCAATGGTGTTCTCGCGCATCTCGACCATGCCTTCATCAATGAAGACATCCAAGATGCCAGTATTCGTAAAGTCAAGCAAAGTCGTAAATAGCGTCAAGCTAGCAGCTGGATGTTCATCACGCGCAGCTAAGACGGCAAGCGCTGAAGTTGTTAAGGTTCCACCAACGCAAAAGCCTAGGATATTGATCTGCTTTGATTCACCAATATTTTGAGCGACTTCAATTGCCTTAATAACGCCTTTACCCACATAGTCATTCCAACTCACCTCTGCCATCGAGGCATCTGGATTCTTCCAAGAAACTAAAAAGACGGTGTGTCCTTGCGAAACCATATGACGGACTACCGAGTTATCAGGTTGCAAATCCAGAATGTAGTACTTATTAATACAGGGAGGCACCATTAAGTATGGGCGCTCAAAAACCGTTTCCGTTAATGGCGTGTATTGAATCAGTTCAAACAACTCATTACGAAACACCACATGACCTTCTGTAGTAGCAATATTTTTTCCAACCTCAAAAGCACTTTCATCGGTAATCGAGACTTTACCCTTTTTCATGTCCCCAAGGAGATTCACAATTCCTTTTTGAATGGATTGTCCTTGAGTGCTAATAATATTTTCCAAAACCTCTGGATTAGTGGCAATGAAATTCGATGGCGAGAGTGCGTCAATCATTTGTTCGGTCGTGAACAAAATTTTCTGACGAGTCTTTTCATCCGTCTCCACTGCTTGCGCCAAAGATATTAAATGTTTGGAGTTCAATAAATAAGTGGCAGCAATCACTTTGCTCCATGAGGAATGCCAAGCCTTACCAGCAAAGCGACGGTCTTTAACTTCTATCGCCTCAGGATTGGTGGCAATATGTGCAAGCTCTGCAAAATATTCTTTTTGAATTTCAGTTAAACGCTCTTGTGGAATCAGCGCCATATGGTGCGGCGCCAAAGAAGGCGTTGCACCCGGATTCATACCTGCAAACATAGTGATCTCTTTAAATTAGTAAAGCCATTCTCCATCCATAAGGCATATAGAGTTATACGCAATAACCCTAGCTAAATTCTGAATCTAGTAGTAACCCTCACATGGGGGAAAACATAGAGGGGTTACTTAGCGTCAGATATCCAGATGAGACTTGCAAACCTACCAGTTTCTCCATCACGGCGATAGGAGAAAAATTGAGCTGCCTGCGTGACTGTGCAATATTGACCGCCAAAAATCTGATCAACACCTACGGACTCAAGCCTGCTACGTGCTAATGAGTAAATATCAGCTAAATACTTTCCTGGTTTTTCAGAAATTGGTGAAAAAGCGGATTGGGGATACGAAATCCCAAAATCCTGAAATGCATTAAGCACGTCTTGCCCTACTTCAAAAGCCTGAGGCCCAATCGCAGGTCCAAGCCAAGCGATGATGTTTTTATCTGCATCCTGACAGATAAGCTTTGTCATTTCAGTGACCGTATTTTCCAAAACGCCGGAACATAAGCCTCTCCAGCCAGCATGGGCTGCACCAATCACCGTACCGCTCTGATTTGTGAATAACACAGGCAAACAATCGGCGGTCATGATGGCCAAGACTTCATTGGGGATGTTAGTCACGACTGCATCAGCTTCTAGTAATCGTGTGCTAGGTGTACTTACTTTGACACCATGGATTTGCTTTAACCAAATAGGGTCAGCTGGCAGATAAGTTCTCAAAAGCGCCTGATTGGCTAATACGTTCTCAGGCAAATCACCCACATGATCCCCAAGATTAAACGAATCAAAAGGCGCTAGACTAACTCCACCAGTTCTTTTAGTGACTAGAGTCTGGATTGATAAGGGCGCATCCCACTCTGGTTTTAAGAATCCATTAGTCAAACTAGTCATGAGTGCGTTCGTTATGAATAGAGGCTAATACAGTTGCCTCTTGAGGGAAATCCGCTTCCGACATGCCCACCTGGGGCAACAACTGCATTAAATCCAGTGGTGGCAAACGAAACCAGCTAACCAGCTCTTGCGTTACAGGATGCTGCAGACTCAGCGCAAAGGCATGTAATGCTTGGCGCTCAAATGGCAGGCTTTTTGCTACGCCCGGAGTTTTCTTGCGATAGACCGGGTCCCCAAGCAATGGAAATCCGAGTGATTCGAGATGCACCCGAATCTGATGAGTACGCCCCGTCTCTAAACGACATTCCAATAAAGCCAGGGGTGATTCTAAAAATGTTGATTTCGCTAAGCGTCTAAATAATGTTGCTGCTGGTTTACCTTGTGGACTGCCTGCCGCCATCTTTAAACGATCACGTTGATCTCGACCAACCGATGCCAACACCTTGCCTTGACTAGGAGCCCCTCCCCAAACCCAGGCTAAATATCTTCGGCCTACGGTTCTATCTTGCAGTTGTCTGACGAGAGAGGTTTGAGCTTGAGCGGTTCTCGCAACCACCATCAAGCCAGAGGTATCTTTATCCAGTCGATGCACAATACCTGCCCGCGGTAAAGATTTGAGTTCTGGGTATTTAAATAGCAGCCCATTTAACAAAGTTCCCGACCAATTGCCTGCTGCGGGATGCACTACTAGACCTGGGGGTTTATTGATCACAATGATGGCATCGTCCTCATAAACCACCTCTAAAGGAATGTTTTCTGGACTAAAGGCAAATTGCTCCGGCATTTCTTGTGGAAATACCTTAATGCTCTCCCCACCTCTCAATAAATAACGGGCTTTGGTGACCTTGCCGTCAACCATCACAGCGCCAGCCTCTACCCAGGTCTTTAGACGATTCCGTGAATAATCTGGCAAAGAGCCCGCTAGTACCTTGTCGAGGCGTTCACCAGCCATCTCCGGGGGAATTTCCAGGGAGATGAAATCCTCTTCATCGATATAATCAATAGGATTCGAATCAGGAGTTTGCGGCAATGCCACGCTTAAAGAGCCTTTCAGTTATGTCCGACGTAATATCAGACCCCAGTTTAAGGCTTGCTGGGTCATCTGCCTCTCAAAAAATCATTCCCCGTTCAAGCATGGGTTTACTCACCCTGCTTTTGACTTGCATGTGTGCTTTATTAGTTTTAAGTGGCTGTGCTGGTAGTGATGGGCAAAAGGATGACACTGATATTTGGTCAGAATCTAAACTCTACTCAGAAGCAACCGATAAATTAAATGATGGTGACTTTGCGAAGTGCGGCAAATATTTTGACAAATTAGAGGCCCGTTTTCCATTTGGCCCCTATTCACAGCAAGCCCAAATTAATGCTGCCTATTGTTATTGGAAAGCGCAAGAGCAAACTCAAGCACTGGTAGCGATTGATCGCTTCATCAAATTACACCAAGGTAGCCCTACCTTGGACTACGCTTACTATCTCAAAGGTCTCATTACTTTTAATGATGATTTAGGTTGGCTTGGTAAATTTACGGGGCAAGATCTAAGTGAACGCGATCCGAAGGCTGCTAAAGAAGCATTCGAATCCTTCAAAACAGTTGTTGAGCGCTTCCCCAATAGCAAATATGCACCAGACTCATTGGATCGCATGCGCTATATCGTGAACTCACTGGCTGAGGCAGACGTGATCGTTGCCCGTTTCTACTATCAACGGGGCGCCTACCTCGCTTCTGCAAACCGCGCGCAACTGGTGATCCGTGATTACGACCGTGCTCCAGCCGTAGAAGAGGCTCTGTATCTCTTGACGAAGTCCTACGAAAAATTGGGTATGACTCAATTAAGTAATGACACTGCGCGTGTTTTTAAACTGAACTTCCCAGACAGTCAAATGCTAGAAACTGGACAACGTGTTCAAAAAGAACGCAAATGGTGGCAGATCTGGAATAAGTAATCTAGCGTTTGCAATAACATTATAAAGGATCCTCTTCAATAGAGGATTTTTTATTGAAAGTCTATTTAATCGCGACTGGCACTCTTGGCGCTACCGCACAAAGCAGCTCGTAGCCAATAGTGTCACTCATGCGTGCCACCTCATCTACTGGAACCTGGTCACCCCAGAGCTCCACGACACTGCCGATCTTGGCGTTTGGTGCATTTCGTAAATCTACACTCAACATATCCATAGATACCCGCCCAACGATCGGACAAATAATACCGCCACCCGCTTTACTATCATCACCGACCCAAACCGGTGTGCCATCCTTTGCCTGACGTGGATAACCATCCGCATAACCACAAGCCACTATGCCAATCCGCATGTTCTCAGAAGCTTTATAACGACCACCATATCCTATGCGATCACCTGCTTGAAGATCTTGAATATCAATAATCTCACTCTGCAGCTGCATCACCGCTTTGAGATGAGCATGCTCAATGTCCGAATATAGGCCTGTAGGAGATGCACCATAGAGCATGATGCCAGGACGCACCCAGTCGCCGAGAGCATTGCGATGCCATAGAATTGCTGCGGAGTTTGCTAAAGAGGTAGGTGCCTCAAGGCCTTCAATAGTTTGATTGAATAGCTCTAACTGACTATCCACTGTAGGCTGACGATCAATTTGATCTGCATTAGCAAAATGCGTCATGTGATGCATGCGGTAAGCTGCGGCATGCAGACGATGAAAGGCCGTTCTATAGGCGGCTGGTTTTAAACCCAGACGATTCATGCCCGTGTTCATTTTCAGAAAAACACTAATGGGCTTATGGACTTTATCTGCATAACGTTCGAGCCACTCGATTTGCGCTTCACAGTGGACCACCAAATCACAATGCAATTCCTGGCTTAGGCCCATTTCACTCTCATGAAATAAGCCTTCTAACAGCAAAATTCGCCCTTGCCAGCCATTTTCTCTTAACCAAACCGCATCCTGTATATCTAATAATGCAAACCCGTCAGTTGATTCAAGGCCCTTGAGCGCCGCCTCAAAACAATGCCCATATGCCCTAGCCTTAATAACAGACCAAATTTTTGACTCCGGGGCAAGCTCCCGAACACGGTTTAAGTTATGCTGAAAGGCATGTGAATGAATAGATGCCAAAATTGGTCTATTGATTAAGCTATTAACCGAAGCGCTCATATCCACCCCTCCTTTCATGTTTTAATTGTATTAATGACTAGATTGTACGAATGAACCGTAGTTTTTACATCATTATGGCGGCGCAATTTTTTTCGTCGCTTGCTGATAACGCATTGCTGATTGCAGCAATTGCCCTCTTGGCCCAGCTTAGCGCTCCGGCCTGGATGACTCCTTTGCTTAAATTGTTCTTCGTTTTATCGTATGTTGTGCTGGCTGCCTTTGTTGGTGCGTTTGCTGATTCTCGCCCCAAAGGTAATGTCATGTTCATTACTAACACGATTAAATTCGTTGGTTGTGTGGCAATGCTCTTTGGTGGGCACCCTTTATTGTCTTACGCTATTGTTGGTCTCGGTGCTGCAGCCTACTCTCCTGCAAAGTATGGCATCTTGACGGAATTGCTTCCCCCTGAAAAGTTAGTTGCCGCCAATGGTTGGATTGAGGGATTGACAGTAGGCTCTATCATTTTGGGTACGGTATTAGGGGGTGTTTTAATTAGTAGCACCGTCTCGCAAAGCCTGCTTTCCTTGGATATGCCTAGCATTGATACCGGCATAGATACACCCGCAGAATCAGCAATCCTCATCATCATGATGATTTATGTCATCGCCGCATTAATCAATCTTAAGATTCCAGATACCGGCGCACGCTATGTGGCCCAGAAAACCAATCCCATAGAATTAATTAAAGATTTCTCCGTCTGCTTTAAGACGCTTTGGGAGGATCGCCTGGGTCAAATCTCTTTGGCGGTGACTACCTTGTTCTGGGGTGCTGGCGCCACCTTGCAGTTCATTGTGATTAAGTGGGCACAGGTAGCGCTGCATATGAATCTCTCACAAGGCGCTATTTTGCAAGCCATTTCCGCGGTTGGCGTTGCTGGCGGAGCGGTCTGGGCGGCTTGGCGCGTACCTTTGCGCAATTCACTCAATGTACTTCCCTATGGAATCGCCATGGGGCTGGTTGTTTGCGTATTAGCGATTTACAACTCCGATATGTTGCCAAATACGCCATTGCTGACAATAGGCAAAATGCAAGTTACCTTAAATCTATTGCCGGCTTATTTCTTACTCATTTTGGTGGGCTGGTTAGCGGGATATTTTGTGGTGCCCATGAATGCGCTATTGCAACATCGTGGTCACGTACTGATGTCAGCTGGACATTCCATCGCAGTGCAAAACTTCAATGAAAATATTTCGGTATTAGGAATGCTGGCGATGTATTCATTATTGATCTGGCTTGATCTGCCGGTTCAATACGTCATCATTGGATTTGGCTTAGTGGTGAGCCTCATCATGTGGCTAGTAATTCGGCGCCATGCCCGCAACCAAGCTGAATATGACTCTATGCACCTTATCGGTGAACACAAGCACCAAGACTGAGCTAGATTAAGTATTTTGTAGGATAGATTTAGCCAGCAAGAGGTCTTGCCAAAACAGGGCCTTCTCTTTTGACTTTGTTGCTAATTGAGCCAAATCGAAAGTAGCAACCACCGGAATCTCATCATCATTTCCGGTGTTCAGAGCCAAGATCGTCTCGCGCAACTGCGGCAATGGATCACGCTCACCCGTAATTTTTTGGGCTGCCGGGCCGCCAAAGGCAATAGCAACTACCGGGATAGCACTTTCTGGCGCATGCATTTTAGAAAGATTGTCATTTGGGCTTTTCCACGACCATTCATTGCTCGCTAAGCCTAAAACACGAATGACATTCTGAAACAATATCTGGGCATCACCCTGGGGTTGGCTTCCAAAAAACCACCAATGTGCCTTGGGAGTACTTTCAGCTGATACCGCTACATTTACTGGAAGCTGTGATTGCTTGACAGTGGCAACTTCAGCAGAACCATCCCGCGCAGTCCACTCTGTAATGCCCATTTCTTTTAGAAAGCTTGAATGCGTGTTGGTCATAACTCTAGCTTAATCGATTTAGCCATCACGATGGCATCTTCTCGATTACCAGACCCTTCGCTGGCAGGATAATAATTTTTGCGCACCCCGATTTGTTCATACCCAAGCTTTTGATACAGGGCGACAGCAGACTCATTGGAAGGCCTTACCTCAAGAATAATGCGTGGCATGTTCTGCTGTGAAGCGACGCCTTCAATGGTTGCCATCATGCGCGATCCTAGCCCTAGTTGGCGTAACTTAGGGGCAACAGTGATATTTAAAAGATGTAACTCATCTACCGCTGGATACAGAATGCAATAAGCCCACAGGACTTGAGGATCAAGATAGCTTCCTGCCATTGCATTCGCTTGATCAAGCTGTGGTCTGATGCAATAAGCCCAATGACCTGCAGCCAAGGAATTGGAAAAATTACCTCTAGTCCATGGATGAATATGAGAAATCGATTCGATTGCCAGGACATCATCTAGATCAGCCACCTGCATCGGCATAAAGGTTAGCTCAGCGCCATCATCCTGCATAGTCATTACCGCGTACCTTTTTTGAAGGCAATTTCACGTTCATTCGTCGTGAAGGCAACTTTATTGCGCACATAGAGTGGCTCTAGCTGATTGACCGAGATTTGCTGTCCAGCCTTAAACATCTGTTGAGCTAGCTCTAAGATGCCCAATGCGGAAATGGAGATTTCTGGATCAAGCGCTTCACTGGGAAAAGAATGATTTACAAATAAACGTTCGCCAAATTCTTTAATCGCGCTACCAGCAAGGTATTGGATATTCCTTAAATCAATCTCTTCAGGCTTTGAAAGTTGGATATTGCCAATACGTAAAGGAAGGGATGTGGAGTCATTGAATTCATACTTCGCCCAATAGATCTCGCCCATACGAGCATCAACAGCAATCACAAATTGAGTTGGCTTGATCTTGGCAAAATGAGGTGTTTTGCTCAGTTGCGCCGCAATGGCATCCAAGCTAGCAACTGGCAGGACGGGTAGATTTGCCGCTATCGCAAGACCTTGAACTGCTGCAAGGCCTAAACGCACCCCAGTAAATGCGCCCGGGCCAATACCTATCGCAATCGCATCAAGTTGAGAAAGTTGCTGATTTGCTTGGGCCAGTAAATTTTCAATCCAAGGCAATAAGCATTGGCTAGCGCCCGCCGACACCAATTCGTGTCGGAGCTGAGGTGCTGAATCACCTAAAGATAAAGCCACCGAACACCAAGCTGAGGAAGTGTCGATGGCCAATAATCGCGTCAATTCAAGTTCGCTTTATGGTTGTGATTATCTAAAGACTAAATTATGAACGCAATCCCGCGATGACTTCAGGAGGAGCTTGAACCAACTCAATGAGGACGCCCTCTCCACTGATCGGAAATTCATCGTTACCCTTGGGATGGACAAAGGTGATGTCGTAGCCCGCAGCGCCCTTGCGAATACCTCCAGGAGCAAAACGTAAGCCATTAGCGGAGAGCCATTCAACCGCCTTAGGAAGGTCATCCACCCACAATCCGATGTGATTGAGGGGTGTTTGATGTACGGCAGGCTTTTTCTCAATATCCAATGGTTGCATCAGATCTACTTCTATCTCATGGGCACCGTTTCCAATCGCACAAATATCTTCATCCACGTTTTCACGCTCCGAGACAAAGGTAGTTTTGTACTCAAAGCCGAGCATCTCTACCCAAAGTTTTTTGAGGCGATCTTTGCTTGTGCCGCCAATAGCGATTTGTTGAATACCGAGAATTTTGAACGGTTTAGCTGTCATGGATGATGGTCCTGCTTATTCAAAACGAATGATGAGTTGATCTACCGCCAAGCTTTCACCTTCTTTGGCGCAGATTTCTGAAACAATCCCATCCTGTGCTGCAGAGATTGTGTTCTCCATCTTCATCGCTTCAATTGAAGCTAATTTTTGACCCGCTGTGACGGCTTCACCCACCTTAACAGCAAGTTTCGTGAGCAAACCTGGCATGGGAGACATCACCAACTTCGAGGTATCTGGTGGAAGCTTTACTGGCATGCGACGCTGGAGTTCGGCCCCTAATGGACTCAACACCATACATTCGTAATGCGCGCCATCAAGTACTAAGTAGAGCCGAACACCCTTGCGCTCTACTTGTGCCGTAATCTTGCTGGTACGGTTAATCGTGGCATGTAAAGCCAGCTGACCTGGACGCCAATCACTCTCAATGTCATAACGGCTAACACCATCTGCATCATCAATATATACAGAATAGATGCCATCTTTTAATTCAATGCGCACTGCCTCTTCATACGGATCAATCATTGATCCTGTTTTCTTACCAGTGACCACGACAAACTTCTTGGCAATCACCATTTCGTGACCAGCCAATTGACCATCAATCATCTTGATATGCTCAAGATAGCGATAGCGCATAAAGGCAGCTAGGGCTGCAAGGCGTTTTGGGTCTGCAGGCTGCACAGAATCCTTCTTAAAGCCTTCTGGATATTCTTCAGCGATAAAGCCCGTTGTGAAATCGCCATTCACGAAACGGGGATGTTGCAGTAAAGCAGCCTGAAACGGTATATTCGAATGAATACCGCGAATGACAAAATCATTCAAGGCAGCACGCATCTTTTCAATTGCCTCAGCACGATCTTTGCCGTGCACGATTAACTTCGCAATCATAGAGTCGTAGTACATCGGAATTTCACCGCCTTCGTATACACCGGTATCTACTCGTACTCCATTAATGGACTCCGGTGGACGATATTTCACAAGACGGCCTGTGGATGGTAGGAAGTTGCGAAATGGATCATCTGCATTAATGCGACACTCCATTGACCAACCATCCAACTTCACATCCGCTTGTTTAAATGCTAACTTTTCCCCAGCCGCTACCCGAATCATCTGCTCAACCAAGTCAAGACCAGTAATGCTTTCCGTTACGGGATGTTCCACCTGCAAGCGCGTATTCATCTCTAAGAAGTAGAAAGACTTATCTTTGCCTACCACGAACTCCACAGTGCCAGCAGACTGGTAGTTCACAGCTTTAGCAAGGGCAACGGCTTGCTCACCCATCGCTTTACGGGTAACAGGATCAATAAATGGAGATGGCGCCTCTTCGATCACCTTTTGGTGACGACGCTGAATTGAGCAATCGCGTTCATTCAGATAGACTACGTTGCCATGTGAATCACCCAAGACCTGAATCTCAATATGACGCGGACCTTCCACAAACTTCTCAATAAAGATCCGATCATCACCAAAACTATTCATCGCTTCGGTTTTGCAGGCAGCAAAACCTTCGGCTGCTTCTTGATCATTCAAGGCAACACGTAAACCTTTACCACCGCCGCCAGCAGAAGCCTTAATCATGACTGGATAGCCAATACCTTGCGCAATTTTTACCGCTTCATCTGTTGTGGCAATTGCCTCGTTGTGGCCAGGGATCGTGTTGACCTTGGCTTCTAATGCCAGCTTTTTGGAGGCAATTTTGTCGCCCATTGCTGCAATCGATTCATGCTTCGGACCAATAAAGATAATACCCTCTTCTTCACATCGTTTAGCAAATTGCTCATTCTCGGATAAGAAACCATATCCTGGATGCACTGCTTCAGCACCAGTATCTTTGCAGGCTTGAATAATACGATCCATTACAAGATAGGATTCACGGGAAGGCGCCGGTCCAATACAGATAGCTTCATCCGCCATCTGAACGTGACGCGCCTCTTTATCTGCTTCAGAATAAACAGCCACTGTTTTGATGCCCATTTTTTTGGCAGTTTTCATGACACGGCAAGCAATCTCTCCGCGATTAGCAATCAAAATTTTCTTAAACATTTTCGTAGTCATCATCTATCAGCGCCTTTACAGAGGGATATTGCCGTGTTTACGCGCAGGATTTTTTAAATCTTTATCTTTGAGCATTGCGAGCGAACGGGCAATCCGTTTGCGAGTCTCATGCGGGAGGATAACATCGTCAATATAGCCACGACGACCTGCCACAAAGGGGTTTGCAAACTTGGCTTTATACTCTGCTTCACGGGCAGCGATCTTTACTGGCTCAGATTTTTCTTCACGAAAGATAATCTCGACTGCACCCTTAGGGCCCATCACCGCAATCTCTGCTGAAGGCCAAGCAAAATTCACGTCGCCACGCAAGTGCTTGGAAGCCATCACGTCATAAGCGCCACCATAGGCTTTACGGGTAATCAAAGTCACTTTAGGTACGGTGCAATCCGCATAGGCATAGAGTAACTTCGCACCGTGTTTAATAATACCGCCATATTCTTGGGCGGTACCTGGCATAAAGCCTGGCACATCAACTAAAGTCACTACCGGAATATTGAAGGCATCACAGAAGCGGACAAAACGCGCTGCCTTGATAGATGCCTTGATATCTAAGCAACCAGCCAAGACTAATGGTTGATTAGCAACGATACCAATAGAGCGACCTTCCATGCGAGCAAAGCCAATCACGATGTTCTTAGCATAGTCGGGTTGAAGTTCAAAGAACACGCCATCATCCACAATCTTTTCAATCAACTCTTTCATGTCATAAGGTTGATTTGGATTAGATGGCACTAAGGTATCGAGAGAAAAATCAGGCTCTTCTGTGCGGTTTGCCCCTTTGATCAAGGGCGGTTTTTCACGGTTAGAAAGCGGCAAGTAGTTAAAGAAGCGACGCAACATCATGATGGCATCCACATCATTGTCAAAGGCCAAGTCGCAAACACCAGAAACGGTTGAGTGCGTTACTGCCCCACCCAACTCCTCAGAAGTCACGTCCTCATGAGTCACGGTCTTAACCACTTCCGGACCAGTAACAAACATATAAGAGCTGTCTTTCACCATGAAGATGAAATCCGTCAACGCCGGCGAATACACGGCTCCACCAGCAGACGGACCCATGATCAAGGAGATTTGTGGAATCACTCCCGAGGCTGTGACGTTGCGCTGGAAAATCTCTGCATAGCCACCTAATGAAGCCACACCCTCTTGGATACGCGCACCACCTGAGTCATTCAAACCAATCACGGGAGCGCCGACTTTGAGCGCTTGGTCCATGATCTTGCAAATCTTCTCAGCGTGGGCTTCTGATAATGAGCCCCCAAGAACCGTAAAGTCTTGTGAGAACACAAATACCAAACGACCATTGATCATTCCATAACCAGTCACAACGCCATCACCTGGCACTGTTTGATCGGCCATGCCAAAGTCGTGGCAACGGTGCTCTACGAACATATCCCACTCTTCAAAGGTGCCAGCATCGAGTAAGAGCTCGATACGCTCACGAGCAGTTAACTTGCCCTTAGCGTGCTGAGCCTGAATACGCTTTTGGCCACCGCCTAAGCGTGCTAGCTCGCGCTTTGCTTCCAGTTGTTGAATGATGTCTTGCATTACCCGACTCCTTAGAAAAATTCGTGTCCCATGGACTCCAATAAGCGTCTTGCTGCTACTGAAGGCGCCATGGTTCCCTGGTTTACTTGTGCCACTAAGCTTGGTAGAAGCGCTTGAACCGCTTCATTACTACGAAATGCATTCTTTAAGCCAGCATCAATGCGATCCCACATCCAGGCACCAGCCTGTTGCTGACGACGTGAATCAAACTTACTATTGGCTCGCTGCAGTTTTTGAAAATGCGTGACCTTATCCCACAACTCAGGAACACCTTTGCCCTCTAAAGCGCTTAATGTCATGACAGTGGGATGCCAAAAGTCTTCATCGTGCGAAGCATGGTCAGGATTTCCCTCGAAGCCCAAGAGACGTAATGAACTGGTGATAAAAAGTTGCGCGCGCATTGCCGCAGCTGGATCTAGATCAACCTTATTGATCACAATCAAATCTGCAATCTCCATGACACCTTTTTTAATCGCTTGCAAATCATCGCCAGCATTGGGTAATTGAAGTAGCAAGAACATATCCGTCATGCCTGCGACTGCAATCTCACTTTGACCAACACCGACTGTTTCAACGATGATGATGTCAAAGCCAGCAGCCTCTGCCACCAGCATGGCCTCACGGGTTTTTTCAGCAACACCTCCGAGCGTCAATGACGATGGGCTGGGGCGAATGAAGGCATTCTCTAGAACAGATAAACGCTCCATGCGCGTTTTATCCCCCAGAATGGAACCGCCTGACAAACTAGAAGATGGATCGATTGCAAGTACAGCAACACGATGCCCCTTTTCAATTAAATACAGACCAAGCGTTTCAATGAGCGTTGATTTACCAACCCCTGGAACTCCCGAAATACCTAAGCGAAAGGACTTGCCTGTTTTAGGTAAAAGCGCATTAAGGACATCATCAGCGCGCTTGCGATGATCTAAGCGAGTGGATTCCAGCAAGGTAATGACCTTTGCCAATGCACGTCGCTGTTTAAGCGAGGGTGCGCCAGTAAGATCGGCTATTAGCGCTAGGTCGGCAACTTCAAGCATGCTCGTAAATATGTTAGTTTTGTATCAAACAGGTTTTACAGATTGACGAATTTGCTCAAGCACATCCTTTGCCGAAGCTGGAATTGGGGTGCCTGGACCATAAATCCCTTTGACACCTGCTTCGTAAAGAAACTCATAGTCTTGTCTTGGAATTACACCGCCGACAAAAACGATGATGTCATCAGAACCTTGTTTCTTCAATTCAGCAATGATGGCTGGCACTAGAGTTTTATGACCTGCCGCCAAAGTCGATACACCTAGAGCATGAACGTCATTCTCAATCGCCTGACGGGCGCATTCTTCTGGTGTTTGAAATAAGGGTCCAATATCCACATCGAAGCCCAAATCCGCATAGGCAGTTGCTACGACTTTAGCCCCACGGTCATGTCCATCTTGGCCAAGTTTGGCAATCATCACGCGAGGGCGACGACCAAACTCTTTGGCAAAGTCAGCGATTTCAGTTTGTAATTTTGCCCAACCCTCGGCTGAGTCATAAGCAGCTGCATACACTCCGGTCACCTTTTGAGTATCGGCGCGATGGCGCCCGTAAACTTTCTCCAACGCATCAGACACTTCACCAACGGTCGCACGCAAACGAATTGCATTAACAGATAACTCCAATAAATTACCGGAGTGATCTTCTGCAGCCTTAGTTAACGCCTCTAATGCAGCCTCTACTTTTTTACTGTCGCGCTTGGCTTTGATTTGTTTTAAACGCGTGACTTGACCTTCACGAACCTTGTCGTTATCGATCATTAATACATCCACAAGATCTTCCTTGCCCAGCTTATATTTATTGACGCCAACAATCACATCAGTGCCTGAGTCGATCTTGGCTTGTTTTTCAGCTGCTGCTGCCTCAATCTTGAGCTTAGCCCAACCACTTTCAACTGCCTTTGTCATGCCGCCCATCGCATCAACCTCTTGAATGATGTCCCAAGCTTTATCGGCCATCTCTTGAGTGAGGCTCTCCATCATGTAAGAGCCAGCCCAGGGATCGATCACGCTAGTAATGTGGGTTTCTTCCTGAAGTATCAACTGCGTATTACGAGCAATGCGGCTTGAAAACTCAGAAGGCAAAGCGATTGCCTCGTCTAGGGAATTGGTATGCAAGGATTGAGTGCCGCCAAAGACGGCAGCCATCGCTTCAACCGTAGTTCTCACGACATTGTTATAGGGGTCTTGTTCTGTCAATGACCAGCCCGAAGTTTGACAATGCGTCCGCAACATCAAAGACTTTGGATTCTGTGGTTCAAATGATTTCATAATGCGCCACCACAGCAAGCGTGCCGCACGTAATTTAGCAACTTCTAGGTAGAAGTTCATGCCGATTGCAAAGAAGAATGAAAGACGCCCAGCAAAGCCATCAACATCCAAACCTTTAGCAAGCGCTGTTTTGACATATTCCTTACCGTCAGCCAAGGTGAATGCCAATTCCAATACTTGGTTTGCTCCAGCTTCTTGCATGTGATAACCCGATATCGAGATCGAGTTAAATTTCGGCATGTGTTGTGCGGTGTACTCAATGATGTCGCCAATAATGCGCATCGATGGTTCTGGCGGGTAAATATAGGTATTACGCACCATGAACTCTTTCAGAATGTCATTCTGAATGGTGCCTGATAGCAGTTCTTGCTTAACACCTTGCTCTTCGCCAGCAACAATATATCCCGCTAACACTGGCAATACAGCACCATTCATCGTCATCGATACAGACACTTTGTCCAGCGGAATACCATCGAACAAAATCTTCATATCTTCTACAGAGTCAATGGCTACTCCCGCCTTACCAACGTCACCCGTAACGCGTGGATGATCAGAGTCGTAACCGCGATGTGTTGCTAAGTCGAATGCAACAGAGACACCTTGTCCACCCGCATCTAATGCTTTGCGATAAAAGGCATTCGATTCTTCTGCAGTGGAGAATCCTGCGTACTGACGAATCGTCCATGGCCTCACGGAATACATTGTTGCCTGTGGTCCGCGCACATAAGGCTCGAAACCAGGCAAAGTATCGGTGTAATTTAAGTTCTCTGTGTCTAATGAGGTGTAAAGCGCTTTTAACTGAATACCATCAGGAGTATTCCAGCCCAGCTTATCTACATCGCCATTTGGTGCTGATTTTTGGGCAGACTTTTTCCAAGCCTCTAAATTGACTTCTGGAAACGATGGCCATGCACTAGCTGGACTTTTCTTTTCTGAACTCACAAAGCGCTCCTGTTTAATATGTTGCATTGCATCTAAGATTTCGTAATTCTGCTTGACTATTTAGAATTTGTCTAGATATCATGTATTCATAATTATGAATACAAAACTGAATAATCGACCTTTATACGAAGACGTGGCCGATCGTCTCCGAGAGCAAATTTTTGCTAAGGAACTAGCTCCTGGAAGCTGGCTAGATGAACAACGCTTGGCAGAACAATTTGGAATCAGTCGAACCCCGATGCGCGAAGCTATTAAAGTACTCGCCTCTGAGGGGCTAGTGACTATCAAAATGCGCCGTGGAGCATATGTCACTGAGGTCGCCAGAAAAGATTTAGAGCAAATTTATACGATCCTCTCGCTGCTGGAAGGTGAAGCAGCTAGAGAAACGGCCGCTAAAGCAAGCGAAGATGAGTTAAATCAATTGGACTATTGGCATCACCGTCTTGAAAAGGCAGCCGCAGATCGAGATATTGAGCAATTTTTCGAGATTAATGGCAAATTTCATGAATTAATCCAAGAAATCGCCGGAAATCGCTGGATGAATGGGGTCATTGCAGATCTTCGTAAGGTGCTTAAATTACATCGGAAGGATTCTCTAACCAGCACAGGAAGACTACAAAACTCTCTAGTGGAGCATCGTGACATCCTCAATGCCCTATTGAAAAGAGACCAAACTGGGGCTGAAACTGCTATGCGCAAACACTTTGCGAGAGGCTTAGAAGCTTTGAGATAAAAGTTTTTACTATAAATAACAATGGCTTAGAAGATTATTCTAAGCCATTGTATTGAATACCCAATGAAGAACTGCTGAAACGGATTTACTTCTTAATGACGAAGTTTCCAGGCAAAGAGGCAACATAAGCTGCAATGTCCTGCATGTCAGCATCAGAGAATGCCTGAACTTGCGAGCCCATCACGGCATTATTACGTCCATATTGAGCATTTCCATTGCCTACTTTGTAAGCTTTCAAGGCGTAATAAATGTAATCAGGATATTGACCAGCCAATTTTGGGTAGGCAGGCAGGATCGGTGCATTTAAACCAGCACCATGGCAAGAAGCGCAATTGGCTTTCTCAACTAAAGCTTGACCTTTTTCAACGCTGGCAGCGTTAGCAACATGAACCAAGCCAATACTGGAAAGCAAAACTGCTGTAACTAGTGCAAATTTCATAAACGTGTCTCTATCACTTCAATGGGTTGTTAGGTGAGCTGGCAGTTTGCGCAGCATAGTATTCGCCAATATCAGCCATATCTTGGTCAGACAAGCTAGCGGCGATAGCTCGCATAGATGGATGCTTTCTGTTGCCCTTCTTGTATTCAGCCAAGGAGGAAGCAATGTAAGCGGCATTTTGGCCGCCCAACATAGGCACTCTGTAAACCAACGGATAGTCAGCACGGTAATCGGGGATGGAATGGCAGCCAACACAAAGCCAAACCTTGCCGTTGCCCGCAGCCGCATTGCCTTTAACTTCATCAGCCTGAGCGGCAAATCCAGTTAATGCTATGCCAGCACAAACAAGCAATCGAGTAAGAATGGAGAGTTTTTTCATAGAAATCTGTATTTATCAGTTTGATTTAAATCAACCACCGAGAGTATAGCGGAGAGACGTCCTCCTAACCATGATTTCCTCATTTCTGAGCTCTAAATCAAGAGAAATACTGAAGATTGGGCACTATTTCCCTATACTTAATCATCCGATAAAAGACCTCTAGATTGCCTCTCATGACCCACCAACTCAACACATCCTCTGCCCAAAACTCAAAGCGCTTTGATGGTAGTCAAAGCTATGTTGCGACCGATGACCTCAAACTGGCAGTCAATGCGGCGATAGCGCTTCAGCGTCCCCTGTTGATCAAAGGTGAGCCAGGTACAGGCAAAACCATGCTGGCTGAGGAAGTCGCTGCCGCTCTCAAAATGCCACTCTTGCAGTGGCACATCAAGTCCACCACCAAAGCACAACAAGGTTTATATGAATACGACGCTGTCAGTCGTTTGCGCGATTCTCAACTGGGCGATGAAAAGGTTAAAGATATTCGCAACTACATAGTCAAAGGTGTTTTATGGCAAGCCTTTGAAGCAAACGAATCCACTGTTTTGCTCATCGATGAAATTGATAAGGCAGACATTGAATTTCCGAACGACCTTTTGCGTGAAATTGATCGCATGGAATTCTATGTCTATGAAACCCGCGAGCTGATTAAGGCAAAGCATCGCCCTCTCGTCATCATTACCTCCAATAATGAAAAAGAATTACCAGATGCCTTTTTGCGTCGCTGCTTCTTTCATTACATCACTTTCCCTGATGCTAAAACTATGCAAAGTATCGTGGATGTGCATCACCCCAGTATCAAACAAGATCTCCTAGAGGCGGCCCTCAAAGCCTTTTACCAAATACGCTCGCTGCCAGGGCTGAAGAAGAAGCCCTCTACCTCTGAACTCATTGACTGGCTCAAGCTTTTATTGGCAGAAGACATTCCTCCAGATGCACTCTATAGTCAAGATGACAAGATCGTTGTTCCTCCACTGCACGGCGCTTTATTAAAGAATGAACAAGATGTTCATTTATTTGAGCGCTTAGTGATGATGAATCGTAACCATCGCTAATTGCTCTTAGGCTCATGCGATGTTGATTCAATTCTTTCTCAATCTGAAAGAGGCTAAGGTACCGGTTTCAGTAAGAGAGTTTTTGACTCTCTTAGACGCATTAAAGTCAGGCGTCATCAACCCGTCGATCGATGAGTTTTACCAACTCTCGCGAATGACGCTCGTGAAAGACGAGCAACACTTTGATCGCTTTGACCAGGTATTTGGCTCGTACTTTAAAGGTGTTGAGCAAATCATCGCCCTGGTTCCTGATATTCCAATGGAGTGGCTAGAAAAGAAACTACAACGCGTTTTAACCGATGAAGAAAAAGCGGCACTCCAAAAACTGGGCGGTCCAGAAGCGCTTAAGAAACGTCTTGAAGAATTACTGAAAGAGCAAAAAGATTGGCATGGTGGTGGCAATAAATGGATTGGGGCTGGTGGCTCCTCGCCTTTTGGGCATAGTGGCTATCACCCAGAGGGCATTCGAATTGGCGGGGAAAGCGCAGGCAATCGCACTGCCATCAAAGTATGGGAGGCTCGAGAATTTAAGGATTACGACAGTGATCTTGCCTTGGGCACCCGCAATATCAAAGTTGCATTACGACGTCTTCGTCGCTTTGCTCGAGAGGGTTCAGTGTTAGAGCTCGACTTAGATAAGACCATACATTCGACTGCTGCGAATGCTGGCATGCTCGATATTCAGATGCGACCTGAGCGGCACAATCAAGTCAAAGTATTGCTTCTCATGGATGTCGGTGGCTCGATGGATGACCACATCAAGCAGATAGGAGAATTATTCTCCGCTGCCAAAGCAGAGTTCAAGCATCTGGAGTATTACTATTTTCATAATTGCGTATATGAAAATCTCTGGCAAAGTAATCGTCGTCGTAGAGATCAAGTCACTTCTACGCAAGACATCATCAATAAATATGGTCCTGACTACAAGCTGATTTTTGTAGGTGATGCCACCATGTCACCTTATGAAATCTTGAGCCCAAATGGCTCAGTTGAATATAACAATCAAGAGGCTGGCGCCGTTTGGATTAACCGCCTCTTAGATCACTTCCCTCACTTTGCCTGGCTTAATCCAGAGTCAGAATCCATTTGGGAGTATCGACAATCCATCGATATCATGAAAAACCTTATGAAGGATCATATGTATCCAGTGACCTTAAATGGTCTCGAGAGCGCAATGCGTCAGCTCTCGAAATAATTAAGCAGTAAGATTCTTTCATTAAATATCTTTTAAAGATTGAAATAACACTATGAGCATGATTAGCGATCGCCTGAAAACCCTTGGCATTGATTTGCCTCCACCTGGACCACCAGCAGCGGCTTATGTGATGGCAGCAACAACTGGTAATACGGTATTTTTATCTGGTCATATTGCCAAGCACGATGGCAAACCTTGGGTTGGCAAGTTAGGTCAGGATATGAATACCGAGACTGGCAAAGCGGCCGCTCGCTCAATCGCAATTGATTTGATTTCTACATTACAGAATCATCTTGGCTCGCTCGATAAAGTTAAACGGATTGTCAAGGTAATGGGCTTAGTGAACTCTACAAACGAATACACAGAACAGCACCTTGTTGTTAACGGCTGCTCAGAACTCTTATTCGAAGTCTTTGGCGATGCTGGCAAACATGCCCGCAGCGCTTTTGGCGTAGCGCAAATCCCATTAGGTGCTTGCGTTGAGATTGAACTGATCGCAGAGATCTAAATAATCTCTAAGTACGTGTGATCCCTAGTTTCTGGATGTCAGCTTCGGTGTCGACATCGAGGATGAAGGCTGCATGATCTGTTTCGTAAATTTTGACTAAGTCTGGGTGTTGATCCATATAAGGTCGACACACCATGTTCGGCATTGACAAAATTGCCTCTACTGCCTTTCTAGATAGCAATACTGGGTTACCACGTTGTCCATTGACTTGTGGCATCACTATTTCTTCTGGATCTTTTCGGTCTATGAACTGCTCCAATAAAACCATCAACTCTTGATCGGTAATGTGAGGCTGGTCGCTCAGACACACCGCAAGTACATCAAATTGACTTTGTAGACTCTCTAGAGCCAGTCGCACCGATGAGCCCTGACCCTGAGCAGACTTCGAATTATGAATGACGGTGATTGCTGCATTGGTCGTTTTACCTACGCGTTTTAATTCGGCTTCAATAGCTTGCGCATGAAATCCAGTCACGACCAAAAACTCCACTGGATTAAGCATATCAACAGAGGCACAGAAGGTTTCTAACAAGCTTTTTCCATCTTGACGAAGCAAGGCTTTTGGAATCGAGCCCATGCGACTTCCTTCACCAGCAGCCAATAGGACAATGGCCAGCTTAAGATTGGTAGATTTACCCGATAGAGTCATTAGAGTGATAATAAATAAGAATCTAAAAAAATATAAAAAGACATTACATGAATAGTACTGATTTAAGCGTCCTCAAATCTGCAGTGAGCTGGTTAACAGCGGGTCACCCTGTGGCTATTGCTACCGTAGTCCAAACTTGGGGCTCAGCACCCCGCCCTGTGGGCTCTTGGCTAGCGATTCGACAAGATGGTCAAGTAGCAGGCTCCGTATCGGGTGGATGCGTCGAAGATGACTTGATTAGCCGCGTCCAAACTGAAATTCTGACGCGCGATACCCCTGAAATGGTGATCTATGGCGTGAGTCAAGAAGAAGCCGCGCGCTTTGGACTTCCCTGTGGCGGCACTTTACGTCTCTTGGTAGAGCCTAGACCCGAATTAGCAGTGCTTGAGAAATTACTTGAGTCCATCACTTCACACCAAGTCACAAGACGCAGTGTCAATATCGCTAGTGGTAAATCGACTTTGCAGGTCGGTAATCGGAATGATGAATTTACTTGCACGGCTACTGAGATGTGCACCACTTATGGACCCCGTTGGCGCATGGTAATCATTGGTGCTGGTCAGTTATCTTTGTACACCGCAGACTTTGCCTTAGCCTCTGACTTTGAGGTCATTGTGATTGATCCACGAGAAGAATATGCCGAAGGTCTTAATCGTGATGACGTGACTTTTATCAAAGGTATGCCAGATGATGTTTTACTCGAGATTGGTGTCGACCCCCATACTGCTGTTGTGGCGCTAACACACGATCCCAAGCTTGATGACATGGCGCTGATGGAAGCCTTAAAGTCCCCCGCTTTTTATGTGGGCGCTTTAGGTAGTCGCAATAACACTCAAAAACGCAAAGAGCGTTTAATCGATTTTGATGTCAGCAAAGAGGAGGTGGAGCGCTTGCATGGGCCAGTGGGCCTCTACATCGGAGCACTCACCCCACCAGAAATCGCAGTATCTATTCTGGCGGAAGTGATCGCCGTTAAATACGGTGTTGCGATTCCGAAGAAAGTTTAATTTTTCGGCTTAGTTAGCCTTCAGCTTGCCCTCTTTGAGGCGTGGCTCAACAAAATGACCTTTGCGTGCGCGGTTGCCAGCAAACGACTTTAGGGTTTTTGCATCTAAACTTAGTTCAGTAGGCTTACCGGCTCGTCCTGCCCCTGAATAGGTAGCGCCATTAGGTCCCACCGCAATGGCAGAAGCCATAAACTCTTTGTCATCCAAGCCCATCAAGATCACGCCTTTGCCACCAGTTGGCAGACGTTTGAGCTCATCTAACGGGAATACAAGCAACTTAGAAGCTTCTGATAAGCAAGCAACTTGCTTCATGCCAACTTGTACCTGAGTGGCTCCTAAAGGGGCATCACCCGACACTTTAGCATCGACAGTAATAAAAGATTTACCAGCCTTATTGCGTGTAGTCATATCCGACACATTAGCCAAGAAACCATAACCTGCTTTAGTAGAAAGTAATACCAAATCATCAGGCTGACCAGCGTAATAAGCGACCATTTGCGAGCCTGCCGCTAAGTTTACAAAGCTGGTCAATGGAGAGCCGTCGCCGCGTGCACCAGGAAGCTCGCTCACAGGCACTGTATAGACACGGCCATCACTACCGAAGCCCTGAATAACATCTACCGTTCGCACCTCGAAGGTTGCATAGAGCGCATCACCAGCCTTAAAGCTAAATTGTGTGGCGTCATGCTCATGGCCTTGTCGCACCCTGACCCAGCCTTTTTGAGAAACGATCACTGTGACTGGCTCATCAATCACCTTCGTTTCTGCAACAGCACGCTTATCTTCCTGAATCAAAGTGCGACGATCGTCACCAAAATCTTTGATATCAGATTCGATTTCTTTAATGATGCGTTTACGTAAAACAGTATCACTTTGTAACAAACCCTCTAAATCATCACGCTCGGATTTAAGCTCTTTAAGCTCTTGCTCAATCTTGATGCCCTCTAAGCGCGCCAATTGCCGCAAGCGAATATCAAGAATGTCTTCAGCTTGACGATCTGTAAGTTTGAACTCTTTCATCAGATCAGCTTTGGGCTCATCGCTATTGCGAATGATCTTGATAACCTTATCAATATTGAGAAGAACCGTTAAGCGCCCTTCCAAAATATGCATGCGGTCTTTAACTTTGCCTAAGCGGAACTGAGTACGACGTGTGACTGTTGCCACTCTGAACGCTATCCACTCAGAAATAATCTCTTTTAAGCCTTTTTGACGTGGTCGACCATCATTACCAATCATCACCAAATTCATCGGTGCATTAGATTCTAAGGAGGTATGCGCCAATAGCAGATTTACGAACTCATTGACATCAATATTCTTACTCTTTGGCTCAAACACCAGGCGCACTGCAGCATCTTTACTAGACTCATCGCGCACTCCATCGAGCACGTTCAAGATCGTAGATTTGAGATTATTTTGTTCAGGAGTTAGGGTCTTCTTGCCAACCTTCACTTTAGGATTGGTGATCTCTTCGATTTCTTGCAAGACACGTTGCGATGAAGCAGATGGTGGTAATTCATTAACAACGACCTGCCATTGACCACGGGCCAACTCTTCTACAGACCAACGGGCACGCACTTTAACGCTGCCACGGCCAGTTTCATAGATCTGCGCAATTTCAGCTGCAGAAGAAATAATCTGACCACCGCCTGGATAGTCTGGGCCTGGCATGATCTCTAATAAATCAGCTGTTGAGAGCTTGGGTGACTTCATTAAAGCGATTGCTGCAGAAGCAACCTCACGCAAGTTATGCGAAGGAATTTCAGTAGCCATACCTACTGCAATCCCAGAGGCACCGTTTAATAAAACAAATGGTAAGCGTGCTGGTAATAGCTTCGGCTCTTGAAATGAGCCGTCATAGTTTGGTGCAAAGTCGACAGTACCCTCATCGATTTCACTGAGTAATAAGCCGGCAATTTTGGTTAAGCGGGCTTCGGTATAACGCATCGCTGCAGCACCATCGCCATCACGTGAACCGAAATTACCTTGCCCATCAATTAATGGATAGCGCAATGAAAAGCTCTGGGCTAGACGAACTAAAGCGTCATAAGCTGATTGGTCGCCATGCGGATGAAATTTACCTAATACATCACCCACAACACGAGCACTCTTCACGGGCTTAGCATCGGCGCGCAAACCCATTTCGCTCATCGAGAACAAGATACGGCGCTGGACAGGCTTTTGACCATCAGAGACATCTGGTAATGCACGACCTTTGACAACGCTAATCGCGTAATCCAAATAGGCACGCTCAGCATAGACGGCTAGCGTCAAACTGTCTTTATTGTCTTCATTGAGATTCATGGTTTTAGAATCGTGTGGATCCTTGGGGCCATTCGGAGTTGAGGATTGTCCTTTTGATGCAGTAGCCTGATCAAGCTCAACAATTTCCCTCTCTTCGATAGAGGATGAAAATAGATCTGCCTGCTCAACTGCTGGCTTCATGCCTGGAGTCTTTTTCGTAGCCATTAAATATCTGCCTCCACTTCATTGCCACGCTCTTCTAGCCAATCACGACGTGCACCAGACTCTGATTTACCCATCAACATATCCATGGTTTTAAAGGTCTCATCTTCAGTCCAGGTGCCTAAAGTAACCGGCAACAAACGCCGCGTATCTGGGTTGAGGGTGGTATCCCACAATTGCTCGGCACTCATCTCACCCAAGCCTTTAAAGCGAGAGATCTGCCAGGCAGACTCTTTGACGCCATCCTTGCGCAACTTATCTTCAATGGCTTGCAACTCGCTCGCATCGAGCGCATAAATTTTTTGTGCTGGTTTTTTACCACGCGCAGGTGCATCTACTCTAAAGAGCGGCGGTCTAGAAATATGGACATGGCCTAACTCAATGAGTTTTGGAAAATGTTTGTAAAACAAGGTGAGCAGCAATACTTGAATATGCGCGCCATCAACATCCGCATCAGACAAGATACAAACCTTGCCGTAACGCAAGTTAGACAGATCCGGATTGTCATTCGGACCGTGTGGGTCAACACCAATCGCTACCGCAATATCGTGGACTTCATTATTTGCAAATAGGCGATCACGCTCTGCTTCCCAAGTATTCAAAACCTTACCTCGCAAGGGCAAGATGGCCTGATATTCCTTATTACGACCCATTTTGGCTGAGCCACCTGCTGAATCACCCTCTACCAAGAAGATCTCGTTTTGGGCAATATCCTCACTCTCACAATCCGTCAATTTTCCAGGAAGTACCGCGACGCCAGAAGACTTTTTCTTTTCGACTTTTTGACCAGCTCGTGTTCTAGCCTGTGCTTGTTTAATGACCAAGTCTGCAAGCTTGCGACCATAGTCAACATGTTGATTGAGCCAAAGCTCTAGAGCTGATTTTGCGTATCCAGAAACCAAACGCACTGCATCTCGCGAATTCAAGCGCTCTTTAATCTGACCTTGAAATTGTGGATCTAATACTTTGGCAGACAAAATAAAGGAAGCGCGTGCGAACACGTCTTCAGGCATGAGCTTCACACCCTTTGGTTGCAAAGCATGCATCTCAATAAAACCTTTGACAGCATTAAAGAGACCTTCACGCAAACCACTTTCATGTGTTCCACCGGCAGGTGTTGGAATCAAGTTCACATAACTTTCACGGACCGGTGCGCCATCTTCGGTCCAGCTCACTACCCAGGCTGCGCCCTCGCCTTCGGCAAAGGAATCATCTTCACCAGTGCCAGTAGCGTATTGCTCACCTTCAAAGGCTGGGATCACTTCCGGACCATGCCCAGCTTGGGCAATCGCCTCATTGAGGTAGCCGCGTAAGCCTTGGGCATATTGCCATGTTTGACTGTCGCCAGACTTCTCTTGAATCAATGTGACTTTGACGCCTGGCAAAAGAACTGCTTTGGATCTGAGCAAGCGAATCAGATCTGCCATCGGAATCGCGGAGCTATCAAAATATTTACCGTCGGGCCATGCACGCACACGCGTGCCATGTGACTTATCGTCTTTAGTGGAGGATTTAGATTTGAGTTTCTCAATCACTTTGCCATCAGCAAAGGTCAAGGTAGAAACTTGACCATCACGCCAAACAGTGACCTCTAATCGTTTAGACAGTGCATTTGTTACAGAGACACCGACACCATGCAAGCCGCCAGAGAAAGCATAAGCACCACCAGTACCTTTTTCAAATTTACCGCCAGCATGAAGCTGTGTGAAGACGATTTCGACGACAGGCAACTTTTCTGTAGGATGCATACCCACTGGAATACCGCGACCATCATCTTCCACGCTTACGCTGCCGTCTGTATGCAAAGTAACCATGATTTGCTTACCAAATCCGCCCAGAGCTTCATCGGAAGCGTTATCTAAGACCTCTTGAATGATATGCAAAGGATTGTCAGTGCGGGTGTACATCCCAGGACGCTGACGGACTGGTTCTAGTCCTTTGAGGACCTGAATCGA
Source organism: Polynucleobacter sp. es-GGE-1 (assembly GCF_018882005.1). Classification (NCBI taxonomy): domain Bacteria; kingdom Pseudomonadati; phylum Pseudomonadota; class Betaproteobacteria; order Burkholderiales; family Burkholderiaceae; genus Polynucleobacter; species Polynucleobacter sp. es-GGE-1. The sequence goes on from NZ_JACVPE010000002.1 coordinate 175,818, forward strand.
CGATTCGCTGTATTCGGAAGTTTTACGGGTAGCCATGCGCGCAAATTGTAGTCATGTCTGAGCCTAAGTCGGAACTTTTCCCGAATTCCCCTGTCATCCATGCCAAAATTGGGGCATGGGAGCCTTAAGTCATATTCGTGTTTTAGACCTCAGCCGGGTGCTTGCGGGTCCCTGGTGTACTCAAAATCTCGCAGATTTAGGTGCGGACGTTATTAAAGTTGAGCGCCCAGGCGCTGGAGACGATACCCGCCACTGGGGCCCTCCCTTTGCCAAAGACGCTCATGGTCAAGAAACTGACGAGTCTGCCTACTTTATTTGCATCAATCGCAATAAACGCTCGATTACGGTTGATATCAGCAAATCGGAAGGCCAAGCGATTATTCGTGAGTTGACTGCCGAATCCGATGTGCTAATCGAAAACTACAAAGTGGGCGACCTCGCCAAATATGGCTTGGACTACGAGAGCCTAAAAAAGATTAAGCCAGATTTAATCTATTGCTCTATTACGGGTTTTGGTCAGACCGGCCCTTATGCACATCGACCTGGTTATGACTTCATTATTCAAGGCATTGGTGGATTCATGAGTGTGACTGGTGAAGCAGATGACTTTGAAGGGGCCAGCCCACAAAAATCGGGAGTTGCGATTGCAGACATCTTTACCGGCATGTATGCCTCAACGGCAATCCTGGCTGCAGTAATACATCGTGATCACACTGGTGAAGGTCAGTACATTGACATGTCTTTGCTCGATACACAAATCGCTGTGATGGCCAATGTCTCCAGCGCCTATTTAACCTCAGGTGAGATTCCCCGTCGCTGGGGGAATGCTTCTCCAATCATTGTTCCCTACCAAACCTTCCCCACCTCAGATGGTTGGATGATCGTAGCAGCAGGTAATGATGGCCAGTATCGGCATTTTGTTAACGCAGGTGGCGAAGCTCATCTAGCAGACAATCCACTTTTTTTAACCAACCCCCTACGTGTGCAACATCGCAAACAACTGATTCCATTATTAGAGGCAATGACGCGCAAAAAGACTAAGGGCGAATGGATCACTCTGCTGGAACAAGCCAATGTGCCTTGTGGTCCGATTAATAATTTCAAAGAAGTATTTGAAAATGAACAAGTGATTGCGCGCAATGTGCAAATCAATGTGCCGCATCCAACGGTAGGCAATATGAAATTAGTAGCTAGCCCTATGAAACTGTCCAAAACACCTACTGAAGTCCGTATGGCTCCGCCCACTCTCGGGCAACATACTCAAGAAGTACTTCAAGAGCGACTCCATATGGATGACAAATCAATCGCCGCACTTCGCAACAAGGGAATCATTTAATGACCGCTATCTCCAAACCCTCTCTCACCATGAAACAAGTCCTCATTTTTGGTGGACTCATGGTCACACTCTCCATGGGTATTCGTCATGGTTTTGGCTTATTCAATTTACCCATCACCACGGCCAATGGTTGGGGTCGTGAAACTTTTGCCTTAACGATTGCCCTACAAAATCTCATTTGGGGCGCTGTACAACCAATCACAGGGGCACTAGCAGATCGCTACGGATCATTCAAAATCATGATTGCTGGTGGCGTACTTTATGCGCTCGGTTTAGCAGGCATGGCTGTTTCCACTGATGCACTTAATTTCACGATTGCGGGCGGTTTACTCATTGGTTTAGCACAAACTGCAACCACCTACAGCGTAGTCTATGGCATCTTAGGTCGTAACGTGCCTGCCGATAAACGAGTTTGGGCAATGGGCATTGCAGCAGCAGCAGGTTCGTTTGGTCAATTCCTGATGATCCCCGCAGAACAAGGATTGTTAAGTGCATTCGGTGCGCAAGACGCGCTCTTAATGTTGGGCTTAATGGCCAGCCTGATGATTCCGACGGCGTTTATGTTGCGTGAGAAGAATTTTGTTCACAGCCATAACTTAGGTGATCAAACCATTAAAGAAGCTTTAAAAGAGGCCATCAATAATCCGAGCTTTCAATTATTGACCCTAGGTTATTTTGTTTGTGGATTTCAAGTGGTCTTTATTGCAGTTCATTTAGCACCCTACCTTAAAGATTTATCTTCTATTTATCCTGCCGTAGGCGCACCTGCAGTTGCCACTACTGCACTTGCCTTAATTGGACTATTTAATATCTTTGGTACCTATGGCTCTGGATATTTTGGGCAACGCTTTCCAAAGCGTTATCTGCTCTCAGGAATCTATTTAGGTCGTGCGTTTGCAATCACTGCATTTTTATTGATCCCACCAAGTCCTATGAGCACTTATGTGTTTGCGGCCATCATGGGCTTCTTGTGGCTTTCGACGATTCCATTAACCAACGGCATTGTGGCGCAAATCTTTGGTGTTAAATACCTGACAATGCTTTCAGGTTTAGTATTTTTCTCTCATCAATTAGGTAGTTTTTGTGGTGCTTTCTTAGGGGGATATTTGTTTGATCGCACAGGCTCTTACTTGATTGTTTGGCAGATTGCGATTGCATTAGGAGTATTTGCGTTCTTAGTAAACTTACCAGTGAAAGAGCGTGCCATTGCCAGAGTCGCCAATGCTTAAGCAGCCTAAGCTAGCTTTAAGGAAGTGGATTTTTTATGGCTTAGCATTGCTTGTATTGTTCATCATTTTTTCTTCATACTATGCACCCGATATGATGATCGCCATTAGCAATCAAATGTGGGCTTTATGCGGTTGGTAGTGAAGTTCGCAGTTAAGCAATCATTGGCAAATATGAATGTAGTCAAATTTTCCTTAGCATCATTCTTTAATCATTAGGGAAAAAGTTTTACTACTCGCCGTAGCACAATGGATAGTGCACATGCCTCCTAAGCGTGGGATACAGGTTCGATTCCTGTCGGCGGGACCAACAATGTATTCAGAGTTATCCACAGGCAATGTGGATAAATCGGCAAAAGTTTTCGTAAGTCGCAGATTTATATAGACCGACCTAGCTTGCTTAAATTATCAGCATGTCTTCTTCTGCAAATTTTTGCGATGCGTATTCCTATTGCTTTTCAGTTTTGTGTTATGAAGTCTTGACAAATTGCGGCAGAGCAAGTCAAGTTCCCTTACACTTCAACGAATGACTGCCTTATCTAATAGCACCATCGCCGCCCTTGAGGAAATGCTCCAGAATACGGCGCGCTCTGCTCCTGCTGATTACTTACCAATTTATTTTGCTCGTGGCGCTAGTGAGGAGCAAGCTATTGGCTACCTTAATCCTGAATTTATTCCATACCTGCAAGAGTTTCTCAAGAAACAAGCTGTTCCACTGATTTCTATGGGCAATGATCGCTTAAGTATTCACTTGGGCAAGCCTAAAGATGTATCAATGAGCTTAAATCAGCTAGCAAATCACCTGCGCTTGGGTGGCTTTATCCCAGGATGGCGAAACGAAGAGTTTGCTTGGGTCGATCAAAACGGTCATCAATACTTTAGTCTGGAGCGAGCTGCTTTTCGTACTTTTGGATTTCGCAGTATGGCAACCCATATCAATGGTTACACCATGAGCCAGACAATTTGGTTGGGTAGGCGCAGTGAAAATAAGGCTACCGATCCAGGCAGGTTAGACAACATGGCTGCCGGCGGAATCTCTGCTGATGAAACTCCTTGGGTCTGTGCGCGACGTGAACTCTGGGAAGAAGCCGGAGTGCCAGCGCAAATTGCCGATGAAATTGAGCCCGTAACTCGCATTCATATACGTAGACCGCTTACAGGATGGGGTTTTCATGATGAGCAACTCTATGTGTATGACCTGGTGCTAGCCGATAATTTCATTCCTACTAATCATGACGGTGAAGTGAGTGGCTTTATTAACGTTTCTTTTGCGGAAGCCGCTGCCCGCATTCTTGCTGATGAATTCACGAGCGATGCTGCTTTTGTGACTGCCGATTTCCTTTTGCGACGCAATAAATAGCCTTTTAAACACTTCATTGCCCTTCTTGGACGGCATCCTGCAGAAAAGCGGCTTTTCGTGGTTAAATCCTCCTTAAGGATGAAACAGGGGTGCCCTTAGAGCAGATTTTGCTCACAGGCGCTGAGAAAGACCCTAGAACCCGATCCAGGTAATGCTGGCGTGGGGAGTTACATCAGACCGACACCCGGTTTCGTCCATCTAAAACAGTTAGGAGATGGACATGAGTACAGCTAGCCCCAAAACCACCAAACATGAAATTCCGAGCCTCAAGAGCTTAGAACGCGACTTCGGTCAAAAATTTGCATATCCTGCATCTACCAAAACCTATTTACAGGGTTCACGTGCAGATATCAAAGCACCGATACGCATGATTGAGCAATTACCAACTCGGGTTGGTGAAGAACTCGTTGCCAATCCACCCGTTCCTGTTTATGACACTTCAGGCCCATACAGCGATCCAGAAATCGTTATCAATCTGGAAAAAGGTCTGCCAAGATTGCGTGAGACTTGGATTAAAGAACGCAATGACACTGAACAACTCTCTGGACCCAGCTCTGAATATGGTGTAGCGCGCTCCCAAGATGAGGCTACTCAAAACTTACGCTTTGCGCATATAAGTGCGCCACGGGTTGCTAAGACAGGCAATAACGTCAGTCAAATGTATTACGCCCGCAAAGGCATTATTACTCCAGAAATGGAATACGTTGCCTTACGTGAATCCATGGGCCTAGAGCAACTGCGTAAAGATCCTGCATACAAGCAATTACTCAAACAACATCCCGGTAAGGGCTATGGCGCCAATCTGCCTGACATCGTCACCGGTGAATTTGTGCTCTCTGAGATTGCTGCTGGTCGCGCCATTATTCCAGCCAACATTAATCACCCAGAATTAGAGCCAATGATTATTGGTCGTAACTTCCGTGTGAAAATCAATGGCAACTTAGGTAACTCTGCTGTGACTTCTTCGATCAATGAAGAAGTAGAGAAAATGGTTTGGTCGATTCGTTGGGGTGCTGACACCATCATGGATCTATCTACTGGTAAACATATTCATGAAACCCGTGAGTGGATTATTCGTAACTCACCAGTTCCAATTGGTACGGTGCCGATTTACCAAGCTTTAGATAAAACTGGTGGTATCGCAGAAGATCTCACTTGGGAAATGTTCCGCGATACCTTAATTGAGCAAGCTGAACAAGGTGTGGACTACTTCACAATTCACGCTGGTGTATTGCTGCGTTACGTACCGCTGACAGCTGACCGAATCACTGGCATCGTTTCCCGTGGCGGATCCATCATGGCTAAATGGTGCTTGGCTCATCACAAAGAGAACTTCCTCTACACCAAGTTTGATGAGATTTGCGAAATCATGAAGGCCTATGACGTCTCCTTTAGCTTAGGTGATGGCTTACGTCCTGGTTGCATCGCTGACTCAAACGACGCAGCCCAGTTTGGTGAGCTCCATACCCTCGGCGAACTGACTGCCAAGGCTTGGAAACATGATGTGCAGGTGATGATTGAAGGTCCGGGTCACGTTCCGATGCAGCGCATTGAAGAGAATATGACTGAAGAGCTCAAGCATTGCTTAGAAGCACCCTTCTATACCCTCGGACCATTGATTACCGATATCGCCCCTGGTTATGACCATATTACTAGCGGCATCGGTGCAGCACAAATTGGTTGGTATGGTACTGCGATGCTTTGTTATGTCACACCAAAAGAGCATTTAGGTCTGCCAGACAAAGAAGATGTGCGCGAAGGCATCATCACCTACAAGATTGCAGCGCATGGTGCTGACCTTGCAAAAGGTTTACCTGGCGCTCAAGTACGTGATAACGCCTTATCGAAAGCCCGTTTTGAGTTCCGCTGGGAAGATCAATTTAATCTCGGCTTAGATCCTGAACGTGCCCGTGAATATCACGATGCTACTTTACCTGCTGAGGGCGCCAAGATTGCGCATTTCTGCTCAATGTGCGGTCCAAAGTTCTGCTCGATGAAGATCACACAAGAAGTGCGTGACTATGCTGCTACATTAGACGCTGATGGCAACCCCAAGCAAGGCTCTAAGGTCATTCCGATTGCAGAAGTGACCGACGCCGCTAAGGGCATGGAAGAAATGTCTGCAGAGTTCCGCAAGCGCGGTAGCGAGATTTATCAGTAATCACGATGAATCAAGCTTTGTCCATGCACAGCAAATACGCTATCGTCGGCGCCGGCCTCATGGGTAGGCTTCTGGCGGTAGCGCTTGCTCAGCGTGGAGCGCAAGTTGATTTATTTGATCAAGGCGGCTCTGATGCAAGCGGTGCAGCTGCTCGGATTGCTGCTGCCATGCTGGCGCCATTGGCTGAATCTGCTATTACCGAGGATTCGGTGGTGAGCATGGGTATTCATAGCTTGCCACGTTGGAAACAGCTCATTAGCGAACTCTCTAATCCAGTCTATTTTCAGCAAGATGGCACTTTGATTTTGTGGCATCGACAAGATACCAATGAAGCCGAGCGCTTTACCAATCATCTTGAAAAGAATTGTCGTCACAATCCTCAATTAACGCTGCCGCAAAAACTCAATAGTGCAGAGTTACGCAAACTTGAACCTGGTGTCGCAGATCGATTTATACAAGGCTTATATTTACCTGGCGAAGGTCAACTCGATAATCGTCAATTACTGAATGCTCTATTACAAGAATTAATCATTCTGAAAGTCAATTGTCTTTGGAATACTGCGGTAGATCCGGAGCAATTGCGTAATGACAGTCAATACCAATGTGTAATTGATTGCCGTGGTAATGGCGCCAAAGATGCTTGGACCTCACCTGGCAAGAGCTTGCGAGGAGTACGCGGTGAAGTGGTGCGACTCTTTGCCCCAGAGGTCAAATTACGCAGACCTACTCGCTTGATTCATCCTCGTTACCCCATTTATATCGCCCCTAAAGAGAATGACGTCTACGTTGTAGGTGCAACTGAGATTGAGTCTGATGATCTTTCGGAGATGAGTGTGCGCTCTGCGATGGAGCTGCTCAGTGCGGTATATACCGTGCATAGCGGCTTTGCTGAAGCCCGCATCTTAGAGATGGCAACCCAATGTCGCCCTACTTTGAAAAATAACTTGCCAGAAATTCGGGTGCAGAAAGATAAAGGCTTATCAGATTTGATCATGATCAATGGTCTCTACCGCCATGGATTTATGATATCTCCAGCTGTGCTAGATTCCACATTAGAGCTCTTAGAAGTTGGTCGAAGCAATACTGCATTCGAATTGGGTTTGAGCATTACCAGTAACACTAGCAATCATGAGGCAAGTGTATGCGTGTAATCGTCAACCAAATCGAATGTGAGCTTCCGAGTCAGAGCATGATCTCAGATGCGCTATCCTTGATTAATGCAAAACCGCCTTATGCAGTTGCGGTGAATTTGAACTTTGTACCCAAAACGAAATATGATCAATTTCCCCTCAATGAAAATGATCAGATTGAAGTCATTGCCCCAGTCACTGGCGGCTAATCCCCTATTTACTATTTATGACTGCACCATTATCCAATAATCTGAATAGCGCTGATGCCCTCGTTTTATACGGCGAGAGCTTTGCCAGCCGTTTACTATTAGGCACCTCACGCTATCCCTCTCCACAGGTGCTCGAGAATGCAGTAGAGACAGCCAATCCAGCGATGATTACCGTAAGCTTGCGTCGCCAAGGTACTAGCACTACTGAAGCCCATAGCGGCTTTTGGGATCTGCTCAAGAAAATGTCAGTACCCGTTCTACCAAATACAGCAGGCTGCCATAGTCCGCAAGAGGTCATTACTACTGCCCAGATGGCGCGCGAAGTGTTTGAGAGTGATTGGATTAAGTTAGAGCTTATCGGCGATGACTATACTTTGCAACCCGATACATTGCGCCTCGTGCAAACAGCAGAAACCTTAATTAAAGATGGTTTTAAGGTGTTACCGTACTGCACCGAAGATTTGATTTTGTGCCAACGTTTGGTGGATGTAGGTTGCCAAGCAGTGATGCCTTGGGCCGCGCCTATTGGTACTGGTCAAGGCCCACTGAATCCATATGCCATGAAGTTATTGCGTGACCGCATCAAGGTACCACTGATTGTGGATGCCGGATTAGGACTTCCTTCCCATGCTTGCACGGTAATGGAATGGGGTTTTGATGGCGTGCTGCTAAATACCGCTGTAGCCCTTGCGAATGATCCTGTGGCTATGGCCAAATCCTTTGCGATGGCTGTGGATGCAGGTCGTACTGCTTACCTGTCAGGCGCCATGAAACCACAAGAGTCTGCCCAAGCAAGTACCCCTTTAGTTGGCACACCCTTTTGGCATCAAGCCTAAAGACTAATCCATGAGTCTAGTACGTGACCTTGCCGATCAGATTATTCAAGCGCATAAAGGCGATGAATTATGTATTCCATTGCCACAATTTTCCATGAGTTCACCTCCTCCACGCATTGATAATGAGGCTGCAACTGATCATTACGAACTTGCTGGCGCACTTGCTGCTATTGAAATGGGCTTTATTGAATCGGATGCCAAAGTCTTAGGGAAAGCATGGTCACGCATGACCTTGCATGATGGTGGTTTTAATCCGTTTAAGTGGCCCAGCAGACCAGAGCAGTTCGACTTATTGCCTTGGATGCGCAATATGAATCCAAATGCTTTTAAAGAATGTCCGAAGCGCTTGGGACTTTATGGTGTCATGCCCGATGCTGATTGGGTAAAGCGTATGGTTGAAGCTGAACTGCCGACTGTGCAATTGCGCTTTAAATCTGAAGATCGCTACAAAATCAGAAAACAGATTAAAGAATCTGTCAAAGCGGTCGAAGGCAGTAAGACCTTACTCTTTATCAATGACTTCTGGGAAGAGGCTATAGATGCACAGGCTTATGGAGTGCATCTCGGACAAGAGGATTTAGACACTGCTGATTTGGAAAAAATTCGGGCGGCAGGTTTAAGGCTGGGCTTAAGCACTCATGGTTATGCTGAGTTAGCTCATGCAGACCGTTTTTGTCCTAGCTATATTGCGATGGGCGCAGTCTTCGCGACTAACCTCAAGAAAATGCCTACGGCTCCACAAGGACTAGGCAGACTGTATCAATACGCGAAATTGATGAGTCACTATCCATTAGTTGCTATTGGTGGCATCGATCAAGAAAGCATTCATGTGGTTGCTAAGAGTGGCGTAGGTTCTGTTGCGGTGGTGAGAGCTATCACACAAGCCAAAGATCCTAAGGCTGCCGTCAAACACCTGCAAGCATTAATGCAAACTTAGTTTTTAGAAATTGATAAAGCTTTATTGCCAATCACCAATTTACCCGTAGCAGGACAGATTAAAACATCTTTGTAGCGAACCGGAACATACTCATATTGTCCTCCTGATGCGACTTTCCAAGTAGAGTTGTCATAGAGGGTAAATACATCTCCCGGATTGCCATAGAAAGTAAATGGCTCTTTGATGACATCCTTGTAGCAAGTGATAGCTTCGCTTTTAGATGTTTGCGAGAGCGCCATTTGTGATTGAGCTATAAACCCAAGAGATAAAACCAATGAAGCTACAGACTTTCGAACGAGTAATCTGTAGAATTTTTTTCCTCTCATCGATTCTGAGAACTAGCTAATAATTCGTCTTTATCTTTGAGCCAGGATAAGCCCTGTTTAGTGGGCAATACATACTTACGTCTTGCATCACGCTTACAAGTCTCGGTCTTTATCATCTTCTTTAAGATCAAAGTCTTCATAATGGAATGAAGGGTAGCTTGTGAAGCAATATCACCAAGCAAGATTAGATCTAAAACCGAAAATTCCACACCATCAGAATAAGCCCCTAATACAGCCTCTAGGACCAGAAGCTCTTTACAATCATTGATTTTGTAGCGCTTATTGATCTTGCGGGTAGACTTCGAAAATTCCAAAAAGGGAGACGAGGAAAATAACATGCTCGCTATCGTATTACCTCTATGGCTAATAGCCTAGAAGTATCGAAAATAACTTTTATATTTAATTTTTATAAAAGGTCTAGACTAAGCAATGCGGATAAGTCAGCAAAAATCTCAATAGCAGCTATTGGGCTTAACTACTTTCTTCATTTGGCAAAGCAGTTGGATAAAAATCGTGCATATGCCAAAGCGGGCCAGGACCCTCCCCAATACTCAAGAAGCGGCCCGCTTCTAGTCCTGCCTCAACGTAAGCAATCGCTTTGGCAACCGCATGACTTAAATCATGACCATCCGCTAAATAAGTCGCAATCGCCGCAGCAAGAGAACAGCCGGTACCGTGAGTATTTGCAGTGTTCACACGATAGTGTTTGAACTCTTTTGACTGAACCACTTCAAGACCATCTTCAATCATGCGCCACATTAAATAGTCAGTAATTTGAGTGTGGCTTGCATCAAGATGACCGCCCTTAATCAGAACTGCTTGCGGACCCATCTCGAGTAATTTTTGTGCTGCGAATTGAAATTCATTTGGGCCAGTAATATCGTGACCCAATAGTAAAGATGCTTCATCTAAATTTGGAGTGATCAGTGTTGCCATTGGAAATAACTCTTGCATCATTGCCTGAGCAGTATCGTCACCACCCAAACTTGCGCCTGAGGTTGCGCGCAATACAGGGTCTAAGATAATTCTGCTGACACCATGCTTACGAAGTGTTTTGGCGACAGTGCGAACAATTTCTGGGCTAGCTAACATACCGATCTTGACGATATCAGCGCCAATATCTAATAAAACGGCATCGATTTGAGCCTCCACGACATCTAAGTCGACATCCTGAATACGCGTAACCCCTAAAGTGTTTTGAGCTGTAATTGCTGTGATCACAGACATCCCATAGCCACCGAGGGCAGTGATTACTTTGAGGTCGGCCTGAAGTCCTGCTCCACCGCCGCTATCCGAGCCAGCAATAGTCAGTACCCTGGGGATACGGATAGAAGTGGGAAGAAGTGATTTCATCTTGCTATAATATCGGCTTATTCCTCGATAGCTCAGTCGGTAGAGCGCCGGACTGTTAATCCGTAGGTCCCTGGTTCGAGCCCAGGTCGAGGAGCCAAATAAGTGAAGGGTCTAGAGAAATCTAGGCCCTTTTTCATTTTGATCCCCTCAATTTGCTCTGTTATGTTTAAATTAAGTAATTAAAAATCATCATCAGAATGATTTTCATCAACAGGAGATGGCAATGATTCAAAGTAGCCCTTTTAACGCGTTTATCCGTGCAATGCAGTGCTGCATTATCATTGCTTCCTTCTTTGCAGGATCGCAAACGTCTTTTGCGCAATCTGATTACCCCAATAAGCCAATCCGTTTTATTGTTCCGTTCCCGGCTGGTGGCGCAACTGACAATATTGCTCGGCCACTCCAAAATGAACTTTTAGGTACTGCTAAGTGGAATGTCATCATCGACAATAAGCCCGGTGCTGGCGGCAATATCGGCGCTGAGATTGTTTCTAAATCTGCTCCTGATGGTTACACCTGGCTCATGGCATCAGTAGGTACACATGGCATCAACCTGCCGCTCTACACACAAGGTGGCGGTAAATTACCATTTGATCCGATTAAGGATTTCACACCGATTACCTTGGTCGCCGAGTTGCCTAACGTATTAGTGCTTAATCCAGAATTTGCGTCTAAGAACAACATCAATAGCGTGAATGATCTGATTGCTTACGCCAAAGCCAATCCAGGCAAGGTCAATATGGCATCGAGCGGTAACGGTACCTCCATCCATATGGCTGGCGAGCTGTTTAAATCAATGACTAAAACCTATATGGTTCACCTCCCCTACAAAGGAAGCCCGCCAGCAGTGACTGATCTCATGGCCGGCAACGTTGACATCATGTTTGATAACTTACCGTCTTCGATTAACTATATTCGAGCTGGACGTTTAAAGGCATTAGCAGTGACGAGCGCTAAACGGTCTCCTGCATTCCCAGATTTACCAACCATTGCTGAAGCAGCAAACCTCCCAGGTTATGAAGCTACCTCTTGGTTTGGAGTAGTGGGCCCTGCAAATATGCCTGCCGATATTTTAAATAAAGATAGTTCTGTATTGATGGCTGCTATCAATAGTGCCGCAGTCAAAGAGAAATACTTAGCCATGGGTGCACAACCGGTTGGCAATACACCAGCCCAATTTTCAAACTTCATCAAAAATGAAATTGCGAAGTGGACTAAGGTTGTAAAAGATTCTGGAGCGAAGGTAGATTGACCCTGCTACTTTCCTAATTGGGAAAGTAGCTTGCTTGGCGAGATCACTTCTTGGTCGAGCACCAATTCTATTAATGCGCCCTTCTTGCTTGCCAACGCTTTTGCAAATGCGGGCGCAAACTCTGCCGTTTTAGTCACTCTAAATCCTGGCATGCCAAAGCTATCGGCAAACTTCACAAAATCTGGATTAGTTAAGTCTGTGGCAATCACGCGAGAGGTAAATTCTCGCTCTTGATGCATGCGGATTGTTCCGAGCATATTGTTATTCACCACAAAAATGATTGGAAAGGCATCATACCGTGCTGCCGTTGCCAGCTCTTGGCAATTCATCATGAAATCACCGTCACCGCAAACTGCAATCGCCACCTTTTCAGGATTGGTTATTTTGGCAGCAATTGCTGCTGGCAGACCATAACCCATGGATCCATTGGCTGGAGCTAATTGCGTTTTATAAGGGCCATAGGGATAAAAACGATGCACCCAAGTAGCAAAGTTACCGGCGCCATTAGTCATGATTGAGTCACGTGGAATAGAGCTTGGTAATGAAGCCATAATCTGCGCCAACTGCAGATCACTAGGAACGGTTACCGGGCTTGAGAATGTTAAATACTCAGCATGCGCCGTCTTCATGACTGCTGAGTCATAATTCTTAGCCATCTTTACCGTCTTGAGTGCTGCGCAAAAATTTTCTGGGCTGCAATTAAGGGCAAAGTCTGGGCGATAAACGCGTCCCAACTCTTCGGGTCCTGAGAGGACGTGAATTAATGTTGCTTTAGTTTGCGGAACAGACAATAAGCTGTATCCCGCCGTTGTCATTTCTCCTAAGCGCTCACCAATCACCAAAAGAACATCAGCCTCTTGAATCCGCTTCACTAAGGCAGGATTGGCACCGATACCTAAATCACCTGCAAACGCTGGATCTAGATTATCAATGACATCTTGTGAGCGAAAGCTGGTCGCCACCGGTACACCTTCTCTATTGACCCAGCTTCTCAAGTCCTCACAGGCAGCACTATTCCAATTGCCCCCACCGGCAATGACCATAGGCTTGTTGGCTGATGCAAAAGCTTGCATTGCCTGTTGAAAAACATTCCCATCTAAGCCTGGCTGAACGATATGAGCAGGCTTCACAGGGTTTTCTTGGCCAGTCATATACAACACATCTTCTGGCAAAGCTAACACTACAGGTCCTTTGCGCCCTGCCTGTGCTACGTGGAATGAATGCGAAACAAATTCGTCAATGCGATCAACGCGATCAATACTACCAATCCACTTTGCACATTCTGAATACATGCGGCGATAGTCGATTTCTTGAAAGGCTTCACGCTCAACCATATCAGTGCCAACTTGCCCTACCAATAAAACCATGGGCGTTGAATCTTGATAAGCCGTATGCATGCCAATCATGGCATTTGATGCGCCTGGTCCACGCGTGACCATCAATACACCTGGCTGACCGGATAACTTTGCATAGGCCTCTGCCATATAAGCAGCACCACCTTCTTGTCGGCAAGTAATGAATCGAAACTTAGGATGATCTACTAGACCATTTAATAAGGGAAGAAAACTCTCACCTGGCACACCAAAGGCAATATCCACCCCTTGCCTTACCAATGCATTTGCCAGGATCTGGCCACCATTGAGCAGCGTGCTTGGTGTATCCATGATGTTTTTATGCTTTCTTATAATTAATAATATTCATGCGTATGACTGAAAAGTTATCATACTTTAATAGGCTAGGAGGTCTTTAAATGGGTGAATAGTCGGTCTTTTGATGTATGAAGGTTGTCATATACTGCATGCCTTAGATAGAAATCAAACAATGAAATTGGAGATATTGACATGAGGCTATTTGGCTTTAGAGGTCCAAATGGATATGAGAGTGTTGGCGCCCTCTCAAAAGGTAGTCACGATACCTATATTGATCTGTGCGCCACAGATTCACTCATTCGGAATAACTTACAAGAAATCATTCAATCTCCAGAGCAATTGGAGCGAGCAGCCTTGGCACTTAAAAACTCCAAAGCAATCGGCGGCAACCTCAAAGAGATTTCTTTTAAGGTTCCCATTGAAAGACCGGGGAAAATTGTCTGCATGGGCTTGAACTATGCTGACCACGCAAAAGAAGGTGGTAACGCGAGACCTGAATACCCAAGCTTTTTTATGCGCGGCCCAAGTTCCATGACAGCGCATTTAAGTCCGATGATTCGACCAAAGGTATCTGACAAACTCGATTACGAGGCTGAGCTGGCTTTTATTGTTGGCAAGAAAGCGCGTCACCTAACACTAGACAATGCCTTAGATTGCGTTGCTGGCTATAGCATCTTCAACGATGGCAGCATTCGTGATTACCAACGTAAAACTACTCAGTGGACGATTGGTAAAAACTTTGATCAAACGGGTGCATTCGGTCCATGGCTAGTGACGCCAGATGAACTTCCCCTAGGATGTGATGGTCTCAATATTCAATCACGCTTAAATGGTCAAGTGATGCAAAACGCCAATACCAAAGATTTTCTTTGGGGTGTTGCAGAGACTATTGTGTTGATTTCTGAATGTATGACTTTAGAGCCAGGAGATGTTGTGATCACGGGCACTCCTGCTGGCGTAGGTTACGCAAGAACACCTCCTGTCTTTATGAAGCCAGGTGATGTTTGTGAGATTGAAATTGAATCTATTGGCGTCTTACGTAACACCATCGCAGACGAATAAACTGCTGAGCGTCTGAATTAACCCCTAAATGAGGCCTTTTAAGCACATTTAGGGCACTTTCTCACCAAGCAAATGGGCTAAGCAGGCATTAAAATAGCCCCATGATGAAAACGCCAGAACTACTAGCCCCCGCGGGCAGCCTCCAAATGCTCGAAACTGCTTTTGATTTTGGAGCAGATGCTATTTATGCAGGTCAGCCACGCTATTCCTTACGCGTTCGTAATAATGACTTCGGAAAGATTGAAGTTCTTAAACAAGGTATCGATACTGCCCACGAATTAGGAAAAAAGTTTTATCTCGTTTCTAATTTACTGCCTCATGGCGGAAAGACGCGGACTTACATTCGAGATATGTCGCCAGTTGTAGCGCTGAAACCGGATGCTCTCATCATGTCAGACCCTGGTTTGATCATGATGGCTAGAGAAGCCTGGCCAGATATGCCAATTCATTTGTCTGTGCAAGCGAATACGGTAAATGGTGCCTCTGCAAAATTTTGGCGTTCAGTTGGCATAAGTCGTGTCATTTTGTCTCGCGAACTCTCTTTCGATGAGATTGAAGAGGTTCGTCAAGACTGTCCAGAAATGGAACTAGAAGTTTTTGTACATGGTGCTTTATGCATTGCCTACTCTGGACGGTGCCTACTCTCAGGTTACATGTCACATCGTGATTCGAATCAGGGTGCTTGCACTAATGCTTGCCGTTGGGACTATAAAGTAAAACCAGGACAACAAAATCAAAGTGGTGATGTTGTATTGCTCCAAGAAGCCAGAAGGCCGGATGAATTGATGCCCATGGAAGAGGATGAGCATGGTACTTACATCATGAACTCTAAAGACTTGCGAGCGGTTGAACATATTGAACGGCTCACTAAGATGGGTGTAGATTCTTTTAAGATTGAAGGTCGTACCAAGTCACCTTATTACGTTTCCCGTACTTGCCAAGCTTATCGCTCAGCGATTGATGACGCTGTTGAAGGCAGACCATTCAACACAACATTGCTTGGTAATCTTGAAGGCTTAGCCAACCGTGGGTATACCGATGGGTTCTATGAACGCCACCACGATAAAGAGTATCAACTCTATATGCGAGGTTATTCGCTCTCAGGCAGAAGCTTATATGTTGGTGAAACTCTCGATATAGATCAGTCTAATAGTCGCGTGAAGGTCGATGTCAAGAATCGTTTTTCTGTTGGCGACAAACTCGAAGTCATCGAACCTCAAGGCAATCAAGATATGGTTTTAGATGCGATGTGGAATATGCAGGGAGAACCCATTACTGTTGCACCCGGCTCAGGACACTTTGTATGGATCAAGCTGGACTTAAAAGATAAGAAGGCCTATATTGCTCGCTATACCAATGAACCTGCACCCGTTGAAGTGAGTTCTGCATGCTCAAGTGGCGAATCTTGTTGTAATGCTTAATCGCAGTCCTATAGATTGCCCTCATGACCAATACACCAGCTACAACTGATCCTAAACGTAAACTGCTGCAAGGATTGATAGGTGAGGCTGAAAAGGCATTAGCCCTGTCCATTTATTTTGGTATTTGGTTTTGCTCTCTCACGTTTTTGGGCGTCACCTCACTACATGAGCGCCCTATTTCGCTGACTATTTTTGGCCTAGCACTGATCAAGGCCGGGCTTTCGGCAAAATTTATGTTGATTGGCCAAGCGATTTTCCCGATCAAAGTGAATAAGACTTATGGCATTCTGAAATCACTTTTTGTTGAATCCTTCATTTATCTGGCGATTGTTTTATCTCTAAACTATCTCGAAGCTGGGATTGATGGCGCCATTCATGGCAAAAACTTTCTAGCTTCCATGGCTGCTTTTGGACAAGCTGACCCCTTACACGTTATTGCAATGGCTTTGGTCTATTGGTTGATAGTGTGGCCCTATCTCATTTTTACTGCTATGCAAATGATGATGGGCAAAGAAAATGTACTGAGCTTATTTTTCGGCAGCCGCATTTCAGAAAGTAAATAATTTGTATTTAAGGCAGTTATCTTTGCGAGCGCTGGCTGCCCGCCTTTGCTTGATCTGTATTTTATTTTTTTCTATCGCTCATGTTCAAGCCCAAGAAATAGAGGCCCGCGCATACTCTAATGCGCCTATTGGCATGAACTTTGTCACCGGCGGTATTGCGCAGGCCAAAAGTGGCTCTTACACCCTCCATACTCAAGCAGTTAGTCTGACTCACGTGATTGATGTCGCCGGACAATCTGGCAGACTTACCTTGGCGCTGCCTTATGGGGAGCTATCGGGTACAGGTCATGTTGGTGGCCAAGCGATAAATGCCTCAGCGGAAGGACTCTCAGATCCCATGATCAAAGCCTCTGTCAATCTCTATGGCGCGCCTGCACTATCCAACAGTCAGTTCAGAGACTATCAACAGAACTTAATCATTGGGGCGAGTATCGCTGCCACTATTCCCTGGGGTGAGTACAACAGCAATCAGATGATTAATGTTGGTGCCAATCGCTCCCTGATTCAGCCAGCCATGGGACTTTCCCAAGCACTAGGACCTTGGAGGCTAGAGTTAGCTAGCATGGCAACCATTTACACCAGCAATACTAATTATTTAGGTAATAACACCCTTTCACAAAGCCCAATCTACTCTGGTGAAACCCATGTGATTTATTACTTCCCCAATACGGCATGGGTCTCTGCTGATGCCACCTATTTCACTGGCGGTCAAACTTATGTCAATGGGATTCCCGTTAACGGTACACAAGAAAATTGGCGCTTTGGTAGCACCCTCTCCTATCCAATTGATAAGCAAAACTCAATTCGAATCACTGGTAGCAAGGGAGTCTACTCACGCACTGATACGAGCTACAACGCTGTTGGCATCTCCTGGCAATACCGTTGGGGCGGCAACCCCTAGGCCATACTGCGCCCAAATAGCTACAATGAGCAAAACAGCCTTTTAATCATCAACCCTTGAGACAAGCATGAGCTCCAAACCAAAAGACAACAAAACTCCATCGGAAACAGGCCTGCGCAAAGGTCTAACGAGTTATGGCGATAAAGGCTTCTCATTATTTTTACGCAAAGCATTTATTAAAGGGGCTGGTTATACCAATAGCGCTTTAGATCGACCAGTCATTGGCATCATTAATACCGGTAGCGCCTACAACCCCTGCCACGGCAATATGCCGCAATTACTCGAGGCCGTAAAACGTGGTGTGATGTTGGCTGGTGGTTTGCCCATGGAATTTCCGACGATATCCATTCATGAAAGTTTTGCGGCTCCAACCAGTATGTATCTACGTAACTTAATGTCGATGGATACCGAGGAGATGCTGCGAGCACAACCGATGGATGCCGTTGTGATGATTGGCGGCTGCGATAAAACTGTTCCCGCCCAAATGATGGGCGCAGCTTCAGCAGGTTTACCTGCTATTCAACTGATTACTGGGTCTATGCTCACGGGCTCTCATCGGAGTGAACGGGTTGGCGCTTGCACTGACTGTCGCCGCTACTGGGGTAAATTCCGCGCCGGCGAGATTGATGAAGTTGAAAAAGATGAAGTGAATGATCAACTGGTCGCCAGCGTCGGCACTTGTTCTGTGATGGGTACCGCTAGCACCATGGCGTGTATCTCCGAAGCACTTGGCATGACAGTGCCTGGGGGTGCCACACCTCCTGCTGTGACTGCAGACCGTATTCGGGTTGCTGAAGAAACTGGTGCCTGCGCAGTACAGATGGCCAAAGATGGTTTAACGATTGATCAGATTTTGACAGCGGATGCCTTTGAAAATGCGATGCGGGTATTACTGGCGATTGGTGGCTCTACGAATGGCATTGTTCATTTAGCAGCTATTGCTGGACGCATGGGTCTAGAAATTGATCTTGATGCGCTCGACAAAATGGGTAATGAGACCCCGGTCTTAGTTGACTTAAAACCATCCGGTGATCATTACATGGAAAATTTCCATGATGCAGGTGGCATGACGACGCTTTTACGTGAACTTAAACCACTCTTAAAACTGGGTACGATGACTGTAACGGGAAGAACCTTGGGCGAGGAAATCGATGCGGGCCCGCCAAGCTTCAAGCAAGATGTCGTTCGAAAAATGAGTAATCCGATTTATCCCCGCGGCAGCATTGCCGTTCTGCATGGCAACCTTGCTCCCGGTGGCGCCATTATTAAGCAATCTGCTGCAGATGAAAAACTCATGGAGCATGAAGGTCGAGCCGTAGTCTTTGAAAACTCAGAAGACCTAGCCAATCGCATCGATAGTCCAGATTTGGATGTCACTGCCGACGATATTATTGTTCTAAAAAATATTGGCCCTAAAGGCGCACCTGGAATGCCCGAAGCTGGCTATATTCCGATTCCGATGAAGTTGGCTCGTGCTGGCGTTAAAGATATTGTGCGTATCTCGGATGGCCGTATGAGTGGCACTGCTTTTGGCACGATTGTGCTGCACGTCACCCCCGAGTCTGCGATTGGCGGCCCCTTAGCCCATGTCCGTAATGGTGATCGCATTCGTCTCAGCGTCAAAAACCGGGAGATTAGCCTCTTGATTTCTGAAGCAGAATTAGAAAAACGCATCAAAGAAAATCCAGTCGTCTCGCCAACCGCAGAGCGTGGCTACAAGAAGCTATTCCTCGACACTGTTACTCAAGCAGATAAAGGCGTGGACTTTGACTTCTTAAGAGCTGCCAAGATGGTGGGCAAAACTCCTAGCAAGTAATTTTCCTCAAATATTTCTGAGTTCGCGCCTGAGAATTTTCCCAACATTGGATTTTGGGAGCTCGTGAATGAATACTGCTTTTCTTGGTCTCTTGTAGCTAGTGAGATGCTCTTTGCAATATTGCAAAACGTCTGCTTCAGTAATGTGATGATCTGATTTGACGATATAAGCTTTGACAATCTCACCAAGCTTGCGGTGAGGAACGCCAATCACTGCGCATTCTTTAATGCCAGGCATTTGAGATAAGACATCTTCCACATCATTTGGGAAAACCTTAAAGCCGGCAACCACGATCATGTCTTTTTTGCGATCAACAATTTGAATATGACCATCCTCAGTAATCAGGCCAATATCACCAGATTTAAAGTAGCCGTCAGCCGTCATGCAGTGCGCAGTTTCTTCTGGTTTATTCCAGTAGCCCGCCATCAGCTGTGGCCCTTTAATGCAAATCTCACCGGGAGTGCCCTGGGGTAGTTCTACTTCATCATCATCCAGAATCACAAGGTCTGTACTGGGCATGGGCACACCAATATGTCCTGTAAAGTGTTTCTCTAAAGGGCTATTGACGCAAACTACGGGTGATGTTTCAGATAAGCCATAGCCTTGGGCAATGGGCGAACCTGTCAGGGCCTGCCAATGATCGGCAGTTTTCTTATGCACTGCCATACCGCCACCGATAGTGACCAATAAATGGGGTAGCTTGACATTCTTAAACTCGGGACGATGTATCAATGCATGAAAGAGCGTATTGACGCCTGGAAAAATATTGATCTTGGGATGTTTGATCAGCAACTTAATAAAGCCATCAATATCTCTTGGGTTTGCTACCAGGACTAACAAGGCCCCTTTAGCTATTCCCAAAAGAGCGCAAGCTGTGAGGGCAAAGATATGAGTCATGGGTAACGCACATAAAAAACTCAGCTGTTGATCTGGTTTATGTTTGAGACCCGGATTTAACCAAGACTCAATTTGCATCAAATTAGAAAGAATATTGCGGTGGAGTAAAACTGCCCCTTTGGAGGTTCCAGTAGTGCCGCCGGTATATTGCAAGAAGGCAATATCATCCAGGCCAATCTCAGGTCGATGATATGGATGTCGACTACCTATGGTCAGGGCGTCTTTAAAGTTGGTGTGCGCAACATTCCATGCTGGCACGATCTTTTTGATATTCCGGGCTACCCAATTGACGATATGTCCTTTTAAACCCAAGAGCTCCCCGGGACTACTGATAATGACTTGTTTTAAAGTCAGCCGTTCTGCTATTTGCTGATATGTATTAGCAAAGTTTTCCATCAGCACCAATACGCTAGCTCCGCTATCTTGCAATTGAGCCTCAAGCTCTCGTGAGGTATAGAGTGGATTAATGTTGACGACTGTATAGCCAGCACGCAGTGTTCCAAGCATCGCAATCGCATACTCAATCACGTTGGGGTACATCAAGGCTACCCGTGCTCCCCGATCTAATTCCAGGGTTTGAAGATAGGAAGCAAAGTCTTTTGATAATCGATCAATTTGACCATACGTGAAAAACTTGCCCATGGACTCCACTGCCTTGCGATTACTAAAGCGATCAAAGCATTCTTCTAAGAATTCGGTTAAGGATGCATGAGAAGGGTCGCCAATTTCCTGCGGGACTCCTGCAGGATAGTTTTTTAGCCAAGGTTTTGGAGTATTCATACAAATCCTATTGATAGGCTTAACTCATTATTTGCTTGAGTTTATCAATGAATAGCTCTTGCCCGTGATTTACTTTTTCTTGCCAATCATTACCAGAATTTTCATTAGCATCATCAGTAATATATTTGAATGACCGCCATACAATCTGATGCTGATGCGCTACCGCTGCGAGTGCAAACAACTCCATATCGACAACATCAACCCCTTGGCTATTGAGCCAAGGATCCTGCGCAGTCACAAAGCTATCGCCAGTACCACATAGAAATTTTCCAGATGAGAGATATTCTGATGGCTTATTACAAAACGGGGTTTGGCCTCGAGGAGCAAGCGGCTCTGTATCCATATCACGCTGAATGACCTTGCCGATATTTATTAAGCCATGAATTTGAGGGTTCACCTTCCCAGCGGTCCCAAAATTAATAATCTGATTAGGCGCATATTGATGTATTGCTTTGACACAGGCGATCGTTGCGTTTATTTTGCCAATCCCAGAGTAGATAATCTCAACGCCTGACGGGAGTGCCTCGCGCTTGAGCTCACTCTCTAATGCGGTAATAATGAGGTAATTCGTTTTCATGTCTGCCATATATGAATTTATTAGATTATCTACCCGGTGTACCCAATTTTCCGAAACCTGGAATTCTGTTTAGAGATATTTCCCCTTTATTAGCAGACCCAGCAGCCTTCAAAGAAGCGATTGCGAAGCTCAATGAATTAGCCCAATCATTTGACTATACCCATATTTTAGGGATTGAATCGCGAGGCTTTATTTTTGGCTCCGCCCTTGCACATCATGCCCATAAAGGCCTAGCCCTCGCCAGAAAGCCCAATAAACTTCCCTTAGTGACCCATCGAGAGTTTTATGGCTTGGAATACGGCTCAGACTCCTTGGAAATTCAGCAGTCAACCCTGCTAAAAGATGCTCGGGTCTTGATGATTGATGATGTACTGGCAACTGGAGGTACTTTAATAGCTGCTGATAAGCTGATTCGCAATGCTGGCTTTACTGTCTGTGGTGCGATTACGCTGCTTGAAATAGGCGCACTCAATGGCAGTGCTATTTTGAATCAACATGGAATACTGAATAAATCTGTATTGATTGGCTAAATCTTGACCTAGACTAAGCGCTTGACACTCTTGAGCAACTTCATAGCACCCCAACCAACAGCCAAAACCTTGCTAGCCAATTTAGGTCTGTAATGAGCCAGGGCCGCAAAGGCACTCGTCCATAGTAATGGGTTGTCTTTGAGAAAGTGAAAGGCATCAACACCCTTATCAGCCCATGAGAGTGGCTTCTCCCAAGGCTCAAAGTGCTGAGAAAATTCAAGGCGCTCATGGCTGGATCTTTTTTGAAGCTCTTGACGACGAGCCTCCAGGGCTTTGAGTCTATTGCTCATACCTTAGCGCGAAAGCTCTTCCCTGTCTTTAGCGAATTCTGTAATCGATGCTTCGAATAACTTAGGCATATTGCGTAGCGCTTGCATAATCACAAGCGCCAAAATTAAGCCGATGGAGATAAATGCCGTAGCGAGCAAGCCTAAAGCTAGCATCCGATCAGATTCCCAACTATAGATGACGATGAGTAAAGCCAACATTACTAAGCCAAAGAATAAAAAGAATAAGGCACTCACAATCATTACCAGCAGGCTGATCAATTTGTTTCTGGCAATTTGCACATCAACCGACAAAAGCTCTAAGCGAGTTTGCGCAATAGATGCACCCGTTGAGGCAAGGTTTTTAATGGAGGAGAGTAAATTTTCTTGAGACATGCGAACCTAGCGACGACGGATCAAAAGACCAATTAATAAGCCTAAGCCAGCAGCAACACCAACTGCCTCCCACGGATTACGATGCACGAAATCATCCGCACCTTCAGCAACTACCTTAGCTTTTTCGGTCAAAGTCCCCTCAAGATTTGATAGACTTTCCTTAGCACCGGAGATAGTTTCAAGCGCCTTATGGCGAATAGCACTAATTGTCTCACTCGGATGATCTTCAGTAGCCTGAATTAAAGCCTCAGCATCGGCCATTAGAGATTTAAATTCACCGATTAATTGATCTGCGCTAGAAGCTGATGCTTCTTGAGGAATGGCATGTTGTGATTTCTGAGTAGTCATAAGAGTTTCCTAGATACCTGTCTATTCTAAGTACTTCTAGGGGTAGAACCTAGCAATAAAATTGTCATACCTGCATTGCCAGCCTTGAAGTGCTTTAAATACCGTTTTAAACCTGGGCGCTTTTTCAATAAATCCTGACAAGCTGGGCTTGCATAGGGAACATTCTCCCCATAGAAATACTCCTCAACCCGATCAGCAAACCGATTATTTTCGAGCGCCGCATGAATCGCCCATTTAATACGACCACCCTCACCAGATGAGCCATAGCCGTGTATTAAAACGATCGCCTTCAGACCAAGCTCATAAGCAGCTCTCAGATATTCAGTTAAATGGTCCAAGGCCTCTTCAACATTTGGAAAGCCCTGCTTAATATTGAATTCGGTGACATCTACAAACATGCTGGGCAGTTCTGCGCTCCCACAATGCTGACAGGAGCTCATTAAAAATCTAGGATTACCGCATTCTGCACACTCAAATGCCTGGGTCATCAGAAAATCCTGCTATAAATAAATAATAATAAAAGGAGACAAGTATGTATTTAGCCATTATGAAGGGCGTTGCGCTCGCCCTCACAATTACCTCACTCAATGCACTAGCCCATAAGCCGACTGAACCGACTCATCAACTCTATTCTGAAGGCAACTTTCAACTAGAGAATGGCTCCATCATTCAAGATTTTAATTTGTCCTATACGACACAAGGCACCCTGAATGCCGATAAGAGTAACGCTATTTTGATGGTGACAGCCATTGGCGGAAATCATCATCGCATTGATTACCTGATTGGTCCCGGTAAAGCGTTAGATACTGACAAGTACTTTGTCATCTGCACTGATGCTATTGGTAATGGCTTGAGTACCTCGCCATCCAATAGCAAAGCACAAGCAAATGTTAGCTTTCCAGAATTTAATATACGGGATATGGTCAACACACAACATCAGTTAGTTGTAGATCACTTTGGTATTAAAAAATTAGTTGCGGTAATCGGAGCCTCTATGGGTGGTATGCAAGCCTTACAGTGGGCTGTCTCCTACCCAAATGCCATGCAAGTAATCATTCCAATTATTCCTTTAGCTAAAACCCCAGCATGGACTACCGGCGTGTTAGAGATGCTTCGTCAAAGCATCATGACTGACCCCGGCTACCAAGGCGGCAAATACGATAAACCGGTGGAGCAAGGCATGCGTCTATGGTCGGGTTGGTTAAGTGGAGTAATCGTCAGAACACCCGCTTATCAGGAACAATTAAATCCAACGCCTGCAGCAGAAATTGAATACCTTAAAAAGGTGCAAGATGCTGGCTGGAAAAGAATGGATGCTAATGACTGGATCTGGCAATCACGTGCCTATGACCGTCATGACGTAGGGCAAACTAAAGGCTTCGACAATAATACGGCGGCGGCGCTGAAATCTATCAAAGCTAAAACATTGATATTGGCAGGTACGGGTGACTTGCTTAATCCAGAGTCAGATGCCAAGTCTTCAGCAAAACTCATTCCTGGAGCCAAGTACATGGCAATCAATGATCGCCTGCCAATGGGTCACTTGTCTGGGGCTGGCGCAACTCCAGATGAAAATTCTTTTCAGAATAAAGTGATTAAAGACTTTTTATCCACTCTCAAGAATTAACTTGATAAAAAATTGTATCAACTATTCAAACCCCGCCTAGCGCGGGGTTTTTTAACTGCTCTGTCCAGAATTAGGAGCAGTACTTCACTTCAAGAACGCTGGCGTCAGTAGATTTGTCGTCAACCATCAAGCTCAACTTCTTATGAGCGCTCTCTCTATTTTCCTGAGTCTTCAAATGACGATCAATCAAACTGGCTACATCTTTACGGATTGAAGTATTGCCGTATTGCAGGCCTTTTAATGTAGATACCGCTTCCGCGGAAATCTTGCACTGCTGAGTTACTAATGCAGAGGAATCGGATGCGGTATTTGCGTATGCAAAGGCAGCGACTGAAATAGTAACAACAACCAATAGAGTCTTTTTCAACTTAGTTCCTTATTTTGTGACCACATGTTGGGCAACAACCCATATCTTTTGCCTTCGTTTTTCTGAGGGCGGCATACACACTGGACTCTGAAATCTCCATCTTTCGAGCGGCCTGAGCTGCGCTCATGCCCTTCCCTATCCACTCCAAGGCTTGATGTGTTTTCGGTATTTGTCTCTTCATTTCCTCTCCTAGTCATCAGACTATAACACAACTTCATAAGTTGTGAAATTGTGAAGTGTAGTAAATTAATCATGACAAACCCTAGGTTTTGAAATAAAACGCTGAACTTGATAAAACGAAGGTCTTCAACCTGATTTGAAGAGAATGGTCAGGGAAGCTGGCAGACGATAGTATGATTTGGGGATCTAAGGAGCTAAATATGTACCGTTTTGCATTATTACTAGCAATCAGCTGTGGGCTAATCGCCTGTGCCAATAACGATAAAAAGATTAGTGCTTGGGAGGTCAATGATGTCTATCAATCTACGATAGTCACCCCTAATACCTCTGGTGGAAAGACCTATGTAGGGCCATCGATCAATACGATGGATGAATCCAATACCTATGAAATGTTTAACTTGCGTAGCGAGAAAACCCAGCAAGGAGTGAAGTCCTATGAACTCCAGGTTCACTTGACCTATTTCACACAAATGCGCAATTACGATTCTGCAACCCTGCTCAATGGACCAGTTACCACCTTTAAGGCGATCTCCAAAGAGGCTGGTCTGTGTGAGGCCAGAGGATGCATCTTCAAGGAATTAGTGTCGATTAATCTGACTGATGCTTTTTTAAAGGAGCGCGTGAAGGACGGTTTTCAACTGACCCTCTCCTCAAAGGCTAGTATCAGTACGGTGATATATGTTCCACCGCAATATTTAAAAGGCTACCTAAAAGCGGTTGACGGTATCAACTATTAGAGCCTGCTATGCATTGCTGCATATAGCTTTGCAGCTTATTGCAGAGAAATAAAAAACCGCCCGAAGGCGGTTTTTTATTGAAGCAAGTAAGTCTAAGAATTAAGCAGCTTTACGTGCTTTTGCAGCTGGCTTAGCTACAGCGTATTGACCTTGAATGTTAGCCAATGCAGCGTCAACACTTTTCTCAAAGCTTGCGAATGCATCAGTTGCAGTTGCGCGAACTTGGTCAAACTGTTGAACTGAAGCTTCAAATGCAGTTTTGAATGCAGCAACAAATGCCTCAGAACCAGCAGGAGCTGTCTTAGTAGCTTCTTTAACAAAGTTAACCATATCGTCACGTGCATCATCGATTGAAGCGTCAATCACTTGAGCAACTTCTTTGTTACCGTTACGAACAACTTTGCTAACTTTAGCTTGATATGCAGTTGCATACTTAACAGCTTCTTGAGCAGTTTCAGGTTGAGCTAATTTAGCCAATTGTTGTGGATCCTTGATTGCCAACAACTGTGAGCTTGTATCTTGTGCAGCAGCTAATGCATCTTTAGCAGCAGCTTGGTTGATTTCTGCCAATTCTTGCGCACTTTCAACAGCAACTTGTGCCAAATGTTTAGCGTTTTCAACAGCTTTAGCTTGAGCTTGAGCGATTTGATCGTTTAATTGATTCTGGAACATGGTTAATCCTTTATTTAGTAAATGGTTGTATAACTTGTTGCGATGCACCATTGTAAGAAATATTTTGTTGTGTTGCAACATTTATTTGGTGCGAAGCAACATAATTTGTAAAAAACTGTTGGATTTTTGATAATTTAAGGAATTTATGAAAACAAAAAACCCAGTAACTCATTGAATTTACTGGGTTTATTTGAAAAGTACTGGCGGAGACGAGAGGATTCGAACCTCCGATCAGAGTTTTAGCCCCGATGCTCCCTTAGCAGGGGAGTGCCTTCGACCAGCTCGGCCACGTCTCCGTACTTTTTACAGCTCTTTTGATACCACAACGCCACACAGTTTAACGGATAACCGCTTCTGAGGGGCTTTAATACCCTTTTGATTGATTTACTTCTGGTCGAGCTCAAATGCCTTGTGCAAGGCGCGTACTGCTAGCTCCATGTACTTCTCGTCAATCACTACTGAAATTTTGATTTCACTTGTGGAGATCATCAAGATATTGATGCCCTCTTCTGACAAGGTGCGGAACATTTTGCTAGCGATGCCTACATGGGAACGCATGCCAACGCCCACAACTGAAACTTTGGAAACCTTAGGATCGCCTGAGATTTCTTTTGCTTCGATATGTGCTTGAACTGTGTTCTTCAAAATATCCAAAGCTTTCTGATAATCAGCTCTTGGAACTGTGAAGGTGAAGTCAGTCTTACCATCTACAGATTGATTTTGAATGATGATGTCCACATCAATATTTGCATCAGCGATTGGACCCAGAATTTGATAGGCGATACCTGGACGATCAGGAACTCCTAACACGGTAATCTTCGCTTCATCACGCGCAAAGGCGATGCCGGAAATAACTGCGGCTTCCATAGTGCTGTCCTCTTCAAATGTAATCAAGGTGCCCGACTTCATCTCTTGGTCTAAGGGCATCAATGGATCTGTCAACGATGACAGAACACGGGTTTTAACTTTGTACTTACCGGCAAACTCAACTGAACGAATTTGCAATACCTTAGAACCGAGGCTAGCCATTTCTAGCATCTCTTCAAAGGTAATCTTATCTAAGCGACGCGCATCCTCACAGACGCGTGGGTCAGTGGTGTATACGCCATCGACGTCGGTATAGATCAAGCACTCATCGGCTTTGAGTGCAGCAGCCATCGCTACCGCGGAAGTATCAGAACCACCGCGACCTAAAGTAGTGATATTTCCTTCTGAATCCACCCCCTGGAATCCAGTGACCACTACTGCACGACCTGTATTGAGATCATTCAGAATCTTTTTATCATCAATGCTCTTAATGCGGGCTTTGGTAAAAGCAGAATCCGTATGCACAGTAACTTGCCAACCAGCGTAGCTCACTGCATCAATACCTTCGCGCATCAAAGCTAAGGCAAGTAAACCAGAGCTGACCTGCTCACCCGTTGAGGCAATTTGATCCAACTCGCGGGGATTTGCTTCAGGATTAATTTCTTTTGCCAAGCCGAGCAAGCGATTGGTTTCACCTGACATGGCCGAAGGTACTACGACCACCTGGTGGCCAGCACGCATCCATTTGGCAACGCGCTTAGCGACATTCGCAATGCGCTCAACCGAGCCCATTGAGGTGCCACCGTATTTATGAACGATAAGAGCCATAAAACCGTCTATTCAATTCTCTGTAAGCGGGAATTAACTACCCGAGGATCTAAAAAAGGCTTATTTTACAGGGTTTTGAACCTACAAAGCCTTCTCTTGCCACTCGGGCAAAACGCGTGTTCCAGAATCTACTAAGTGCGGATGACTAACGCCTACGCCAGCAACCGCAATCAGTTGATTGTCGATATACAGCAGAGGCGCATTGCGTTGCCAAGGCGGTATGTCGCCTTCCTGAAAGAGATTTTTCAAGGTTTTTCGCGGAGCATTGGGTTTAATTTGTAGCTTTTCAGAACCCGACCTGGTTTTGGTATGAATACGCCCTTCTTTTTGAGCACTTTTTACCCAGGCAGCCGGCAAGCCCAGATTTTTACTTCTGGATGCAATGGGTTTAAAAACCCACAGCCCTGAGCTAGGGCTAGACACTTGCAATTGATCGCGCCACAGCCGAATGGCTTTGCCATCATGAGCCCACTCAAGCTGAGCATCACTTTTCACTGAACGCAGATCACGCCACCAAGCGTCAAGCCGCTCTTGGGATGGCATGGCTAATTCATTCAGCCTTAGCCAATAGCGCAGAATATTGTTTGCTGCTGCTTGGTCTAACTTAGCCAAACTCAATAGTGGTTTTATTTTCAAGGAGTCTTTTAAAAGAATATCTTTGCTATCTTGAATTGCTAGGCGATCTAACAATATTTGTGCATCACTCAATAGATTTGCACTGCGTGCCAAATTCATAATCGCTTCTGGCTGAATCTTTACCAGCCTTGGAATGATGTCTTTGCGAATCGCGTTACGTCTGAATTGACGATTTTGATTACTAGGATCTTCTATCCATTGAAGCTTATGTTCTTTAGCGTAGGTTTCCAATTCCGCTCTGCTTTGGTTCAGCAGTGGACGCCAGAGGGTGACAGTATTGCTACCTACCTTGATCTCCCTAATAGCGGGCATGCCTGATAGACCAGCCACCCCAGCACCGCGTAAGAGTTGCAACAAAACAGTTTCTGCCTGATCGTTCAGATGATGCGCTAGCAGTAAATCTTCAATGCCATATTCTTCACAGAGATCCGCTAGAGCCTCATAACGCCCTGCTCTTGCTCTAGCTTCGATATTGCCTTCTTCTTGACTTAGATGAAGTAAGCGAAAGTCAAAATGAACTTTGTATTTCTGAGCGAGCTTCTCGCAAAAGATAAGCCAGTCATCGGCAGGTTTTTGTAAACCATGATGAATATGGAAAACAAAAATTTCGGTATTTTTATTTTTTGCTTGCGCTTTGCAAACAGTGTCAAGTAATACAACCGAATCGAGGCCACCACTTAAGGCGATCGCAATTCGATTTGTAGACTTAAAACTTGGCTGTGATTTCCTTGAACTTGCCATAACTCATTAGACGCGCATGACGACGTTCAAGTAATGCGTCAGCCTTCATGCCATCAAAAGTTTTGATCGACTCGGCAAGGGCTTTGCTCATGTTACTCATCATGACATCGTAATCCCGATGAGCCCCACCAACTGGCTCAGCCACAATCTTGTCGATTAAGCCCAGGGCTTTCAAGCGTTGCGCAGTTAAGCCCAACTGTTCAGCAGCCTCAGAGGCTTTATCAGCGGTCTTCCAAAGAATAGAGGCACATCCTTCCGGAGAAATGACAGAATAAGTAGAGTTCTGCAACATCAAGACAACATCACCCATGGCAATTGCCAGAGCGCCGCCCGAACCACCTTCACCAATGATCGTAGCGATGATCGGCACTTCAAGCTCAGCTTGCACATAGAGGTTACGACCAATCGCTTCAGATTGGTTGCGCTCCTCTGCATCGATGCCGGGGAATGCACCTGGTGTATCTACGAAAGTAAATACAGGAATACCAAACTTTTCTGCAAGGCGCATGAGGCGCATGGCTTTGCGATACCCCTCAGGACGACTCATACCGAAATTACGCAAGGCACGCTCTTTAGTATCGCGACCCTTTTGATGACCAATCACCATGCACGGCTGATGATCAAAACGTGCTAGACCGCCAATGATCGATTGGTCGTCTGCAAACATACGATCACCGTGGAGTTCATGGAAGTCAGTGAATAAGGCGTCAACATAGTCTAAGGTGTACGGACGTTGCGGGTGACGCGCAACTTGCGATACCTGCCAAGGCGTTAAGTTGGCATAAACATCCTTGGTGAGTTGTAGGCTTTTTTCAGAAAGCGTTTTGATCTCATCGGAGATATCTACCGATGATTCATCTTGCACAAAACGCAGCTCTTCAATCTTTGACTCTAATTCGGCGATTTGCTGCTCAAAATCTAGGAAAGTCGTTTTCATAGTCTGATTTTAATATTCAACCGGGATGGGATCGATACTTCTCCACATATACCAGGTAGCAACCGTACGCCATGGGGCCCAATTAGCCGCCACTTCCCTTGCCTCATGGCGGCTAACAGGCTCACCACTGAAGTAATTGAGGGAAATTGCCTTAATGAGGCCAACATCATCTAGCGGCAGAATATTAGGGCGAACCAGATTAAAAATGAGGAACATTTCTGCGGTCCAGCGTCCAATTCCCCGAATTGCGCTCAATTCTTTAATCACGCTCTCATCGTCCATACCTTTCCACTGATTGGCATGGAGACGACCAGAATCAAAGTGATCGGCCAAGTCGCGGATGTACTCGACCTTGCGACCTGATAAGCCAGCTGTCCTTAAATCCTCCACCGTGAGCGCCAAGATATTTTTTGGGTTCACTTTTTTCTTGCTAGCGATAAGCACCCTATCCCACACTGCTTGGGCAGCAGCTACGGAGATTTGTTGTCCAACAATCGCACGAGCAAGCGTTGTAAATGCATCGCCCCGAGTAACTAAAAAACCAGATCCATATTTGGGAATCAATTTCTTCATAATGCGATCATGCTTCATCAGCTCACGACAAGCCTGCTCCCAATAATCAGGCGCAACTTCTTTGAGAATGGATTCTTCTTTAACGGACGCCATTAAGCCCTCCGCCATTCTGTGAGACCGCCAGGCTTATCTTCCAAGACAACGCCCTGCTCTAATAAAGTTTTACGAATAAGGTCGGCTTTAGCAAAATCTTTTGCTTGCTTAGCCGCAATCCGAGCAGCAATTTGTTCTTCGATTTGCTCGGGACTGAAGCCACCCACGTCTTTAGTGCCCGATTGCAAGAATGTGGTTGGATCTCGTTGCAAGAAATTCAAAACGCCACCTAAAGATTTGAGGGTGCTTGCGAGCATCTGTCTCTCATCACCTTGAGCTCGATTAACTTCACTTGCCAAATCAAACAACACCGCAATCGCATCTGATGTATTGAAGTCGTCATTCATGGCATCGGCAAAGCGCTTTGACCAGGAATTATTGGGATCAAGCGCTACGTTTACTATGTTGGATGCCTGTGCTAAAGCGATATATAAGCGCACCAAGCCAGCACGCGCCTCTTCTAATTGCGCATCGCTGTAATTGATGGGGCTGCGGTAATGGGCTTTCAGCATGAAGAATCGCAAGACTTCGGGATCAAAACTTTTTAAGACATCACGGATTAAGAAGAAGTTACCCAAAGACTTAGACATCTTCTCTTGGTTCACTCGAATATGACCGTTATGCATCCAATAGTTCACAAAAGGAGCGTCATCCTCTTTTCGATTTTGCCCGTACAAAGCCCCTTCGCTTTGTGCGATTTCATTTTCATGATGCGGAAACTGCAAATCGGCGCCACCACCATGAATATCAAAGTGTTCGCCAAGTAAGTCGCATGACATGGCTGAGCACTCGATATGCCAACCTGGTCGGCCCTCGCCCCAAGGGGATTTCCAACGGGTATCGGCAGGCTCTTCTGGCTTAGCGCTCTTCCACAATACAAAATCCAATGGATCGCGTTTACCTCCTCCTACTGCAACGCGCTCACCTTCATTGAGTTCATCGAGAGATTTGCCAGACAGCTGACCGTAACGGGGCAGTAAACGAACTGCAAAATTGACATCGCCGTCTTCTGCTTGATACGCCAATTTATTTTCAATGAGCTTGCCGATCATCCCTTGCATTTGTTTGATGTAATCCGTAGCACGCGGCTCCTGATCTGGATGCATTAAACCTAACTCATCAGAGTCAGAATGCATGGCAGCAATGAAGCGATTGGTTAAGCTTGTAATCGGCTCGCCATTTTCTAGAGCACGCTTAATGATTTTGTCATCAATATCGGTGATATTGCGAACATAGAGAACCTGATAGCCACTGGCTCTGAGCCAGCGAACAACCATATCAAAGACGATCATGACCCTGGCGTGGCCAATATGGCAAAAATCATAGACCGTCATGCCGCAGACATACATCTTCACCTTACCCGGTTCGATGGGCTTAAAAACCTGTTTAGAACGGCTTAGGGTGTTATAGATTTGCAGCATAGGGCTATAAAGGTGAGGCAAGTAGCGCCAATTTGTTAGACTGAGCGCTGAGTATATCGAATGAGCCAGTTTTTCACCCCTTCCCTTATGTTTGCAACCCTCAAAGCACCGATCGTCACCACTTTTCTAGCAATTGCTATTGCCCTGAGCTTTTTATTGCTGACTGGGTGCAGTACCCCTGCCCAACAACAGGCAAATGCTGAAATCGCCGCCGTCAATAGGCAAGAAGCAACTTCTCCACAAGCTAAAACTCAAGCCTACCTGGGCGGCTATGGACCCAGCGATCCTCCCAGACTCTCCACGGATGCTCCATACGATCCATTAAATCCAGAGCTCTCTGAAACCGTTGGTGTGCCCTTTTTATCTTTCTTGATTATTGAGCCAGATCCGGTGACTAAAAATGCGGTGCCATCGGATATAGAAAAATTAGTGAAGGCGAGAAAATATCAAGATGCGATAGATTTAATTAATACTCGCCTCAAAAAGACTCCTCGTAATGTCCAATTACGTTATATCAAGGCCCGCTTGCAACTTGAGCTACGTGATTTTGATGGGGCCAAGAAAACCTTAATTGAAATTACTCAACAATTTCCAGAGCTGCCAGAGCCTTATAACAATCTTGCAGCGATCGTCGCGAATCAAGATAAATGGATTGAAGCACGCGACTATTTAGAGCTCGCACTGAAGCTGCGTCCTAGTTACAGCACTGCTGCAGCGAACTTAGGCGAAGTCTATGTGCGCTTGGGTGCTAAGGCTTACGAAGATGCTGCCGCCAATACTCAACTCAATCAGCGTCTGTATGCCAATCGCGCTAAATATCTACTCAATTTATTAAAACCTCAGACCAGAGGTCCTACAAACCCCAGTTCTTCTTCAAGCAATCCATCCACTAACTCTCCAGAAAGTAAATAAAACAATGGCGAAGGTTCTCCTTAAAACCAATCAGGGCGATATCACCCTCACTCTTGACGCAGCTAAAGCACCCATAAGCGTTGCCAATTTTTTGCAGTATGTAAAGAGCGGTCACTACGATGGCACAATTTTTCATCGGGTGATTAATAACTTCATGATTCAGGGTGGCGGCATGACTGCTGGCATGAAGCAAAAGCCGACTGGTGCAGAAATTGAGAATGAGGCTAATAATGGTCTCAAGAATGAACTTGGTACCGTTGCGATGGCTCGCACGAGTGATCCACATTCAGCTACTGCGCAGTTTTTCATCAACGTGAATGACAATGAATTTCTAAACCATACCGCTCAAAATGCGCAAGGCTGGGGTTATGCTGTCTTTGGCAAAGTCACTGAGGGTATGGATGTAGTTGATACGATTCGCAAAGTGAAGACTGGTAATGCTGGTTTTCATCAAGATGTACCAGCAGAAGATGTTGTGATTGAGAAAGCCTCTGTTCTCGAGGAATGATCCCGCAATACGCGAGCGCACTGCTCATCTCAGATCTACACTTGACGCCGTCAATGCCCTTGACGGCTCAACGCTTTTTTGACTTTTGTGAAAAAGATGCTTCTCAGGTAGAAGCTGTTTTTATTCTGGGTGATCTTTTTGAATATTGGATTGGCGATGATGCTTCAGCGCATTCGCCTTTTCAACAAGAAGTAAAACGCGCCCTCGCGAATCTTTCTGCCAAAACCAAAACGTATTACATTCATGGCAACCGTGACTTTCTAGTGGGTCCTGCCTTCTTGAAAAAAACTGGCATAACTCCATTGTCAGATCCTTCGCTGGTGGAACTTGCCGGCCAACATTACCTACTCTCACATGGGGATGCTCTGTGCACCGCAGATGTGGGCTATCAGATATTTCGTAGCTGGACTAGAAAGCCTTGGTTGCAAAAAGGATTTCTCTGCCTCCCCTTGGCTTGGCGGCGTTCCGTTGCCAATCATTTACGGGGCAATAGTCATGCGCAATATCAACGCAATGCAAGAGCTTCCTATCAGAAGAATCAGATTAAAACGAATGTCACTCAAGAGGCTTGTGCTGCAATACTACGTAGTCATTCAGGCGATAAGCTGATACATGGACACACCCATTTACCCGCTCATCATCAAGAGCAATTAGGCGAACAATCTTGGCAACGCTGGGTTTTGTCTGATTGGGACTTAGATCATCCGGAAGGTGCTCGCCCAAGAGCGAGTGCACTCATGATTAATGCTCAAGGCGTGCGCGCTATCGACTTGATTAAATCTTAAGAAGCAGAATATTTAGAAAGCGTTTGCACCATTTGAGCGTAGATACGTGGATTTGCAGCCATTACTTCGCCGCTCTTTAAAAATCCCTCTTCACCGCGGTAATTACCAATCAAGCC
This sequence comes from Polynucleobacter sp. es-GGE-1, assembly GCF_018882005.1. Taxonomy (NCBI): domain Bacteria; kingdom Pseudomonadati; phylum Pseudomonadota; class Betaproteobacteria; order Burkholderiales; family Burkholderiaceae; genus Polynucleobacter; species Polynucleobacter sp. es-GGE-1. The sequence continues at coordinate 211,090 of NZ_JACVPE010000002.1, forward strand.
ACCGGCTTCAGTAATCAACAGAGCACCTGCAGCCATATCCCAAGGCTTGAGATCACTCTCAAAGAAACCATCGTAACGACCCGCAGCAACATAAGCTAAGTCTAATGAAGCTGCACCAGGACGACGTAAGCCTGCGCACTGACGAGACATCTCTGCAAATATGCTGAGATATTTATCGAGGTCTTGATCTTCTCGATAGGGAAAGCCAGTGCCAATTAAAGAATTCGCTAAACGATCTTGTGCACCAACCCGTAAACGCCGGCGATCCAAATAAGCGCCCGCTCCTCGAGTTGCAGTAAATAGTTCATCGCGAGTTGGATCGTAGACAACAGCCTGTTGAATTACGCCATTGACTGCTAAAGCAATTGACACCGCATACTGCGGAAAGCCGTGAATGAAGTTAGTTGTGCCATCCAATGGATCAATGATCCATACGTTCTCTGCATCGGCATTGTGTTCACCCGTCTCTTCAGCCAAAAATCCATGTGTTGGATAGGCCTCGCTCAGGGTTTCGATGATGGCCGCTTCTGCGGCCTTGTCCACCTCAGTTACAAAGTCATTGTGCTGTTTACGATCGACTTGGAGACGCTCTAAATTGAGAGAGGCGCGATTAATCACGGTTCCAGCACGACGGGCAGCCTTTACGGCCACATTTAACATGGGATGCATAGTATTGATGGACAAATTAAATAAGAACGAGCCTGTCACATTGCCAAAACTGCACGACAATACGAAGCTAATACGCTGATTCTAAACGATTTGCAATTTACCCTCCTCCTGACTAAACAGCTAAGAAACTCATGGAAATCGACCAAGCCCACCTGATACGCTGGGTTCTCGTAGAAACAAGCCACCCTGGCAATGTGGGTTCGGCAGCAAGAGCCCTGAAAACCATGGGCTTTCACGATCTTCATCTAATTAAGCCAAAAATTCCAGGTATTGCTAATCAGGCTGAGGCAATTGCTTTGGCTAGCGGCGCTGCTGACCTACTCGAATCTTCACAAGAGTCAGAGTCTCTTGATAGCGCTGTGCAGGGTTGCTCACTTGTTCTGGGTCTTACTAGCCGTGAACGAGAGTTTGGCCCTCCCGCCATAGATTGGGAAACCGCTCGAGGCCTGATTACCGACACAGTACGCAATCAGGGGCAAGTCGCTCTTGTCTTTGGCCCCGAAAGAACGGGTTTAGAAAACCATCATCTTTCCTTATGCACTCATCGCGTCTGGTTGGACGCCAACCCCGATTACCCATCCTTAAATCTTGCGCAAGCGCTGATGGTCTGCGCCTACACGCTGAGAGAAGCGTTTTTAGCAGGTATCTCGCAGGACTCAAGCAATAGTCGGGATTTGTCGGACTATGCTGATCCAGCTGCGGTGGCTGCTATGTTGGAGCATTGGCGTCAGGGTCTAGAGGCTATTGGCTATCTTGATCCCGCCAATCCTAAGAAGCTGATGCCCCGCTTGGAGGCCTTATTTGCTCGCAGCCGCCTGCATCAGGAAGAAATCGACCTCTTGCGCGGAATTGCCAAACAGATGCTCCTGAGAAAATAAGCCAGCCCCGTTAAAATCTAGCCATGTTTAATTCACTCTTCGACCAAGTCGACTCCATCATCCTCCGCGACCCTGCTGCAAGAAACCGTCTCGAGGTGATCACCTGCTATCAAGGCTTACATGCAGTTTGGCTGCACCGTATCTCTCATTTTTTATGGAACCTAGGTCTGAAGTGGATTGCACGGGTTCTATCGATGCTGTCACGTTTTATCACCGGCATTGAAATTCATCCGGGCGCCAAGATTGGTCGTCGCGTCTTTTTAGATCATGGTCTTGGTATTGTGATTGGCGAGACTACTGAGATTGGGGATGACTGCACCATTTACCAAGGCGTGACTTTAGGTGGCACCTCTCTCTATAAAGGGGTGAAACGTCACCCCACCCTGGGTAAAGGTGTAGTTGTGAGTGCTGGTGCAAAAGTACTCGGTGGATTTACTGTGGGCGATGGTGCACGCGTTGGATCAAACGCCGTCGTCTTAAAAGAAATTCCTCCGGGAGCTACTGCAGTGGGTATCCCTGCGCGCATCTTACATCCTGATCTGCCTCAAAGCGCAGATAGCAAAACGAAAGAGTATTTTTCTGCTTATGGTGTCACGCCCAATGTAGACGACCCAGTATCGATGGCGCTCAAGGGTTTAATTGATGCCACGATCGAACAAGAGGCCAAAATTGCTCAGCTTGAAAAGGCGCTCGCCAAGTTAAGCAATCTTCCGACAGATTCTCCTGCCAACAGCGATACCAAGCGCGATCTGGATGCCATCAAGGAATGGCTTAAAGAGTAATGTTCTATCTTGCGGATTAATGCAAGGTGCGTGGTGCCTGAGTTTTTAAGCTCAGTGCTTTCTCAAGAAAATCTTCCTCATCTGCGTCCTCATTGGGCATACCAAAGGTGAAGTTCTCACTTCCTTCGGGATAGCGATTTTGAATTTCATCATCAGTCGCTGCGCGCACATCCTCTACCTGCACCCAGAAGCGAAGAGCCATCCCTGCCAGGGGATGATTACCATCTAGAACAACTTGGTTATCAGCCACATCAGTCACGGTATAGATCAAAGGTTCATCGTCAGTTTCGTCTGCATCATCAGCAGATGCAGAGATATCTTCAGCCTCTTCATCTGCATCAGAATCTGGAACGCCTTCAAATTGCATGCCTACTTCTAATGGCTCTGGGAAGCGCGTACGTGGTTCTATCTTCAGTAGCTCTGGGTCATATTCGCCAAAAGCCTCATTAGGCTCTAATTGAATAGTGGCTTCATAGCCAATGTCTTGACCGTCCAACATCGATTCAATTTTGGGGAAAGTGCCTTCATAGCCACCGTGCAGGTATACCATCGGAGCATCTGGCTCCTCGATGACATTATTTTGAGCATCGGTTAATTTATATCGAAGGGATACGATAGTATTTTTTTCAATCTTCATGCGCAATTTGTCGTACATTCGTTTTTTTAATGATTTAACACTAGCCTTTACTTTATGAGTTCATTTTACTTGAGCAAGCCTTATCAGCCGCCCCAAGCACCCCAAAAGCTCCCTTTAAACGAGTCCTGGGCCCTATTTGGCGGAATGAGCCCTGAGCAGTTCATGAAACGGTATTGGCATAAAAAGCCCTTGCTTGTTCGGGGGGCCATTCCAGCATTTGCGCTTTGCTCTCAAAACGAGGAGTCGCTAGAAAGCCCGATTTCTTATGAACAATTAGTTCACTTTGCCGCTCAAGAGGAAGTAGAGTCTCGCCTCATTCAATCTAAGCCTTGGCGCTTTGATCAGGGACCCTTCCAGAAAAAATCCTTACCCAAGCTCGATATGCGGGACTGGACGCTTTTGCTCCAAGGTATGGAAGCGCATCATCCCGCAGCCACAAAAGTGCTTTCCTGGTTTCGCTTTATACCTGATGCTCGCTTAGATGACCTGATGATCAGTATTGCTGGCATTGGCGGAGGTGTGGGACCCCATTTTGATTCCTATGATGTTTTTCTCATCCAAATGTCGGGAAGAAGAAAGTGGCGCATCTCTCAACAGAAAGACTTAAGCCTCGATACTAAGTTGCCTCTGAAGATTCTGCAGAATTTTCAATGCGAACAAGAGTGGGTGCTTGAGCCCGGCGATATGCTGTATCTCCCGCCCCATGTGGCTCATGATGGGATCGCTTTAGATGCTGGCTGTCAAACCTGGTCTGTAGGGTTTCGCTCTCCTAGCTTTAAAGAGTTGCTTCAAGAGGGTTTATGGCGACTCGCCGAATCCTTGGAAGACATTCCCGATTTAGATCGTAAATTTGCTGACCCAAAACAGGGGTCAACCGCCAGCCCTGAGCAACTTCCACAAGAACTCATCAAACAATTACGTGAACAGTTGGCTAGCCTGAACTTGAACCAAATTGATCGATTTTTACCTGGCATCACCGCATACCTATCCGAACCCAAACAGCAGGCATTTTTTGATGGCCCCAAGCAGCCCTTAAGCCAAAGCCAGTTCCTCAAGGAGCTGGCTAATACATCACTCATTCCAAGCCCCCAAAGCCGTATTTTGAGCCTTGGCAAGCAAGTATTTTGCAATGGTGACAATGTCACAAAAGATCAAACCATCGAGATCATATCTGCCTGGAACGACCTATCATCCGCCAAAAGACTGAAAACTAACCGGCTTAAAAATAGCAGCAAAACAAGTCTTTACGAAGCCTACCTCGCTGGTTGGCTGATTTTCGAAGATTAATCAGGTATGGCTATAATAAATACAGGAAACTACCTAGGGATTTGCCCTTGGTAGCTCCCACAACAATTATCGATAATTGGTGTTTAATTTTTTTAGAGGAAATTACAAATGAAGAAGTCACTCGTATTTGCTGCAATGTTAGCTATCGCTTTGGCCGCTTGCGGTAAAAAAGAAGAAGCAAAACCTGCTGAAGCTCCTGCTGCTGCTGCTCCTGCCGCTCCTGCTGCTGAAGCTCCTGCTGCCGCTCCTGCAGCCCCTGCTGCTCCAGCCGCTCCTGCTGCTGACGCTAAGAAGTAATCTTCTTCATGAAGAAAAAAAGCCGCTGAAATGAACTGACCCCCAGTAGTTGGACAGTTTAGTTAGGTTAGCACGAGGGATTGAGTTCGGTATTGCACCGGGCTCAATCCCTTTAGTTTTTGCTTGATTCGATCATGGTTGTAGTAGTGGATATATTCC